>NZ_JACJDY010000043.1:0-10580 GCF_014163785.1 Pseudoalteromonas sp. SR43-7 | reverse complement strand
AAGTGTTGCTTGCAGTGCTTGTTCTATATTCACAAAAAAATCCGTAGTTAGTTTCCTAACTACGGATTTTGCATGATCGTTTGGATCGGTCAACCGGTCATTTTCTTAACTGATCGGCATTAGCCTTGAGGCTCCTTTTTAATAAACTAAGTAAATAGCTTAAGCGATAAACGCCTTAATAGCGTTTAATATTCCTTGCTCGCCTAATCCCATTTCATCGTGCATTTCATCTTGTGTGCCATGTTTAATAAATTCATCAGGAATACCTAAGTTAAGGATATTAATATCAGCCTTTTGCGTTGCCAAGTATTCATTAACTGCAGAGCCGGCACCGCCAGCAATCGCGTTATCTTCAAGCGTAACAAAGGTATCGTGGCTAGTAGAAAGCTCATTTAAAAGTGCAGTATCAAGTGGTTTAATAAAACGCATATTAACAAGCGTTGCATCTAATTCGTTAGCAGCAAGCTGTGCATTATCAAGTAATGTACCAAATGATAAAATTGCAATTTTACTGCCTTTCTTAATTGTATCTGCCTTACCTATTTCAAGCAGTTGCATAGTGCTTCCAATGTCTGCAGTACCTGCGCTACCTCGAGGGTAACGAACTGCAACAGGGCAGTTTGCTTTATAACCGGTGTATAGCATTTGGCGGCATTCGTTGGTGTCGCTTGGTGCCATAATTACCATATTTGGAATACAGCGCATAAAGCTTAAATCGTACGCACCTTGGTGAGTTTCACCATCGGCTCCAACAATACCAGCGCGGTCAATGGCAAATAATACAGGTAAGTTTTGCAGTGCAACATCATGTATTAATTGGTCATACGCACGTTGTAAAAAGCTCGAGTAAATAGCAACAACAGGTTTTAAACCTTCACAAGCAAAACCAGCCGCTAAAGTAACTGCATGCTGCTCTGCAATGGCCACATCAAAGTATTGATCTGGAAACTCTTTAGAAAAACGTACCATGCCAGAGCCTTCGCGCATTGCTGGCGTAATAGCCATTAACTTGCTGTCTTGCTTTGCCATGTCGCATAACCAATCGCCAAAAACTTTTGAAAAAGTAGCAGCGCTAGGTTTAGATTTAGGCAGGCTAGTTGTGCTTGGGTCGAATTTTGGTACACCATGGTAGCCAATAGGATCGGCTTCAGCCGGTTTGTAGCCCTTACCTTTTTGCGTTTTTATATGTAAAAGCTGTGGGCCTTTTAAATTACGCATATTACGTAATGTATCTACAAGCATGTTTACATCGTGACCATCAATTGGGCCTATGTAATTTAGGCCTAATTCTTCAAAGAAGGTCCCCGGGATCATCATGCCCTTAATGTGCTCTTCCATTTTACTGGCAAGTTGCTTTACCGGAGGCACACCTGAGAGTAACTTTTTACTGCCTTCACGAATGTTAGTATAAAAGCTACCTGATAAAATTCGGGCAAAGTGATTTGTTAATGCGCCAACATTTTCTGAAATCGACATTTCGTTATCATTTAAAATAATAAGCATGTCTGATTTTACATCACCTAAATGATTCATCGCTTCAAATGCCATGCCTGCGGTGATAGCTCCGTCACCAATAATGGCTACAGATTTTCGACCTTTGCCTTCTTTTTGGGCGGCAATAGACATACCTAAGGCAGCTGAAATAGAGGTGCTTGAATGGCCTACGCTAAACGTATCGTATTGGCTTTCATCGCGAAAAGGAAAAGGGTGCAAACCGTCTTTTTGGCGAATAGTGTGCATTTGGTCGCGACGACCTGTAAGGATTTTATGTGGATAAGCTTGGTGACCCACATCCCAAACTAGGCGATCGTCTGGAGTGTTATAAACATAATGTAGCGCAACGGTTAGTTCAACCGTCCCTAAACCAGACGCTAGATGACCGCTACTTTGCGATACTGAGTTGAGTAAATAATCGCGCAGCTCATTGCTAAATGCAGGGAGTTTGTCTTGCGCTAAGTCACGCAATTGGGCTGGCTCGTCAACCAAATTAAGTAATGGATACTTGCTACTATCAAGTGTCATGGTTTTATATATATCCTTCGCTAACATTAATTCATTCAAAGCTTTTACGAATAATTAATGTTGAGTAATAATGTCAGTGCTAATTGCAATACGTATGAGCAAAAATTAGTGGTCACGCTCAATTAGGTAATTTGCTAGCGACGCAAGAAGTGTTGTGTCAGCATCTATATTTGCCAACGCTTCATGGGCTTGTTGTATTAAATTTTGCGCCTTTTCTTTAGCGCCTAGCATACCTAATAACGCCGGATATGTCGCTTTATTCGCGGCAATATCGGAGCCTTGTGGTTTACCTAAAGTAACCGTATCGCCTTCAACATCTAAAATGTCGTCGTGTACTTGAAACGCCAGCCCTATAGCATACCCAAAAATGCTTAAATTTTCTAAGGTTTGTTGATCTGCCTTTTCACTGCACAGTGCACCAAGTGTAATTGCACAATTAATTAAAGCTCCGGTTTTTAGCTTATGTATTCGCTCAAGCTCTTGTACGGTAATTACTTTATCTGTTGCTGCTATGTCAAGACCTTGTCCGCCTACCATGCCCTCAAGGCCTGATGCGTTGGCAAGCGTAGCAATCATTTTTACTTGTGTTTGCGACGAGCATGTAAATTTGTGATTCGCAATAAGCTCAAAGGCGAGTGTTTGTAGGGCATCACCGGCTAAAATTGCATTTGCCTCGCCAAATTCTATATGGCAAGTAGGGCGGCCACGGCGTAAGTCGTCATCGTCCATAGCGGGCAAATCATCATGAACTAGCGAATAGCTATGGATACACTCAATTGCAGCTGCAAGTACATGTAAGTCTTGCTGGTTTGCACCGAGCATTTTACCTGTAGCATAAACTAAAAATGGACGTAATCTTTTACCGCCATTAAATAATCCATACTGGGTGGCGTTCTTGACTGTTTCTTCAGTATCGAGAGGCTGTTTAAAATGCTGTTGTAAGGTCGCTACTACATCTTTTTGAGCACGTTCGATATAATTATTTATGCTCACAGCTATTCCATATCATTATCAAAATTCGTAAGAACTGACTTTTCGCCATTCCCCATCAAAATTGATACTTTTTGTTCTGCTTGCTGTAATTTACCTGATGAAGCACTTGCTAATGCAATTCCACGCTCAAATTGCTTTAACGATTGCTCAAGCGATAAGTCACCTTGTTCCATGTCACTAACGATTGTAGATAATTCTTCTAGTGCTTGTTCGAAACTTAAGTTTTCAGGTTTTTTAGTCGCCATCTTTATTTCAGCTTACATAATAAATTTAGGGGTCAATTTTAGGGGGAATGCTAAACTAGGTCAAAGGATGATATTGGTTTTTTACCTTTATAACGTTAAATTATATTTCAAGTGTATTAATAAAGCCTTAATAGCGGTCTGTTAGTTTAATAAATCAATTGATAATTAGGTAGCCCTTATAACTTGATCTAAAATAGTGCTAAAGGCTGCTTTTTATGTTTATTTATAAAAATGGCTTAAGCAATTCAATATGTTGCCGATAAGCAGTTAATAATAAAAGTTTATGATAAGGCCATTAAGCATGAAACTTCTGGAGGAAATGTGGATTTAGCAACCATAATCGGGATCCTAGGCGCAATTGGCTTAATTGTCATGTCTATGTTTATGAGTAGTAGCGGTGAAATGGCTATGTTTGCCGATGCTCCTTCTAGTGTAATTGTATTTGGTGGTTCACTTTTCATTGTTTTATCAAATTTCACCATGTCACAGTTTTTGGGTATAGGTAAAGTTGTTGCTAAAGCGTTTATGTTTAAAATTGAAACGCCAGAAGAACTTATTGAAAAAGCAGTAGAACTTGCTGATTCAGCTCGTAAAGGGGGCTTTTTAGCACTCGAAGAAGCTGAAATCCCAAATCCATTTATGCGCAAAGGCGTCGACATGCTTGTTGATGGCCATGACGCAGATGTTGTTCGCGCCACACTTCAAAAAGACATCTCTTTAACCACGACTCGACATGAAATGGGCGCAGGCTTATTTAAGTCATTAGCCGATATTGCACCAGCAATGGGAATGATTGGTACTCTAATTGGCTTAGTTGCAATGTTATCTAACATGGATGACCCAAAAGCAATTGGCCCGGCAATGGCGGTAGCGCTTTTAACAACTTTATATGGTGCGTTTTTAGCCAATGTTGTGGCAATTCCTATTCAGGTAAAACTTGAACTGCGTAAAGACGAAGAGGCTATGAATCAGCGTTTAATTTTAGATGCTATTTTAGGTATACAAGATGGCCAAAATCCAAAAGTAATCGAAGGTATTTTGAAAAATTACTTAGCTGAATCTAAACGAAAAGTAGATACCGAGGAGTAATTATGTCTGATCAAGAGTGCAAATGCCCACCACCAGGCCTACCAGCATGGATGGGAACGTTTGCCGATTTAATGTCACTGTTAATGTGCTTTTTTGTACTCTTGCTTGCGTTTTCAGAAATGGATGTACTTAAGTTTAAACAAATTGCGGGCTCTATGAAGTTTGCTTTTGGTGTGCAGAATAAAATTGAAGTAAAAGATATCCCTAAAGGTACCTCTGTTATTGCTATGGAGTTTACCCCAGGCAAACCAGAACCCACTCCAATAGAAACTATTCAACAACAAACAGTAGAAATGACTCAACAAATGTTAGAGTTTCAGGCTGGAGATGAAAGCTCAGCTGGCGGCAGGCAAGAACAACGCGGGGACAAACGTGGTGGCGAATCTCGTAGTACTTCTCAAGAGCAATCGTCAGAGCAAGCAACTTCAGCTGCGGATCAAGAACAAACTAATGAGCTTGTTAAAAAAATAGCGCAACAACTCGAAAAGCAAATAATAGATGGCGCGATTGAGCTTGAATCTTTAGGGCAGCAAATAATTATTCGTATTAGAGAGAATGGTTCATTTCCCTCAGGTAGTGCATTTTTACAACCTAAGTTTAAACCCATAATTCAAGATATTGGTGAGCTGCTAAAAGATGTACCTGGCGAAATTACTGTATCTGGCCATACCGACGATTTTCAGGTATCGAATGAGTTATATATTAACAACTGGGACCTATCATCAAAGCGAGCTGTAGCAGTAGCAAGCGAACTACAAACAGTGCAAGGGTTTGATAAAAACCGCATGATGGTAGTAGGGCGCGCCGATACTCGCCCACTTGTACCAAACGATTCAAATGAAGACCGCCGAAGAAACCGTCGTGTAGAAATATCAATTCTACAAGGTAAGGCTAAAGAGTCTGATCCGATTGACGTGCGTTAAGCTAGAGCTTGACGCTATCGCTTATTGAATAAGTTTCACTTTAAGGTACTTTGTTCGTTTAAGTACCTTGGCAATCCTATTGTTTTAGCTTAAAGTACATTTCCTTAACATATGTGATGGAGTTTCTGTGAAAATAATCAATAAATATTGTGGCATGCCAGGTAATGGTGATGGTACAGATGACGATAAAAAAACAAAGTAAGGCTGAATGTTTTGCCTGAATGGTTTTTGTATATTGTTAGTATTTTAAGTAAAAGCTGGGTTTTAATGCTAAGCCCAGCTATTTTTATATTTTTTGTATTTAAAGATCGCCTAGCCTTTCGATTTGTATTACTGACCGCAGCTTTTTTCCTCTTTGGTAACCTAACTGCTTCAAGCCTAAGAGGGTTTGATGACATTTATATTTATCGTTATTTAGTTTGGGCGCTAACAGATATTATTTGGATGGCACTTATCGCTTACTGGGGGATAAAAGATAAAGTGTACCTATGGCAATGTGCTATTGGTCAATTGGTAGTTATTGGTGCACCTATATTGCAACTATTCCGCTTAGTTGATCGTCATTTATGGGATTTAGCTTACAGTACTGCTGTTTATCAGACTCTAATACCATTTATCAACATAGCCACAGTTGTTGTGTGTTATTTACCTCTAATTATTCTTTTCACTAAACAAGGTAGTTTTAGGGCAAAAGATAAAACTCCCCACCTTTAAAATAGCTGTGCTAAACTACTGTTTATATGAACAGTGAGTGAGCGGCTCCCATGAAACTCTACATTGCAGAAAAACCATCATTAGGCAGAGCAATTGCCGATGCCTTACCAAAACCACATAAAAAACACGATGGGTATATAGAAGTAGCTAATGGTGATTGTGTTTCATGGTGTATAGGGCACTTACTTGAGCAAGCAGAACCCGATGACTACGATGAGCGTTTCAAAAAGTGGCAGTTTGATCACTTACCTATAATACCTGAGCAGTGGAAGTTAAAAGCCAAAACCAAAACTCGCAAACAGCTCACTGTTTTAAAAAAATTAATTAAACAAGCCTCGCAACTTATTCATGCTGGCGATCCAGACCGTGAAGGCCAGCTTCTGGTCGACCAAGTAATAGAAGAAGCTAAAATAAGTCAGGCTAAAAAACAAAGTGCGCAACGTTTACTCATTAGTGATTTAAACTTATCGGCGGTAAAGAAATCATTGGGCACAATGCGTTCTAATCGAGATTTTGTTCCGTTAAGTGTATCTGCTTTAGCGCGCTCTCGTGCTGATTGGCTATTTGGTATGAATTTAACACGTGCATACACATTAGCTGGGCAAAAAGCAGGATTTGGTAATGTGCTTTCGGTAGGGCGGGTTCAAACCCCTATTTTAGGTCTTGTTGTTAATAGAGATAACGAAATAGCGAACTTTGTATCTAAGCCTTTTTACGATGTATTGGCGCATTTGCTTACTCCAGATAATCAACCATTCATAGCTAAGTGGATTCCTAGTAAAGCATGTGAGCCACATCAAGATGAAGAAGGGCGAATACTTAACAAAGCTCTTGCAGAAAATGTTGCTTCACGTATTACAAAGCAAAGTGCTGAGCTTACTTCTCTCGACCAAAAACAAAAAAAGCAAAGTGCTCCATTACCTTATAATTTATCTGCACTACAAATCGATGCGGCTAGAGCATTTGGTATGCCAGCTCAAAAAGTATTGGATATTTGCCAAATACTTTACGAACGTCATAAATTAATAACTTACCCACGCTCAGACAATCGTTATTTACCTAAAGATCACCATCAAGAAGCATCTGCTATTTTAAAGGCAATAAATGCTAATGGGGGGCAAAGTAGTGAATTAGTAAACGGGGCTGATGTAAAAAAGCGTAGTAAATGTTTTAACGATTCAAAAGTAGCTGCCCATCATGCCATTGTGCCTACGGCTAAGCAGTTAAAGTCAACTAGTTTGAGCGGTGATGAAGCAAAGGTATATCAATTAATAAGCCGTCATTACTTAATTCAGTTTTATCCCGACTATATATATAACGAAACTAAAGCTGAGGTCATTATTGCAGGTGGGCTTTTTAAGGCAAATGCAAAGCAAGATGTAAGCTTGGGTTTTAAGGCGTTAATGGGTAAATCTGAATTAAAAGGTGAAGCCTCGCTACCTCCTTTAACAAAAGGTATGCCTCTTTTTTGTGATAAAGGCGAAGTAGTCGAAAAGCATACGTCGCCTCCTGCTTATTTTACCGACGCGACATTATTGGCTGCGATGACGGGCATTAGCCGTTATGTTAAAGATCCACAAATTAAAAAAGTATTAAAAGACACCGATGGTTTAGGTACGGAGGCAACACGTGCGGGAATAATCGAGTTGCTATTTAAGCGGCGTTTTTTAAAACGTGAAGGTAAGTCAATTAGAGCGACCGAAACGGGACTTGCTCTTATTAGCGTATTACCACAAGGTTTAGCGAGTCCTGATTTAACCGCAAAGTGGGAGTCGAGCTTAGGTGATATTGCACAGCAGGCAATGAGTTATCAGCAATTTTTACAACCTTTACTTGCTGACCTAAATGAGTTTGTTCAATTAGCAGCAAACTGCGATAGCAATGCATTTGCGAAGTTACCAAAAAGCTCACCTAAAAAACGTTTTGCTAAACGAGGTGGAAAAGCGACCTTTAAAAAGTCGAGTTATAAAAAAAGTTCTGTTGCTAGTTAGCAACAGAGCTTTTCTATTAAACCATATTACTTAATGTTGAATTGGTATTACTTAACCTAAACTTAGGTTACTTATTAAATAAGGCAACAGCAGCGTTACTCATTGCTTTTATTCCGGTAGGGATAGCAACTTTATAATCTGGTGCAAATTTACTAGAGTGTAGGGAAGGGAGAACCTCACCTGTTTTTATCGAATCTGCATATTGTGCTTGGTTTACACCACCTAGCCAAAATAATGTAATAGGAATATTTTCATCGGTGCGTCCGTATAGGCCAAAGTCTTCACCTGCCATTACAGCTTGTGTTTCAAGCACATTAGTATCACCAATTGCACTGGCGATAGAGTTTCTAACAATGTCTGTTTGTGCAGGGTTATTATAAGTAGACGGAATAGATTCATCTTCATGTACATATACAACAGGGTAGCTTGATTCATCTAATCCAGCACTTTGTGCAATACCTGCGGTGATTCGTTTTATTGCTGCTATTTGAGCGCTTCTTACATCGGGGTTATAGCTTCTAAGAGTGAGTTGTAGTTTTACTTCATCCGAAATCACATTATGTTTTGAACCACCATGAATAGACCCCACAGTAATAACAGAAGGCTCAAGCGGTGAAAGCTCTCGGCTTGTGATTGTTTGCAAAGCAAGTACAGTGCGTGCAGCTATAACCACTGGGTCTATAGTTGTATGCGGATAAGCACCATGACCACCTTTACCTTTAATTGTAATATCGACAGAATCTACACTTGCCATCGTGTATTCATTTTTCATTGATACCTTACCAGCGGGGACGCTAGCGCTTACATGTAAAGCAATTATATGATCAGGTTTTACATATTTACTAAATAGTCCTTCGCTTAACATCGCTTTAGCACCCCCACCTACTTCTTCTGCAGGTTGTGCAACCATCATTAATGTACCTTGCCACTGTTTTTTATGAGCAATTAACTGCTCTGCAGTTCCAATAAAAGAGCTCATGTGGATATCGTGGCCACAGCCGTGCATTACACCTACTTTTGCACCGTGCTCGTCTATTACTTTGACTTTTGAGGCATAGGATTTTCCTGTTTGCTCAATAATAGGTAAGCCATCAGTATCAGTGCGGATCATTACTGTCGGCCCCTCACCATTTTTATAAATACCAACTACACCAAAGCCACCTACATTACTTGTTACTTTAAAACCCAGCTGAGTTAATCTATCTGCTATCTTTTTACCTGTTTTTTGTTCGTGATAAGAGAGCTCTGGGGATTGGTGTAAGTCGAGGTAAAACTTTTCAATAGCTGGCATGGCTTTGCTTAAATTCAAATCGAGTCCATTTGCTTGTACTAATGGGCTTGCTAATAAAAGTATTGCACTTAGGTAAGTTAATTTCATATTTTCCCTTATTGTTGAATATGTATACCGAGTGATTTAGGTATATGACTTGTAATTATTATGTTCATCACCATATAAAAACCTAAATAGACGAATATGGCAATCAATTCAATGAGCAACATAGTTAGTATTAATGCGCAAAACCTTCAACAAGTACTCGGTGAAACATCACAACAAAAATTGGTGTTGCTTAACTTTTTCTCTCCTCAAAGTCCTGACTGTATAGGACAGGCCGCAATTTTAGATAAAGTAGCAGCAGAATATGCAAGCTATATAGTAGTAGCAAACCTAGATTGCGATGCAGAACAAGCACTCGCTTCTCAACTTGCGCAACAAGTTGGTCTGCAAACACTGCCTACGCTTGTATTATTAAAAGACTCCGCACCAGTAGATTTACTTGCAGGTGTTCAAAGCGAAGCGCAAATACGCGAAGCCCTAGCAAAGCATTTACCTGCGCAACAAGACTTACTATTAGAACAAGCAAAGCAAGCGTTATTAAAGTCAGATTTAAATGCTGCATTTAATTATGCAAAGCAAGCTTATGAAATAGACAGCGGTAATGCACGTATCAAGTTAGTGCTAGCAGACATATGTATTCAAATTCACAAGGTAGATGAAGCGCAAGCGCTTATAAATACAATAGGTGCACAAGAGCAAGATGCTTACTTTAATAATATTAAAGCAAAATGCGAAGCCGCGCTTGAAGCAAAAGACTCACCAGAGATTAAAGAAAAGCAACAACAAGTAGAAAAGTATCCAAATGACTTAGAACTAAAAGAAGAGCTCAGTATTTTACTTAATGAAGCAGGCAGAAAAGAAGAGGCATTGGATGTACTGTTTACAGTTCTACAAAAAGATCTGAACTTCAACGAAGCAAAACCAAGCTTTTTAGCCATTATTGCCTCTTTACCTGATGGCGACGCACTCGCAGCTAAGTATCGCCGCAAGTTATATAGTATTTTATACTAGGGTCTGTTGCTCTTTGCGGATTAAAATTTGTTCAAACTAGGGGCTATTTAATCGCGGCGCGAGATTTGTAACCTAGTGGGCTAAGTAAAAACCGAGTAACAAAGAGTAAATAGCCCCTAGGAAGAACCCTTTGGGCTGAGGGATCCCCATTTTATCCAGCGGCCTCTTTTTCGTAATTCAAAATAAAGTTTTTTAAACTTTTTTCTATATAGCTTTGTGTAATACGTCTCTTACATAGCTTTATGACTTGCTTGGC
>NZ_JACJDY010000042.1:0-11348 GCF_014163785.1 Pseudoalteromonas sp. SR43-7 | reverse complement strand
TCAAGTGTTGCTTGCAGTGCTTGTTCTATATTCACAAAAAAATCCGTAGTTAGTTTCCTAACTACGGATTTTGCATGATCGTTTGGATCGGTCAACCGGTCATTTTCTTAACTGATCGGCATTATGCCTAAAGCATCCTTTTAAAAATCTTAAAATTAATTATTGTACTAGCTCTTGTTCACTAAACTCTTCATCAAACATTGGGCTTGATAAGTAACGCTCAGTTGCACTAGGTAGAATAACAACAATATTTTTATCTGCGTTTTCAGGTTTTTCAGCAATTCGCTTAGCCGCAACAACCGCTGCACCTGACGAAATACCGACTAAAATACCTTCTTTTTTCATTAACTGGTGCGCCATTGCAATTGCGTCTTCGTTAGATACAAGCTCTGCGCCATCAATTAAGTCCATATCTAGGTTGCCAGGAATGAAGCCAGCTCCAATACCTTGGATTTTGTGAGGACCTGGTTTAATTTCTTCACCGGCAAGCGTTTGGCTAATAACTGGAGAGTTAGTTGGCTCAACAGCAATAGACTTAACGTTTAGACCTTTTTCTGTTTTAAGGTAGCGGCTAACACCTGTAATAGTACCACCAGTACCTACACCGGCTACAAAAAAGTCTACTTTGCCATCAAGCGCATCATAAATTTCAGGGCCTGTTGTTTCAAAGTGAATTTTTGGGTTTGCAGGGTTTTCGAATTGTTGTAATAAAATATATTTATCAGGTGCTGTTGCTTGAATTTCTTTTGCTTTTTCAATTGCGCCATTCATACCTTTTGCACCGTCGGTAAGTACTAGATTTGCACCTAATGCTTTTAATAGCTTGCGACGTTCAAGGCTCATGGTGTTTGGCATAGTAAGCGTTAATTTGTAACCACGTGCTGCTGCAACAAATGCAAGTGCAATACCGGTGTTCCCCGATGTTGGTTCAATAAGTTCTTTACCTTCAACAAGCTGACCTGACTTTTCAGCTTCCCAAATCATCGATGCACCAATGCGGCATTTGATACTAAAGCTTGGATTACGAGATTCAACTTTAGCGTATACATTCCCACCTGTAACACGGTTAAGTTTTACCAGCGGTGTATTACCGATGCTTAGTGAGTTATCTTCAAAAATAGTAGACATAATGTTCCTTTGGATGCAATCTGATCAACGTGTTAATAGCCTTTGCTACTAACTATATAAACACACTTTACTGGGAGTTAAAAAAAACTAAAGTAAAGTTTGGCTATAACATATATCTATTGGGCTTATAACCAGTCGAAATAAAAATCAATTATTAGCGGTGCTTTGGTTATTATAGGTGCGGGCTTAATTTAAAATTTAAAGAGTAAAACTTTGTTTAGTTAAAAAATGCTCAAAAGAACATTGAATTAAGCTGTGTTTGTTTAATATTTGCGCATATGAATGTAACTTGAATAGTTTTATCACACAATGCCTCTAAAACATGATAAAAACACGTATCTAAATTCAATTAAGCAATCACAATGAAATTAATCTTAAAATTAATTGCCGGTATTGTGGCCGGTATCCTAGTTGGACTATATGTACCTATAACTGGTGTTGAACTTTTATTCACAGTAAAAGAGCTGATTGGTCAAATTATCTCCTTTACCATTCCACTTATTATATTATTTTTTATTGCATCAGGTATTGCAGGCCTACCAAAAGGGTCTGGTCACTTACTTGGTAAAACAGTCGGGTTTGCTTATAGCTCTACAATTATTGCAGGTACGCTTGCATTTTTATTAGTAAGTGCTGTTATCCCTTTTTTAAGCGGTGGCATTACATTCGAGGCAGAAGTTGCTACAGAAATTGGCAGCTTTATTGATTTAGAAATTCCACCTCTGATGGGGGTAATGACCGCATTAGTAACTGCTTTTGTATTTGGTATAGGCATGAGCCAATTAGAGCTTGATACGCTTAAAAAGGTGTCTGATCAGGGCCGTGATGTGATTGACGGATTATTATCAAAAGTAATTATCCCTGCTTTACCATTTTACATTGCAGGTGTATTTGCTGAAATGACTGTAGCGGGTACTGTGGTAGATACACTGCAAACATTTGGCGTAGTACTAATTGCAGCGCTTGTTATGCACTGGTTATGGTTAAGCGTTTTATATATAGCGACAGGTATACTATTAAAACGTAATCCAATCGAATTAGTTAAAAATATGCTACCAGCTTACTTTACAGCGTTAGGTACTATGTCAAGTGCAGCAACGATTCCAGTATCGCTTCAATCAAGTAAGTCGAATGGCGTAAAAGAAGACGTAGCTAATTTTACTGTACCACTTTGCGCGACTATTCACTTATCAGGTTCTACTATAACCATAGTAACCTGTGCAATGGCTGTTATGTTTTTATCGCCAAGCATGGAAGTCCCTTCATTAATGGGTATGCTACCGTTTATTATGATGTTAGGTGTAGTAATGATTGCAGCACCAGGTGCTCCAGGTGGTGCAGTCATGTCGGCGCTTGGTTTATTAACAAGCATGCTAGGGTTTAATGAAGGCGCGGTTGCATTAATGATTGCACTTTATTTAGCACAAGATAGCTTTGGTACTGCGTGTAATGTAACGGGTGATGGTATCATTGCGTTATGGGTTGACAGATTTAGCGAAAAATCGTCATCTTAAACTATTAGGGCGAGGCAATAATATTAGTTATTGTTTCGCTCTATGTATGTTACTGTGGCAAATTAATTTAATTAAATTGCATGTTGTTAGGTAAGTGAGGATGTTCCATTGATTAATGTACTTTTAGTTGATGACCATGAACTTGTACGAACAGGAATCAAGCGTATTCTTGATGATGTACGAGGGTTTAAAGTAATTGGTGAAGCTAAAACTGGCGAAGAGGCTGTACAGTTTTGTCGTCAGCATGCGCCAAACATAGTATTAATGGATATGAACATGCCAGGTATGGGCGGATTAGAGGCGACTAAAAAGATTTGCCGTTATTGCCCTGATGTAAAAATTATTGTGCTTACCGTTAACTGTGAAGACCCGTTTCCGAGTAAAGTAATGCAAATTGGTGCACATGGCTTTTTAACTAAAGGTGCAGGCTCTGACGAAATGGTGCGAGCCATTCGTTGTGTTCATGCTGGTCAGCGTTACATTGCCCCTGAAATTGCACAGCAAATAGCGCTTGCGCAAGTGACAGGTCGCACAGACGAAAATCCTTTTCAGAGCTTGTCTGAACGCGAACTGCAAATTATGCTTATGATCACTAAAGGTGAAAAAGCACAAAATATAGCTGAGCGTTTAAACCTAAGTTCAAAAACAGTAAATAGCTATCGCTATCGTATGTTTGAAAAGCTAAATGTAGGTGGTGATGTTGAGCTTACCCATTTAGCAATTCGTCATAAAATGATTGATATAGACGTTTCGTACTAACTATAATTTATGTCTGAATTTGATCACGTACATTTTCTCAAAACGCTATCAAGTGAGCCGGGTGTATACCGCATGCTTGATAGTGACAACCAAGTTATTTATGTTGGTAAAGCTAAGCATTTAAAAAAGCGTGTGAGCAGTTACTTTAGAAGTAACATTACCGATAGCAAAACACGCGTTTTAGTGAGTAATATTTGTGACATCGAAGTCACACTCACTAATACTGAAACAGAAGCGCTGCTGCTTGAAAATAATCTAATAAAAAAATACCAGCCTCGCTACAACATATTATTACGCGACGATAAGTCGTATCCCTATATTTTATTAACTAGCCATAAACACCCTCGTTTAGCGTTTCATCGTGGCAGCCGTAAAATTAAAGGTGAGTACTTTGGACCTTTTCCGAGCGCGGGAGCGGTATCTGAAAGCTTGCGGTTAATGCAAAAAATATTTCCTGTTCGTCAATGTGAAGATGCTTATTACCGCGCAAGAAGTCGCCCGTGTCTGCAATATCAGCTTAAGCGTTGCTCAGCTCCGTGTGTGAATAAAGTTACGGATGATGATTACAGCGAGCAAGTTGACTATGTCCGTAAGTTTTTAACGGGTAAATCTCACGAAGTTATTGCTGATTTAATAAAAAAAATGGAAGCAGCCAGCCTACAATTAAATTTTGAACTGGCGGCAAAAGTTCGCGACCAAATAATGCTACTTCGTAAAATGCAGGAGCAACAGTCTATATCAGGTAATTTTGCTGAAATGGACGTAGTTGGTTTTGCTCATTTAAATGGTTTAAATGGTATTCATTTATTAATGATCCGCGATCACAAAGTATTGGGTAGTAAAACGTATTTTCCAAAAGTACCTAAAGATTCAAGCGAGCAAGAAATATTGACCTCATTTTTAGGACAGTACTATTTAGCGCCAGGAGCAACAGGGCGTATTGCAAAAGAAATCATATTACCTTTTGAAATAGAAGAGAGCGGGGCACTCGGTGAAGCACTCACACAAATAAGTGAGCGCAAAGTAACACTTAAAGTAGTTACCCGTGGTGAGCGTGCTCAATACTTACAACTAGCCAATAAAAATGCATTAAACAGTATTGCAGTTAAGCAAAGTACCCAAGACTCTATTAATAAACGTTATGCACAATTAAAAGCAACACTGCGACTTGATGATATTACCCGAATGGAGTGTTTTGATATAAGCCACACCATGGGTGAGAACACTGTTGCAAGTTGTGTTGTATTTGACTCACAAGGCCCAAATACAAAAGAGTATAGGCGCTATAATGTAACGGGTATAACCGGTGGTGATGATTATGCTGCAATGGAGTTTGCACTTAATAAGCGTTACAACAAATTAGTAGATGAAGACAAAATTCCAGATGTTATCTTTATTGATGGTGGTAAGGGGCAACTGGGGCGCGCGGAGCAGTACTTTTCTAACTGGCCACATACAAAAATGCCTTTGTTAGTAGGTGTTGCTAAAGGTACTAGCCGTAAGCCTGGCCTTGAAACACTATTAATTGACGGTGGTCGAAAAACCATTCCTATGGATTCAGATGCACCTGCGCTACATTTAATACAGCATATACGTGATGAATCTCATCGTTTTGCAATTGCAGGGCATCGTAATAAACGCCAAAAACAACGTACGCAATCACTACTAGAAGAAATAAATGGAGTCGGTTCTAAGCGTCGGCAAACATTATTAAAATATTTAGGGGGCATGCAGGGAGTAAAAGCTGCTAATATAGAACAGTTAAAGAAAGTTCCTGGGATCAGCCCTGACATGGCTGAGAAGATATTTAACCATTTGCATGACAAGGGCTAGCCCTACATGCGAATATAGCAAAAAAGACATATCCAAGTAGTTATGTGGAATATTCCAAACACACTCACAACATTTAGACTTTTTCTTATCCCCGTTTTTTTGGTGATATTTTATTTGCCTTATAGCTGGGCTTTTTTTGCTGCCGCCTTTATTTTTTGGCTTGCATCAATCACCGATATACTAGACGGTTATTTAGCAAGAAAGCTTGAGCAATCAACCCCTTTTGGTGCTTTTTTAGATCCTGTTGCTGATAAAGTAATGGTATGTGCCGCACTTGTAGCGTTATCAGATCAGTACCAGTCAATGTACATGACAATACCTGCTCTTATTATAATAAGCCGTGAAATTATCATATCTGCACTTCGTGAATGGATGGCAGAGCAGGGTAAGCGTGGTAATGTCGCTGTATCAAACATGGGTAAAATTAAGACGGCTGCACAAATGTTAGCCATTATCGGTTTGATTTGGCAATATGATACATGGATGAACTATTTAAGTTTTGGACTACTGTACCTTGCGACCTTTTTAACCTTGAGTTCTATGATGCAATATTTACGTGCAGCATGGGGTGAATTGACTAAAAATTAACTCTAAATGTATAATAACGCACCGTTTTAGATAAAAAACAAGCAAACAGTTCAAAACTAGCATTTTTTGTATTGACGCGTTTAATAATCTCTGTAGAATGCGTCCGTGTTGAAAGGGCATAGCCCCCGAGATAAACGAAACGGTAATTAATCAGTTACCTGAATGTTCACATAAATAATCATGTGCTAATTCAAATAACTGATAAATAAAATGCGGTACTAGCTCAGTTGGTAGAGCGCGACCTTGCCAAGGTCGAGGTCACGAGTTCGAGCCTCGTGTACCGCTCCAAGTTTATCTTAAGGTTAATACCCCGTACTGGGGCGGAATGGCAGAGTGGCCATGCACCGGATTGCAAATCCGTCTACCTCGGTTCGACTCCGGGTTCCGCCTCCATTTCAACACTCCACACGCTTTAATTAGCAAACTCGATGCCCGAGTGGTGGAATTGGTAGACACAAGGGATTTAAAATCCCTCGACTAACAAGTCGTGCCGGTTCAAGTCCGGCCTCGGGCACCACTTTGTGGTTTAATTGCATTACCAAGTGTAATTTATAAAATGGTTAATTTAGAATTAATATGATGCGGTACTAGCTCAGTTGGTAGAGCGCGACCTTGCCAAGGTCGAGGTCACGAGTTCGAGCCTCGTGTACCGCTCCATATTAGTTTTATCCACTTGCTTTAAATAGCAAACTCGATGCCCGAGTGGTGGAATTGGTAGACACAAGGGATTTAAAATCCCTCGACTAACAAGTCGTGCCGGTTCAAGTCCGGCCTCGGGCACCACTTTAAATTGTTTAACCAAGATAATTTAAAGTTGATAAAATAGTATTTTGCGGTACTAGCTCAGTTGGTAGAGCGCGACCTTGCCAAGGTCGAGGTCACGAGTTCGAGCCTCGTGTACCGCTCCAAATTATTTGGAAACATTTAGGCGGAATGGCAGAGTGGCCATGCACCGGATTGCAAATCCGTTTACCCCGGTTCGACTCCGGGTTCCGCCTCCATATAATTTACTCCACACGCTTTAATTAGCAAACTCGATGCCCGAGTGGTGGAATTGGTAGACACAAGGGATTTAAAATCCCTCGACTAACAAGTCGTGCCGGTTCAAGTCCGGCCTCGGGCACCATCTTTACTAAAATCCTCAGATAAAATCCTCAGATAAAATTCACTTAAATTCTAAATTGCTTCTAATTTTAAAACATTCAAAAATTATCCTTACTTAAATTCTCTAATCTTATTTTTAATACCTACTTACCTTTAAAATCTATTTCTTTTTATTATCTTAGAGTTTCACCATCATACATTTATAAAGCTCCCTGTTTGTATTTAACAGTTACTACTTTTATCCCAGCTGGTTAATTAACTGAATTGGTATAATTAATTGTGAATAATAACAATCCGCAATAATACTTAATCATTTTGTGGGGCTAAACGTGTCGCTACCTGTGTTAAAAAATTCTCATTTACGACTGCATGGATGCAGAAGGTATAGCAATGCAGGAGCAATTGCCGAGAACAACTAAATAGAGATTTTTTTGCCTAGCTATCAACACGTTTTTCCATCCTCAAAATAGATCACTTAATTAAGCGAATTGGTATAAGAGTACCTATTTATAACAGAGCAAAAAATCAGAACGCTGGTTATTTAATTTTCTTGGCAATTACTCCTGCACCTAAGTTTTAACGAGGGGTGGCATTAATGAATGTAATAGAAGTGCGGTGTCTAAAAATAAATTTAAGGTGGGAGTATAGGGAATGCGTTAAGCACTTAGTTATACGAATTGCGAAGATTTTATAAGCGACCCTTGAGGATCGCTTATAAAGGATAAATTGTTATTGCAGTTTACTCTGAGCTTTGTAAATTGGATACTCGCTCAACAAGCCTTGAATAAGCGCAACACACATTAAAATAAGTACTATTGAAAACGGCAAAGCTGTAGTAACTACGCCCGACTGAAGCGCTTGCAATGCTTGCGAGCCACCAACCCAGAGCAATACTGCTGCAATCACGCCTTCGACTGTAGCCCAAAATATACGTTGTGGCACTGGTGCATCTATTTTACCGCCCGCAGTTATACCATCTATTACAAGCGATCCTGAATCAGACGACGTTATAAAAAACACCAAAACGAGTGCTATAGAAATAATAGAAATAAAACTAGAAAGAGGTAACTGCTCGTATACTTGAAATAAAGTCACTGAGATATCAGTTAAACCATTTTGTCCAAGTGGGCCAACTTTATCTATAACTTGTGTAATTGCCATATTTCCGAATACGCCCATCCAAACCAAACTAAGAAGCGTTGGTAGGCCAATGACGACGAGTAAAAACTCGCGTACAGTGCGCCCTTTTGAAACTCGGGCAATAAACATCCCAACAAACGGCGACCATGATATCCACCATGCCCAATAAAACACAGTCCAAGAGTGCATCCAATCTTCATCGGGTCTATTGAATGGATTGCTCAAAGGTACAAAGTGCTCTACGTACGCCCCAAGGGTAAACCAAACAGCAGTAATTGCATCAGAGAAAGTAAGGGCAATAACGGCTAATAATAAAATAAATGCACAAATTAAATTAACATTGCTCAGTACTTTAACACCCCCCTCAATACCTCTAATAACTGAGAAAATTGCAATGCACGTTACTAAACCAATAACAGATATTTGAAAAGCAGTCCCGTAATCAGTGCCTAACAGATAATTTATCCCGCTGGTAGCTTGTTGAGCGCCAAGGCCTAGCGATGTAGCTAAACCAAATAAAGTAGACAGTACAGCGAGTATATCTATGATATGACCGAGCCATCCCCAGGCGCGATCACCAAATAATGGATAAAAAACCGAACGTATAGATAAAGGAAGGCCTTTATTAAATGCAAAAAAAGCCAAGCTTAACCCAACAACTGCGTAAATCGCCCATCCATGTAAACCCCAGTGGTACATGGTTGCACCCAAAGCTAATGAGTGTGCTTGCGGTGAATTTGGCTCAACGCCCATAGGCATATGATACCAACCAGTATAATATGCAGTTGGCTCAGCAACTCCCCAAAACAGTAAGCCAATCCCCATTCCTGCTGCAAAGAGCATTGAAAGCCATGACATGTAACCATGTTCTGGACGAGCTTTTACGCCACCCAACCGAATTTTACCTAAAGGAGAAAATGCTAAAATAACGCAAAAGATCACAAAGGCATTGGCTAGTAACATAAAGTAACTATCAAATTGATTAATTATTGCGTCTTTAGTCGAGGTTAGTGCATCACGGGTAACGGTAGGGTCAAAAACTAGGGTAAGTATTACAAATAAAACAACTAAGAAGGCGCTTATACCAAATACTGGATTATGGATATCAAATCCCCACCTTTGTACATTATCTTGCCCAACTTGGTAATCAGTAGTGTCTATACTGTATTTTTTTGTCATGTCATCCATCGGATCTCCTTTTTATAGATAACTTAATTCATACATCCTACGTAATTAAATATAAAATAGTTTTAAAATTAATATAACTTTTATTTATAAGAAATGAGATGATTAAGCGTAGTATTTGTTATTTTTAGAACTAAAAAAGCGAGCCGTAGCTCGCTGATTATTTTCTATTCCCAGGCCTCTGGGTCAACCTCTTTAGCAAGTTTAGGATGATTACTTTTGTCAAAGGTGGGTATTAAGCCCTTTTTGCGTTGTTCGTTATAGTCTTTTGAAAGCCATACAACAACACCTGAAAGCATAAATAGCGCTATAACGTTTACAATGGCCATTAAACCCATTGATATATCTGCCAGCGTCCAAATTAAACCAAGCTCACCAACAGCACCAAACATCACCATACCTAAAACAACAAGTCTAAAGATAAACATACCTTTATTAGAGTTGTGCTCTAAAAACATTAAATTTGTTTCAGCGTAAGAGTAATTAGCCACAATAGAAGTAAAAGCAAAAAACAATATAGCAATGGCAATAAAGTAAGTACCCCAGTCGCCGACATGTTCTTGCAATGCTGCTTGTGTAAGTTCAATCCCCATAACACCAGATTCAGGTACTAATTGCTGCGATAGTAAAATAAGAGAAGCAGTCGCTGTACAAATAACAATAGTATCAATAAATACACCTAGCATTTGCACATAACCTTGTGATGCTGGATGAGGAGGGTAAGGTGTCGCAGTGGCTGCAGCATTAGCTGCACTACCCATACCAGCTTCGTTTGAGAATAAGCCACGCTTTATACCTTGGATCATAGCTTGTGTAACACCATAACCAATTGCCCCTGCACCAGCTTGTTCAATACCAAAAGCACTTTTTATAATAAGCACTAGCACATCAGGTAGTGTAGTAAAGTTAATGGCGCATACATAAAGTGCAACCAGCAGGTAAGCTAATGCCATAAATGGCACAACCATTTCAGCAAAGCGAGAAATTGTTTTTAGGCCACCAAAAATAATGATGCCAGAGCCAATAACCAAGCAAATGCCTACTATATACTTAGGTACATCAAACGCTACTTCAAATGCTGCAGCAATAGAGTTTGACTGTACTGCGTTAAATACTAAACCAAAGGCTAAAATTAAACATAACGAGAATAAAGTTCCCATCCAACGTTTGCCTAAACCGTTTTGCATATAATAAGCAGGGCCACCTCTAAAATTACCATCTGCATCTTTTGTTTTATAAGCCTGAGCTAAAGTACTCTCGGCAAAACTTGTAGCCATACCTATTAATGCAATGAGCCACATCCAGAAAATAGCACCTGGGCCACCTAGGTATAAGGCGACAGCAACACCTGCCATATTACCAGTACCGACACGAGCTGCTAATGAAGTACAAAAAGCCTGAAAGGATGAAATTTCGTTATCGGCACATTTACGAGAACCAAACATAACTTTGAACATATGTGGGAATTGCACAAATTGAATAAAGCCTAGTCGAAAAGTAAAGAAGAGGCCCGCTGCTATTAATAAGTAGACGAGAACTTGCCCCCATAGAAGGGCACTTATACTATTTATTATGTCTGTCATGGATACTGCCTAAATACATGAGTTAAAAAAAGTGACCGCAACTTATCACATCAGGATAAAAGTGTTTAGTTTTAAAGTTCAAAAACGGAGTTATCAACAGGGTTTTGTGGGTAACTTGTGATTATCATGTGTGCTTGCTTGGGGCTTAATTTTAATTACTATTTTATGCAAATAACGCTTGCGTAAAATCCGCCGCTCCCTATAATGCGACCCCACTGAGACGGGATATGGCGACGCGCAGCGGACAACGCATAGCGAGGCACGAACTACTCAGAGAGTTAAATAAAACTTCGGTTTTAAATCTTCCAAAAGAAAATTTAAAACAAAGTGTTGACTCGAAAAATAAAGGGTGTATTATTCGCATCCCTTGAGACGCTAAAGCGACTCAAAACGTTCTTTAACAATATAAAGCAATCATCTGTGTGGGCACTCGTACAGATTGAGTTCTAACAGCTAAGCTACTTAGGTAGCGAGGCAAACAAATTAGAGTCTCAATTGAAAACTGAGTGACCAA
>NZ_JACJDY010000041.1:0-13175 GCF_014163785.1 Pseudoalteromonas sp. SR43-7 | reverse complement strand
TTCAAGTGTTGCTTGCAGTGCTTGTTCTATATTCACAAAAAAATCCGTAGTTAGTTTCCTAACTACGGATTTTGCATGATCGTTTGGATCGGTCAACCGGTCATTTTCTTAACTGATCGGCATTAAGCACTAGGCTCGCTTTTTAAAAATACAAAACGTACGTTATTTTAGCTTGCTATCAAGCTCTTCAATTTTAGCTTTCCAGATAGCAGGGCCTTGTGTATGCGCATTGGCGCCTTCACTGTCTACTGCAACAGTCACTGGCATATCTTCTACTTCAAATTCGTAAATAGCTTCCATACCTAAATCTTCAAAAGCTACAACACGCGCTTTTTTAATCGCTTTAGATACTAAGTAAGCTGCGCCGCCTACAGCCATCAAATAAACAGATTTATGCTCTTTAATAGATTCAACCGTTGCAGGGCCACGTTCAGCTTTACCAATCATGCCTACAATGCCTGTTTTTTCTAGCATCATATCGGTAAATTTATCCATGCGAGTGGCTGTTGTAGGGCCAGCAGGACCTACTGCTTCATCGCGTACCGCATCCACAGGGCCTACGTAATAAATAAATTTATTATCAAAGTCTACGCCCTCAGGTAAACCTTCACCTGAGTTGATCATATCTTGCAAACGTTTATGCGCTGCATCACGACCTGTTAAAATAGTGCCCGAAAGTAAAACGGTTTCACCCATTTTCCATTCTTGAACATCTTTTTTAGTCAGTGTATTTAAATCAACACGACGTGTGCCTTCGCCCACTTCAAATGTTACTTGTGGCCAATCTTCTAGTTTAGGTGCTTTTAAATTAGCAGGGCCAGAACCGTCAAGCGTAAAATGTACATGGCGAGTTGCCGCACAATTTGGGATCATTACTACAGGTTTTGAAGCGGCATGCGTTGGTGCCGTTTTAATTTTAACATCAACAACCGTTGTTAAACCGCCTAAGCCTTGTGCGCCAATACCTAATTTATTAGCACGATCAAAAATTTCTAAACGCAGTTTTTCTTCTGTTGTCTCTGCGCCACGTTCCATTAGCTCATGGATATCAACCGGATCCATTAACGACTCTTTAGCCATTACTGCTGCTTTTTCAGCCGTACCACCAATACCTATACCTAGCATGCCTGGCGGACACCAACCAGCACCCATTGTTGGTAGTGTTTTTTCTACCCATGCAGCAACATCATCTGACGGGTTTAACATAACCATTTTACTTTTGTTTTCAGAGCCGCCGCCTTTAGCCGCAACCATTACTTCTACTTTTCCACCCGCTACTAAATCAATATGCACAACCGAAGGCGTATTATCTTTAGTATTTTTACGCGTACCAGCAGGGTCTGCAACAATAGATGCACGTAAAGGGTTATCTGGATTTAAATATGCACGACGAGTACCTTCATCAACCATTTGTTGAACGGTTAAATCTGTTTTATCCCACTTAACATCCATACCTACTTTAACAAAACAGGTAATAATACCGGTGTCTTGGCAAAGTGGACGCTTGCCTTCAGCCGACATGCGTGAGTTAATTAAAATTTGTGCAATGGCGTCTTTAGCCGCTTTACTTTGTTCTTTGTTGTACGCTTTTTCGAGTGCTTGAACAAAATCAAGTGGGTGATAGAACGAAATATATTGCAATGCATCTTCAATGCTATCAATAAAGTCTTGCTGACAAATTGTACTCATAGTGGTTCCTTAAGTTACCGTTACGCGTTGTCGCGTAATCTAAATCAAACCGGTGACGGTGGTTTGCACTGTTTTTTGCAGCTTAGTGCTGCCAAAAAATTTGACTTATGATACCCTCCCAGCCCGTTTCGAGCCAGTTCTTAAAGGGGCAGTAAATGCTAAACAATAAAAAAAATTGTATTAAATTAGGCATAACACAAAACTGCATTGACGTTTTTGCGCATTTTTCACATTTGCCTTACGCAATTCTATTAGATTCTGCAAATAGTAATCATATAAACAGCCGTTTTGATATTATTGCCATTGAGCCGCAAAGTACCCTTGAAGTAAAAAATAATAAAAGCTTTTTAAATAATATAGAAAGTAGTGATAACTGCTTTGAAATTATGAATAATGAGCTTTCGCATCTTGCTAAAACAAAAGCCGATTACGATTTACCCTTTAATGGCGGCTGGCTTGGCTACTTTGGCTACGACTTAGGGCGTACAATTGAAAACATCCCCACTCATGCTATTGAAGACATTAATCTTCCCCAAATGGCTATTGGCCTTTACTTAGATGCCCTTATTTACGACAAACAGCAACAAAGCTGGTTTTATGTATCGCAGCCAAACACCAATAGATTATCGCTTTATGAGCAATACTTAAATACACACGCTAACTCCCAAGTTAATACGCAGTCCTTTGCCCTAAACAGCGACTGGCAATCAAATATGAGCGAAACGGAATACGCTGCAAAGTTTGCCCAAATTGAGGAGTATCTAAAAAGTGGCGATTGTTACCAAATTAATTTAGCGCAGCGCTTTAACGCTCAGTTTGAAGGCTCCCCTTGGGCAGCTTATATTAAACTGCGTGAGGCAAATAAAGCGCCATTTTCGAGCTTTATAAATCACCCTCAAGGGGCAATTTTATCAATTTCCCCTGAGCGCTTTATATCTGTAAATAATAACGTTGTAGAAACCAAACCTATTAAAGGCACTCTGCCGCGAAAAGCGGATGCGCTGGAGGATCAACGCCAAGCCCAAATACTCGCAGCATCAGCTAAAGATCGCGCTGAAAACGTAATGATTGTTGATTTACTGCGTAACGACTTAGGCAAAGTGGCAAAACCTGGCAGCGTCCACGTCCCTTCCCTTTTTGCTATTGAAAGCTTTCCGGCAGTGCATCATTTAGTAAGCACGGTAACCTCAGAACTTGATGAAGGCAAAACAGCAGTCGATCAGTTAAAAGCGGCTTTTCCGGGAGGCTCAATCACCGGTGCGCCCAAAATTAGAGCAATGGAAATAATTGAAGAATTAGAACCACATCGCCGCAGCATTTATTGTGGTTCAATTGGTTATTTAAGTGCGTGTGGAAACATGGACACCAGTATCACTATTCGCACCTTGGTGTGCCACAAAGCGCAAATTTACTGCTGGGCAGGTGGCGGAATAGTAGCTGATTCTAAAGTCGAATTGGAATATCAAGAAACTTACGATAAAGTAAATAAAATCCTCCCTTTATTAAAACAGTAGGTCGCTTTGAATAGTGAACACATTATGGCGCGGTTTCTGTTAAGCCCTACAGCTGCGCCAAATCAGTTAAAAGACACACGTAAAAAACGTGCTAGCGCTGTTATGCTGCCAATTATTGATATAGATAACCATGCACATATTTTACTGTGTAAACGCCCTACTTATTTACACCATCACCCTGGGGAGATTTGTTTGCCCGGAGGTAAGTTTGAAGTAAGCGACATTACCCTTCGCACCACAGCCCTTCGCGAGCTAAAAGAAGAGCTAAATATTGCCCAAAGCAACGTTAATGTATTAGGTCACTTACCTGAGTATTCAACCTTAACGGGTTTTAGTATTAGCCCCTATGTAGGTTTACTCAAAAAAGACACCACCTGGGAAAATGACTATAATGAAGTACAATCGAGCTTTTTGCTCTCTGTCACTGAGTTAAATAACGAAGCTAACTGGCAACCCTTACCTTTTCAACGATTTGGGAAAACGGTTATTTTGCTAGGTTTTAAAACGCCGCATGGTTTACTTTGGGGTGCGACTGCAAGCATTATAAAAAACTTTACAAAACAACTCGCCTTACCAGTTTAAATCTTCGTTATTAGTAGTTACACAATCACAATTCCACGTTATCATGCTCGACCGTTCAAAGAGCAGCTTCGTGCTGATAAAACAAAGTAGAGACACACACATTATGATCAGTGCATTTGATATGTTTAGCATTGGTATTGGCCCTTCGTCATCACACACCGTTGGCCCAATGCGCGCATCACGCTTATTTGTTAATGACCTACAAGAACAACAATTATTAGCAAATGTTACCGATATTAAAGTAGAGCTTTATGGCTCTTTGGGTCAAACAGGTGTTGGCCATGGTTCGGGTAAAGCCGTAATTCTTGGTTTAGCCGGTTATGACCCTGAAACTATAGATGCCGATTTAGTCGACGACATTTTAGCGACAATCGAAAAAGATCAGGTTATTTATTTAAACAAAACACACAAAGCTAAGTTTCCAAAACAAGGCGCTATTGTTTTTCATCGTCGCAAAACGCTGCCTAAGCACTCTAATGCAATGGAAATTATCGCCTCAAACAACGGCGAAAAAGTTTACAGCAAAGTATATTACTCTATTGGCGGTGGCTTTATTGTCACTGATGAAGAGTTTGAAAACGAAAAACAAGCAGCCCTTGATATTAGAGAAGAAAACCCAGCTCCTTTCCCTTTCAGTAGCGCAAAAGAGCTACTAGAGATGTGTAAAGAGTCAGGGCTTAGTGTTTCAAGCTTAATGATGAAGAACGAAAAAACACTACGCACTGAAGATGAAATAAAAGACACGCTGTTTCATATCTGGAAAGTAATGATGGCCTGTATTGACCGTGGTATGCGTACCGAAGGTATTTTACCTGGCGGCTTAAAAGTAAAGCGCCGAGCGCCTAGCTTATACTTAAAACTAAATATAGAGGTCAGTAACGACCCACTTCGTGCAATGGACTGGGTTGATTTATTTGCCCTTGCCGTAAACGAAGAAAATGCGGCAGGTGGCCGTGTAGTTACCGCACCAACTAATGGTGCTGCGGGTATTTTACCGGCTGTGCTTATGTACTATCACACATTTGTGAAAGAAGTAGACCGCGATATAGCCACACGTTATTTATTAACGGCTGCTGCTATTGGTATTTTATATAAAAAGAATGCCTCTATATCGGGTGCTGAAGTAGGTTGCCAAGGTGAAGTTGGCGTTGCGTGCTCTATGGCTGCAGGCGCATTAACAGAAATTGTTGGTGGCAATGTTGTGCAAGTAGAGAACGCAGCAGAAATTGGTATGGAACATAATTTAGGCCTCACGTGCGACCCTGTTGGTGGCTTAGTACAAGTACCGTGTATTGAACGTAATGCAATGGGCGCGATTAAAGCAATTAATGCCTCACGTTTAGCTATTCGTGGCAGTGGCGAGCAAAAGGTATCACTTGATAAAGTGATTAAAACCATGCTTGAAACCGGCAACGACATGAAAACCAAATACAAAGAAACCGCTCGCGGTGGATTAGCAGTTAATATTATCGAATGTTAATCAGCTCGCTATAAAGAGAAAAAGCTGCCTATTTTAAAATAGGCAGCTTTTTTATTGTTCGTTCAATGCAATCACCTTATTTAACGGGTAACTCTATATCTGCAAATAACTTATCTACGTCATCTTGGTTACGTAACAAGCTTGCTCGCTCTACGCGCTCTTTAGTTAAGTGCGGTGCAAAACGTTCAATAAAATCATACATGTAAGTACGTAAAAAGCTGCCCTTTCTAAAACCAATTTTGGTCGTGCTTGCTTCAAATAAGTGGCTTGCATCAATACACACTAAATCGGTATCGCTCACTTGATCTATCGCCATTGAAGCGACAACACCAACTCCTAAACCCAGTCGTACGTATGTTTTTATAACATCAGCATCGGTTGCAGTAAATACAATGTGTGGCTCAAGTCCGTGTGCGCTAAATGCTTTATCTAACTCTGAGCGGCCCGTAAAACCAAATACATATGTAATGAGTGGATATTGGGCAATGTCAGCAACAGTTAAACTATTTGCCTTTTTAGCGAGCGGATGGTCTTTAGCAACAACAATACTGCGATTCCAATGATAACAAGGCAACATAACTAAATCTGAATACAAATGCAGTGCTTCTGTTGCAATAGCAAAGTCGGCATCACCGCGTGCTGCAGCATCCGATATTTGCTGTGGAGTACCTTGGTGCATATGAAGCGATACCGCAGGGTATTTTTTCATAAACCCTTGAATAACGTTAGGCAAAGCATAACGGGCTTGGGTATGTGTTGTGGCAATATTTAACTTACCTTGATCAGGTAACGTATGCTCATTAGCAACGGCTTTAATACCTTCTACTTTGGAGAGTATTTCACGAGAAATATTAATTATATCTTCGCCAGCACCGGTTACATGCGTTAAATGTTTACCACTGCGACCAAAAATTTGTACACCCAACTCATCTTCTAACATGCGTACTTGTTTAGAAATTCCTGGCTGCGAGGTAAATAAACTCTCAGCAGTCGCTGAAACATTTAATTTATGATTTTGTACTTCTACGATGTATCTGAGTTGTTGTAATTTCATGGCTGCAAATTTTAACGTTATTATTCATATTATTTATAAAGGCAATACCGCTTAAAACCAAGTGTTATTTACGTAAAATATCACTTTAGGTCTTTAGGTGTGCAATTATCTGATTAGAGCTCAAGGCTAGCATAATAAATATGCTTGAGGTAGCGATGTTTATTCAGCTTTAGTTTATAAGCCCTTAGGGTGACTACGGTTTATAAAGAGCTCAACCTATCAATTTTTGGGTGTATTTTTTAAGTTAATCGGCGCAAAGCTACCCTGTTAACGTATATTTAATGTAAGATTAAATAATTAGGTTATATATCCGAGAATTACACCATGATCGTTTCTATTATAATAGTGCTTATAGTTGCATTGATTGTGATTGCACTTTGGGTAAGTGCTGTACAACAACACAAAGAAAAACAAGAGGCAGAACGCCGCAAAGAGCTTACAAAACAAAAAGCTATAATAGAAGAAACAGAAGAAGCGCTAATGAATAGTGCTAACATACCCCTGTCTGAGAATCTAATTCGTACGTTACAACGCCGTATTTACGAAGCTTTAAATACAATGGTTAATAACTCGCAAACATCTAAAGCACTTAAAAGCCGCTTAAGTGAAGCGAAAACGCACTTATCTAATCCCGTTCAAGATAATAGCAGTGAAGCTTTAACGCTACCGAGTAATGACAAGCAACTTGTAGGCTTAATTCAGGGCATTAAAAAATTACGCTCAATTTTACGCTCTGAACACAGTAAAGGTCGTATTGACAGCCAAGTTTTTGTTTTAGAAGATAAACGTCTTGAAAAACTACAACTGCGTATTAATATTGAAAGCCAAATAAAACGTGGCTTATCTGCCCGCTCAGCAAGTATGGTTGGCTCTGCAAGACAGTATTTTGAAAAAGCACAGGCAACGCTCAATGCAGTTACATACACCGATGAATATGTAACAACAAAACGCCAAGAAGTTGAAGGTTACTTAGAAGCAATTAGTGTTGAACTAAGAGCTTCTAATGCAAGCGCACTTAAAAAGAAAACAGAAGAAGAGCAAGACGACTTAGATATATTGTTTGCTCCTAAAAAGAAATGGTAATTCTTTTATAAAAGTATTAAAAAAGCCTGCACAAATTAAATTTATGCAGGCTTTTTTGTCTATTTGTTAGTTATTAAGACAAAAATGCAAACTTGAAAACAAACAAGGCTGTTAATATCCAAACACTAATACTGATTTGATCTTGCTTACCACACAAAACTTTAACCGCCGTATAAGATATAAAACCAAGTGCAATACCGTGCGCAATCGAAAACGTTAATGGTGTCATTAGTAATACTACAGTAACAGGAATTGCATCGGTCATATCATCCCAATTTACAAACTTTAAATTTTGTAGCATCAGTACAGCGACATATAAAATAGCACCTGCCGTAGCATAAGCCGGTACCATTTGTGCAAGCGGTGCAAAAAACATCATTAGTAAAAAGCAAATACCTACAACTACAGCCGTTAAGCCAGTACGTCCGCCAACAGATACACCAGCAACCGATTCTATATACGATGTAGTCGTAGACGTGCCTAGCATCGCACCTGCAATTGTTGCTGAGCTGTCAGCACTTAGTGCGCGTCCTAAACGAGGCATGTTACCTTTTTCATCAGCTAAACCAGCTTTTTGAGTGACCGCAACTAATGTACCTGAAGTATCAAAAAGATCGACAAACAAGAATGCAAAAATAACACTCATCATTGATATATCAAAAGCGGCGGCAAAATCTAGTTGCATAAAAGTAGGCATTATTGATGGTGGCATAGCCATAACACCGTGATATTCAACTAGCCCTAAACTCAGTGCAATGCCTGTCACTAATAAAATACTAATAAGTACACCGCTTTTAAAATCGCGGTATAAAAGCGCTGCAATTACAAAAAAGCTTAATATAGCTAATAATGGGCCTGGGGAAGTAATGTCCCCCAATTGCACTAGTGTTGCTGGGCTTGAGACAATAATGCCTGCATTTTTAAGGGCAATTAAGGCTAAAAAAGCACCTATACCTGTTGCGATAGCTCGCTTGAGCACCAGAGGTATGGCATTAATAATCCATTCTCTGACTTTAAATAAGCTTAAAAATAAAAATATACAACCCGACATAAAAACAGCCCCTAATGCGGCTTGCCAGGTATAACCCATTCCTAATACGACGCCATACGTAAAAAAGGCATTTAGTCCCATGCCAGGCGCTAATGCTAATGGATAATTAGCCCATAAACCCATTATAAAACAGCCTATCGCAGCTGCTATACAGGTAGCTACAAATGCAGCCCCTTGGTCCATCCCTGCCTCAGCAAGCATAGCCGGGTTTACAAATACAATGTATACCATAGTAATAAAGGTAGTTAGGCCAGCAACGCATTCGCGTTTAACTGTTGAATTATTTTCGCTGAGTTTAAATAAGGCTTCAAACATAATAAACTTGTGATAGTAAAAAGTGGCGAGATTTTAACATAAAAATTATCTTTTACAGGACATTTTACCTTGCTATATACTAAACTGTTAAAGTAGTTAAAATAATAAATGAACCAATATGCTTAAAACAACACCTTGTGAGCAAGACTTAGAGCAACAGCTAGACAACATTTTAGGTTTTGTTACTCAACCAGAAAGCAGCCCCGCGCCCATTGATAATAAAAAAGATGAGCAAAGTACTATTAATAAAGCCCTATATTATTTAAAAAATAATCAAGCTCCATTGGCTGCAAAATGGATGCGCCTTGCTGCAATGGCAGGAAACCATAGAGCACAGTTTTATTTAGGTTTATTTTTTGTAAAAGGTGAAGGCGTGCCACAAAGTGTATTTCATGCTGTAGCGTGGTTGAGCTTAGCGAGTAGCCAAGGGTATGCACCTGCCACTGCAGCGGTTACAGATATACGCAAACATATCGAAACTAAGCGATTTAAAGATGCTCAATGTTATGCAGCAAGTTTGTACGAACAAATTCACCAACTCCAGTTTTCTCATATGATCCCTCGCACGAGTGAAAACACATAAACCAACTAAGTTATAAGTACTGTATAAAGTGTTGAAAAATACTGTATATAGTTACAAAGATACTCCTACACAGTATAAAACCCACAAATTAAAACATTACTCAAAAATTTATTTTTGAAATACCTTCTCAAAAACAAGCCTATAACAAGTTGATTAATAAAGAATTATAGATTTAAAAATAAAAAACAATGATCAAAGGCTGAATAACTGTACAAATAAATAGCATAAAATGCTTGCACGAAAGCACTGTATAAACTACTGTATATGAATACTGTATAAAAACCCAGTGAGTGAAATTATGTTACAGCCTATTACCGTGCGAACAGTTAAAAGTTACCAACAAGACGAGCAAAGCGATTGCGTAAATTTGATCCAAATTGAAGATGAAATTTCAGCGACCTTTGAGCTTTTAAAAGTATTACACCAATACAATAGCTCTAATGCATGGACGTTATTAATTGCGCCAGATCATGTACCTAGCAAAGCTTTACTTGACTCATGCTCTATTGATACAAGTAAATTACTTGTTATTAGACAGAAGCACCTAGTAAATCTAGAGTATGTATTAAATTCTGCGTTACATAATGGAAACTTTGCAGCGGTAATCACCTGGACCGATATAGTTAATAACCAACTACTTACAAATCTATCGTTCGATTTAAGTAAAACGAATACAAAACTATACTGTTTTACTAAAAACGCACAAACAACAGAGATACCACTCGCTCAATAAGCTTGTTAAACTAATGTTTTAGACTTTGTATTATTATTATGACTTCACTCAATGCCATACTATGTTTTTGCAGCAGTGGGCACAATTATGCCGATTGCTGCGAGCCGCTTCACTTATCTGTAAAGCAAGCTGACACTCCTGAACAACTTATGCGCTCACGATTCAGCGCTTATGTTATTAAAAATGCAAAATATGTTTATCAAACCTACGCAAAAGAAAAACAAGCTGAGAATCCGATTAAAGAAATCAATGATTTTGCTAACAGCTGTCGATTTATAAATCTTGATTTAATTGACTCAAGCCATGATGGCGATACTGGAACTGTAGAATTTAAAGCCCAATATTTTTATCAAAACTTATTTTGTGAGCTTCATGAAAAATCGCAGTTTATTAAAGAAAACACTCAATGGCGTTATTTAGATGGCACTATATATCCTGTTGAAGATATTAAAGTAGGCAGAAATGATAACTGCCCATGCGGTAGCAATAACAAATACAAAAAATGTCATAGCATGTAATAAATAATCTTATTTAATATTTATCACCTAAAAGGTGTTTTTAAGTGGCAGAGTGATTTATTAGCTAACTAAACTTAAAAACACACTTTGTTACGCCCTTGCATTTTAGACTCATACATTTTTTCATATGCGATCTGCAAGGTGTTTTTGTTATTTACGTATGGTTGTAGGGTTGCACCACCAATACTAATAGTCACAAAATCATATTCTGAATATTTGTGTAATATTCCTAAATCGGCCACATTTTGTTTAATTTTATCAGCAACACAAATTGCACCTTCAGTGCTTGTATGCGGTAGAACAACTACAAACTCTTCGCCGCCGTAACGCGCAACAAAGTCGGTTGGCCTTTGCAAACTATTAGTAATAGTTTGTGCTACTAGGTTTAACACCGTATCCCCCTGCACATGACCATAGATATCATTGTATTGCTTAAAGTAATCTATATCGATGAGTAATAGTGCATAGTCGACTTTTTCTCGTAAGGCGCTTCGTTCCATTTTAGAAAAATGCGCATCAAAATAACGACGATTGAATACCTTTGTTAAATCATCTAGAAATACTTTTTGATTGAGTAAGTCATGTTGAAGTTTCATCGTGATATGGGCGCGCACTCTTCTATATAAAGTTTCCGAGTTAGTTGGTTTCTTTATAAAATCTACAGCCCCTGCTTCCCAGCACTCTTCTTCTTGATTTTCAGATGAGGTTACAAAAATAACGGGGATATCTTGTGTTTCAGATATATTTTTTAATTTTAGACATGTTTCAATACCACTCATTCCTTCCATATTAATATCGAGTAGTATTATATCTGGCGGATTATGTTTACAAATTTCAATCGCATCCTCACCACAGCTTGTTGTTGTTACACTAAAGTGCTCTGATAATATTTTTTTTAATACAATTAAGCTTAATAGCTGATCATCAACGACAAGTACCTTAGAGCTCTTTAAGCTTAATTTCAATTGGTGGTCAGAGTAATTTATAGGCATGGTACAACTGTTTTGTTTTTTTAATTAAACACACCCTATATCACTATATTTTGTTATGCAAATGTTAATAAAATAAAATTCTACTTATTAGTTACTAATAAAAATGATTTATGGTGAATCTCTAATGCATAAAAACAAAAAATGAGCCACTTGGGCTCATTTTAAAACTTCGAATACTTAATTTAGTTAAGTATTATTCGTCATCATCTAAATCTAATTGCTGACGTTGAGCAGGTCGAGCTAAAATCTCTACGTAGAAAGAGGTCAAACCTTGCTTTTCAATTTCGCCAATTTGGTTACTTAATTCAGCAACGTGCACAACTTGCGCATCTTCAGCTGTGTTACCAAACTTACAGTCAAATGCCCAATAGTCAGCATCTTCAGGTAGCGTTTTATTACGCTCTCTTTTCAAATATTTTTTCACTTCGTGCTTTGCAGCATCAACCATACGAGGGTATTTGATTTTCTCGTGATTTAGCGTGAATGTTTTCTTCATTACGTTCCTAATTACCTTGGTTTAATGATAATGGCATTTCATGTCATACCATTTGACGCCATTATAGCAATTGCATTTAATTTTTGGATGCTTTTTTTTCATTAAATCAATTATTAGCAAATATATAAAGCAGACCCGTTATAAAGCATATATTAACTGATGATTATTACAATCATATATCACACCGCAATAAGCTGAAGTGGTTGATGTATTGCATCATTATTAAGGCTGTCGTAAAAAGCAGCTGCATCTATAAGAGGATTCGCAAGTTGTGTTTGTTCGCTTTTAATTCTTCTTCTGACAGCAAGCTCACAGTTATCTATTATATTAAGTGGAATATGCTTATCATCATTTCTAATCGCAAGTGGTTCAGGGCTTAAGCATTGCCTTAACTTAATACTTGTCATACCACAGCGCTCCCCTTCTTGAGATATTAATGAGGCATTAAACTGTCCAACCAACATATTGTATTCATCAGGGGCTAAAAGTTGCTTTGGACCTGCGCCAAATTGCTTTCTTAATGCCTCTTCTTCTATAACTAAATTATCTATTTCAGTTTTTGGTAAATGAAATTGGCTAAAGTCGAGTGCGTCATGTGACAGCATCGCTAATAGTAGAGAAAATTCGCCACGGCGATTTTCATGCACACTATTATTGAGCCTACTGTTTAACTGACTCTCTGTGATTAACAAATCATCTATTTGCATAGTCTTTAGTCGATTGTGGTAACTGATAGATATTTATCGGCTTTATTTCAATTTTCTTTAGCTTTTTTCTTTACTTAAATACGCAATTTGCTATTATCAGCGCCGTTGCATTGGAGGGGTTCCCGAGCGGCCAAAGGGATCAGACTGTAAATCTGACGGCTCAGCCTTCGCTGGTTCGAATCCAGCTCCCTCCACCACTTTTCTTACCGCTAAGTTAAGTGGGGCCAAATGCAATAAAATTAGTGTGGAGGGGTTCCCGAGCGGCCAAAGGGATCAGACTGTAAATCTGACGGCTCAGCCTTCGCTGGTTCGAATCCAGCTCCCTCCACCACTTCTCTACTATTCCTATATTCCTATATTCCTATATTCCTATATTCC
>NZ_JACJDY010000040.1:0-14375 GCF_014163785.1 Pseudoalteromonas sp. SR43-7 | reverse complement strand
GGCTCTTCTTCAAGCTCAGGCTCATCGTCAAGCTCGGGCTCTTCATTTAATGATGAAGCAAGCGACTCAATATCATCAACATTTAATTCTTCTTGAGCATCTGCTAAATCCTCAACTGAGTCTGCCAATGCATTATCAATTTCTGAATCTCTTACATCTGAATTTTTTACTTCATCATCAATTAGGTTATCTATATCGTCTAAATCAAAGCCATCACTTTGTTCAACTAATGAATCATTTGCAGCATCAACTGCAGCCTCATCAATTAGGTTATCAATGTCGTCTAAATCAAATTCGTCACTTTCCTCAACTAATGAATCATTTGCAGTATCAACTGCTGCCTCATCAATTAAGCTATCTATGTCGTCTAAATCAAAGTCGTCACTTTCCTCAACTAAAGAGTCATTCTCAGTATCAACCGCAGTCTCATCAATTAAGCTATCTATGTCGTCTAAATCAAAGTCGTCACTTTCCTCAACTAATGAATCATTTGCAGTATCAACTGCTGCCTCATCAATTAAGCTATCTATATCGTCTAAATCAAAGTCGTCACTTTCCTCAACTAATGAGTCATCTGCAGTATCAACTGCAGCCTCATCAATTAAGCTATCTATGTCGTCTAAATCAAAGTCGTCGCTTTCTTCTAGAAGTTCATCTTCGTCGAGTAACTCTGCATCAAGTGAGTCATCTACCACATCACTTTTTGGGTCATTCGCCTCATCAATTAAGCTATCTATATCGTCTAAATCAAAGTCGTCGCTTGTATCAAGTTCAGCTGAAGTGTTATTTGAGGTATCTAATTCTGTTGATGTTTGATCTAATAATTCATCTATATCAAAATTATCTTCATCTGCAAGCTCTTCACTTAAAGCCGCCATTTCATCATGAGATTCTAAGCTGTCATCCTCTAAAGCTTCGCTTGTTTGCGGTGCATCAAACTCAGGTAGACTATCGTCTTCATCAAACAAGCTATCTAAATCGTCATTAGTTAGGATTTCATCATTGTTAATTGAGTCATCAGATAAGTCTAAATCTATATCTTCAGCGTTTTCATCTGAAGGTTGATCAAACCCTTGCTGCATAAAAATATCGAGCTCATCATCGTCATCGGTATTTTCATCATCAAAAACAATGTCATCGCTTAGCAAGCTTTCCAGCTCATCCTGATCAAGTAAATTTTCGTCGCCAGAAAAATCATCTAAGCCGTCGTCTAAATCATCATTAGGCAACATATCACTTTCGAGACTATCATCTAATTGAACACTCAAGTCATCTAAAGGGTTAGGTACAATTGGATCGTCATTTAAGCTTGGGCCTAAATCATCATCGCCAGTATAAGTTGGGGTTTGTGGTAAAAAGTCATCATCGTTTTGCGGCTCTTCTTGATTACTTGCTCGTTTGCGTAAAAACATAACGATTGCAAAAATAATCAGTAACCCAGGAATAAACATTAACAAGCCCAGTACTATGGGGTTTGAAAATAATGAGCCAAAATCAAATGACTCTTTTGGTATTACTTCTTGTTTTTTTTGTTGGGCAATAATCTCGTTTTGTTTAACGATGAGTTCTTTTAACTGATTTTGAATTTCGCTGTCTTGTCCTAATTGCAAACGTAAGTTTTCGAGCTCTTTAGATATTCCTGATAACTGTTTTTTAAGATTATTATTTTCAACTAAAATCTCTTCTACATTACTAACTGAGCTTTTAAACTGTTGTTGTAACTCAACAAGCTTAGTACCTTGCTCTGTTTTTATTTCATTTAATTCTTTCTGTATCTCTTTTTTAGCATCGTCTACATCAATTTTACGCGCTTGAGTTACTTTTGTTTGCGCTGAGTTAATTTCGCTTTGTGTAAGCGTGCCATTTTTTTTCTTTTCCCATAATGCATCATCTTGCTCAGAGCGTTGCTTTGCGAGCTGCGTATTTACAGCTTTTATTTCGGCTAAGGTAGGGATTTTTAAATAGGCACCATTTTGAATGTGGTTAAGATTTTGTTCTAAAAATGAATCGGGATTTTTGTTATACAAAGCCTGCATAACTTGATAAATACTGACAGAATTGTCTGGGCGCACTTTAGCTGCTATACGCCAAAGCGTATCAGTTGGTTTAATTGGCCCAATTGATCGCCCTTGCGCACCATAGTCAACGCCTTTAGGCCCCTTTAATTGGGTACTGTCCTGAGAGTAAACTGGCGTTACTATCAATGCAGACGCTAATATAATAAGTGTAGCTAAACCGCGCATGCTGATCCTTTAATATTTAAATATTAATAAAACACCTAAAACTTAAGTGCATAAATATTGTTTATTATTGCTATTATCAGCCAAATGACTGACTCGCATTTATTATTACAATCTATTTTTATTGCAAGCTCTATTCCAATTACAAACTATAAACCAGTTAGAGCGTAATATCCATCGCAACACCTTGAAAATAAATGCCTTAAAACATCTTTATAAATAACAATTTATTGAGTGTTATCAATCAGTTTTTGTATTTTTAAAATTAAACGGCAAAAATTTGACAAGCTATATAAACAAAAAGCGGCAAACAACTACTGTTTACCGCTTCAAAAGCATGTTTAGCGCAATTAACTATTACATGTAATTGGCAATAAGCTCTTCTGCAATTTGAATGCTATTAGTTGCAGCACCTTTACGAGTGTTGTCACTTACAACCCACATGTTTAATCCATGTGGATGAGAAATATCAGCACGTAATCGACCTATATACACAGTATCGTTACCACTAGCGTCAGACACTGCTGTTGGGTAGTCACCTTCATCATCAATTAGCTCGACACCAGGCGCGTCTTTTAAAAGTTGTTTAACGTGTTCAAAGTCATAAGGCATGCGCGTTTCAATATTAATTGATTCTGAGTGCCCAAAAAATACGGGAACACGTACACACGTTGGGTTCACTGCAATAGTGGTATCACCCAAAATTTTATGAGTTTCGTTTACCATTTTCATTTCTTCGCGCGTATAGCCATTATCTTCAAAGCTATCAATTTGAGGAATAACGTTAAATGCAATTTGCTTTGGGAATACTTTATTATCCATAGGGCGTGCATTCATCAAATTAGCTGTTTGCTTTGCAAGTTCATCAACCGCGTCTTTACCTGCACCCGATACAGCTTGGTAAGTAGATACGTTAATGCGGTCTATTCCGTAAGCATCATAAATTGGTTTAAGTGCTAACATCATCTGAATAGTTGAACAGTTAGGGTTAGCAATAATATTACGATTTCTAAAATCAGCTAGACTTGAAGCATTAACTTCTGGCACCACGAGTGGGATTTCAAAATCATTTCTAAAGTGCGATGTATTATCGATTACAATACAGCCGGCATCAGCAGCAATAGGAGCATATTTTTCAGATACACTGCCACCAGCAGAAAACAAACCTATATGCGCTTGGCTAAAGTCAAAGCCTTCAACGTCAAGTACTTCAATGGTCTCACCACGAAACTTTATATCTTCACCTGCGCTGCGGCTGCTAGCAAGTAAAAAAAGCTGATCAACAGGAAACTTACGATCTGCTAGCGTTTCAATGATTTGACGGCCTACTAAACCAGTAGCGCCAAGTACGGCAACGTTATATTTTTGCGACATATTTCTTCCTCTATAAACGACATTAAAACAACATCGTTAGTTAAATAATTATTCAGCTATACTAAAGCCAAGCTGGCTAAGTGCTGCTAGTTGTGGGCTATCACCTTGTAGAAATAAGGTGCTAAATTCTCGCCTTATAGGATAGTTTTTACGTAAACTATCGAAGCCGTCGCTCTCTAGACGACGAAGTAAAATTCCGTCATCGCGGCGAACGTCATAAATTAAATGCACTAAACGAGCAATATCTTGCTCATTAAGGCTTTGCGTAACAGTTGCATTTGTAACGGCTGGTGTTGGTAAAAAATCATCCAACGATTTAATCGCCTCAACACCTTTGAGCTGACACAGTTTTTGATACAACATTTGTGTACCACGAGCTTTCCCCTCAAGTGTATGCCCTGCAATGTGCACACTAGCGTAACGAACATGCTCTAGTAATTCAGTTAAAATATTGGGTTCTTTCTCCCATACATCAAGTACTAAATCTAAATCAGCCCCAGCTTCCATTACCTCAAGCAATGCTTGGTTATCAATTACATCGCCACGGCTTGCATTAATTAGCGTGGTTCCTGGCTTAAGTGCTTTTAAACGCTCTTTACCCATCATGTGCAGTGTTTTATGCTCGCCACTTTTAACAAGGGGAACGTGAAAAGTAACAACATCTGATTGCGCTAATAACTCGTCAAGCGCTACATGTTCTTGTAGTAAGCCTTGTTCGTGCTTAATCGGATCGCACAGCAGTACAACTACGTTGAATGCTTTTAATTTTTGCGCCAAACATGTACCAATGTTGCCCATCCCTACAATACCAATTGTTTGACCACACAATGGACGCGCATTTTCTTGGCTTAATGCAAATAAGCTACTAATTACATATTCAGCTACAGCAACCGCATTACAACCAGGCGCACTTGTAAAAGCAATATTTCTGTCATGTAGTAATTGCGTATCAATATGGTCAATGCCGATTGTGGCAGTACCTACAAAGCTCAACTTGTTAGCTTGTACCAAAAGTTCATGATTAACATTTGTCACCGAACGAGTAAGAAGAACATCTACATCTATTAATTGTTCAGGCGTTAATTTACGACCATCAAAACGCTCAACCTCACCAAAGTCTGCAAAGTACTGCTCAACTAAAGGCATATTTTGATCGGCAAGAATTTTCATTACAGAGTCCGTTTGGCAATTAAGAGGCCCCATTGTAGCGAACAACCTAACCTTTACACAAACTAAAAAGGTGCATTATAGTTAATACAAACACTCAAAAATGGAGATGTGGATTGTTTTAAATCAGCAATTAAAATTAGGAATTTAAACGATGCAAATAATAACCTTACTATTGAATACACAAAGGCCGAATCACAGCATGATTCGGCCTTTATTATGCAAAATAAACTTCAATTACATTATATTTTATTTACTTGATTTTAGTTTATAGCTCAAAATCTTTTTTGAATTTCAAACCAAATTCACTTCGATCATTACTACGCATTACGCCAACAAAACCTGATTGTTGTAGACGACCAACATCGTAAACTTCGTTTAGAACGTTTTCACCATACAGTGTAATTTCCATATCGCCATATGGATTAGTGTAGGAAATATTAAAACCAACTAGTTCACGAGAATCAATGGTCTCACTTTGGTTATAAACTGATTGCCCTTGCATTTCGCTTCGGTACGAATAGTTAGCATTAAATGCAAGTGTTGCGCCGCTCTCTAAATCCATAAAGTAAGAAGGTGCAACCATAACAGTCCAGCGTGGTGTAAGTGCAGGTGAATCGCCTTTACCTATACCTTGTACACCCTCAGCCACTTCTGTGATTTCAGAATCTAAATAACCAACTGCACTGCGAATAGTAAAGTCATCAGTAATAGCGACTGTTGTTTCAAGCTCAATACCTTGTGCTTTAGACTGGCCCGCATTTTCTACAATTGTTACAAAACCGCCACCTGCTGTTGGGTCTGAAAATGGTAATGCTAAATCAGTGTAATCAGTCACAAATACCGCAAGCATCATAGATACATTTTCGTGTACTTGGCCTTTTAGACCCATTTCGTAGTTAACCGCTTTCGTTTCGTCAAATGATACAAACTGGTCTGGTCCACCAAATGGGCGCGGAGGAAAACCACCTGTTTGGTAGCCTTTTTGAATCTGGCCATACACATTCATATTATTGCTAAGCTGATAAGATGCATTTACATCCCACGTAACTGCATCAAAATCTGCACTTACATACTTACGAGTAGGAAATGATGGGAATATAGCATTTGCATCTTTTTCATCTTTTGAATAACGAAGACCACCACCTACCGTTAAATCGTCAGTTAAATCGTAGCTTGCATTAAAGTAGGCTGCGTAAGAATTAGTTTCTTGGTTAATTTCAAAATCGCCGTAACCACCAAATGATTCTGTTACTCCGTCATTCAATAAGCCATTGGGTGTATTAAATGGGCTGAATACAAATGGGCCTGAACGTGTAAAGCCATCTTCATTAAAAAAGTAAAGGCCTGACACAAAGTCCATATTATCAAATGTTGCATTTAGTTGAATTTCAAACGAGTACTGATCAGCTCCGCCCTCTTCTGGAAACTCAGATAAGTTTAAAGGTGATGCATCGTCATCTAGGCCACCTTCATACTCAGATGTACGGTAGCTTGAGATAAACTTAGTAGTATAAGTATCGTTAATTGCCCAATCAGCCGAGAACGATGTGCCCCAACCTGAGTAAGAAGTTGATTCAATACCTGCAACGGTTGTACCTAAATCATCAGGGTCTGATGGAATTAAATCTTGAGTCAATAATGGGAAGTCGCCATTAAACACATCGTTTGCATCTAGCGGGTCAGTTAATTCAATTGTGTAAGGCGATTGACCTGACTCGTTATCAACTCCATCTAAAGCAAAAGTGAATGCTAAATCGCTGTTCGCTTGCCATTTAAGGGCTAAACGACCACTGAATTCCTCTTCCTCACCAATTTCTTTCTCTGGATTTGCTAAATTAACAGCTTCACCAACACCATCACGTGTTTTGTAAGATGCACTCGCAGACATGCTTAGTTCATCGTTTAGTGAGTTATTAAAATAAACATCACCAGCAATACGTCCACGACTTCCCAGCTTAGCTGAAGTAGTTACAATACCTTCATCACCAGGTTGCTTTGTAATTACATTTACAGCGCCACCTAATGTATTACGACCATATAAAGTACCTTGTGGACCACGAAGCACTTCAACACGCTCAACATTAGGTAATGATAAATTAGAACCCATTTGACGACCTAAATAAACGCCATCTAAGTATACGCCTACACCTGGATCAGTAGTTATTATGTGATCTTGCAGACCAATACCACGAATGAACACAGACGCATGTGCTGCATTACCAACACCGTAACGGGTGATGTTTAAGTTTGGAACATATTTACCAATATCTTCAAGATTACTCATATTGGCTTTATCAATTAAGTTCGCCCCAATTGATGTGATAGCGGTTGGAGATTCAAATAAGCTCTCTGTACGTTTACGAGCTGTGACTTCGATTTTTTCAAACGCGTCTTGTTTTGCGGTTGTTTTAGCTTCTTCAGCATTTACTGAAGTAGATAGTGCAGCGACAATTGCTAGGCTTAACTGTGAGAGTGTGCGTAGTTTCAAAATATTCTCCAAAGGATACCGTGTGATTTTTGTTATGCTTTTATATTGATAATATAAATTTTAGGCATAAAAAAAGACGCTAAATAGCATCTTTCCTCTGGACAGGTATTATATGACATTATTGTGAATAAATGTATAAAATTATTTAAATAAATTCATAGAAAATGACAGTAATTTAAGCATTGTTAGCTTTAGATGAATTATCATAAATAACCCCCTCTAATATTTACCTCACTAATAAATTGTTTTAAAACAAAAAATCTCATAAATACTACTTTAAAGAGCGCATAAAACATACTCATACATGTACTTTAGTGTATAAAAAAAGAGCTAAAACACATTCAGGTATCATTGAAATTAACTAAAAATAAGAATATAGTACTAAAATGTAGTCTATGGATAGAATATTATGAATATTGAAAATACAGCCAATAAAAGCCCCACATGCTTCACCAGCCCAAATTACACGTCACTTTTTTGTGTTGCAGCTGACTTCAACGTCCTACTTGTTAATTATCAAGCTTTAAACGTCATTATCAACCATGAACTTATAAATCAGTTTATGCTAAAAAACGGTCATCAAGGTCTCGTTATTTTTGACGTGCCCAAAGACGGTGATGTTTTGGCATTAAAAGAGTGGCCTAATTTAAAAGGTTTGTTTTATGAAGGCACTGACGAAGTACTACTGCAGCAAGGATTAGAAGCAATAGAACAAGGAAAACTTTGGTTTCCACGTGCGGTAACTGATGGTTGGATGAGACAAATGCTAGCGAGTGAACAACAAACTGCGCTGCAATCAAATAACTTAACCTGCAAAGAAATGAAAGTATTAAACTTGTTATTTTCTGGCTTACATTCAAGCGCAATTGCAGACACTTTATTTATCAGTGAAGCTACAGTTCGTGTACATTTACACAAAGTGTATCAAAAAATAGCTGTAAAAAACAAGCAACAGGCATTACTTTGGTGCAAGAAAAACTTAAGTAAAATCAATAGTTAAGCGGGCTTATTTGAAACCTGATTGTATCTGAATACTCACCGGCAGCTTGCCTTTCGAAATCATTTAATTGAATTTTTAAAGGTAATAGATAAACGGTTTGTCCTGAGTATGTAAATTTATGTTGTGATAAGTTATCTAGTTGAAGCCAACTTCCAGCCAGATCTAGACTGTAATTAATTGCATATTTGTCTCTATAGAGACTATGTATTAATTTCCCATTATTATCTGAACTTACAGACAATTGAACATCTGAATTAGTAACGACTTGTAAACTAGGTAACATAGTGTATTCCTTACTCGGAATTAGTTCTCCCAAATTGATAGTATTTGAAAATGTATTATACCCAAGTACAGAAAGACTTGTCCTAGGGGCAATATTTTCTTGAATACTATATTCTCGCTCATCTAATAACTTACTCCCCTGATCATATAATTTCATTTGGAGCCTATCTGAGTATATACCTGCTTTAATTGGTGTTCCTGACGGTAGGACTAATGTCAATATCGTCGAAGAATCAGTAAAGTTTAACTTTAAAGTTGATGTGCTGACTAACTTACTTTGTATACTCTGCATCTCGTAGGGAATACTTTGAAATTGCCCTTTTAGCTGAGCTTGATTCTCACTTGTTAGCACGAGTTGTAATTGACAGCTTTCATCATTAGTGACGCTTATCCGTAGCTCTTTCTTAGAGTCTACTTGCTGTAAGGCATGGTAGCTTTCAAAATCATCATAAATATGTTCAATCTTATCGAACCTAGCGGCGCATTGCGCATGAATTAAGGGCGTAAAAATAAAGAGTGCTAAACCACCCAATAATAAACTTACTTTTTTATTGTACATAAATAGCTCCTTTGCGCTGTAATTGCTCACCTTCAGATACTTGAATCGTAAAATGTGACTTTTCTGCATTCTTAAGTGTAATTTTATAATTACAGGCGGTTAAACCTGTTAATGCAAATCGTCCTTTTTTATTTGTAAAAAATGTATGCTCTTTTTGGCTGTTTTTATCGATACAAATTGCTGTACCAACTTGTAATGATAAGGGTTTTTTCTGTTGATCATACAAAGTCGCAATCACTGATATGTTTGCAGCAGTCCCTATTGTGATTGCATGACCTGTTCGATAAGGTGAGTAAAGGGTAATTATGCCAGAACCAATATCATACCCCGGCTCTAAGTTATCAATATCGACTGTAACGTTGGTTGAGGCATATGAACTAATATCGTTTAATAAAATAGTTTCGAAGTCTTCATTATCAGCCCTATAGTTATCCTCATATTGTCCCAAGGTGATCTTTTTTCCTCTGAGGCTAGAGTGAGGCTCTATCAAAGCAAAGCTATCGTATATGGGTTTCCCAACAGCCCAACTCTTATCTGCAAATGCTATGCTTGATGCCAAGCTTAATCGGCTCTGATGGTAAGCTGAGGCCTCATTAAATTGCTCGTAAAAACTCCCATGATCAAAGTTCATAACAAAACGATTCGCGTTATATTGAGTATTTAAATCAAAAACAGCTTCATTTTGATCATTTTTTTCAAGCCCAGCTCTTATATTCAAAGCTCCAACATAGCGCTGATTACTATCTTGAGAGAATTCTAAGCGTGTTTTATCCTGCCTAGATTGATGAGATAATTTAGCCCGCCGAGTATTAGAAAACTTATAAGTGACAGACAACCTTACATCCCATTGACTTTCTTCAGCGAGACCCTCCCACTGCCCACCTAAACTATATCTCCATTGGCTATTATCGATCTCACCAGAAAAACTAACTCCAACTGATTTATCAAATTGAGCTTCATCATATGACCTTGATAAACTTGTAAAAAAAGATGTTTGCGTATTCTCTCCCCAAAAAAAACTATAATTAGCCTGAATATAATGCTCTCTTAAGCGAGAACTAGATTGAGAATCAGGTCGATAGCCAAGACCTGTAAAATACCTTGATGAGTATTCATAACCCACCGTAATGTCAGTGTTATTATCACTATGATTTCTATAGTTACTATAAACAATGCGATAAGCATGACCTTTTTTTTCATTGAAACTTATCGCATTTTCAAACGCAATTTGTCCAACTGCAGCTGCATAAATATTTTTAAAACCAATCTGCTGAGAATACTCATCACCTTGTACTGCCGCACCGGCTGTCCAGCTAGGTGTAATGCCATAATCAAGATAAAAGCTAGCTAGTGGCTCGTCGTAATCATAATCTAGCTCACTACCTAAGCGTGAGGGAACGCCTAAATGAAACTCATACTCCAGTTGCCCTTGAGCAAAAAGATCTAAACCGGTCGTTACATCAAAATCAACAAAACGGACAACTCCTGCTATATCAGTAATCCTCAAAGTAACATTATTACTTCCTTCATTAAGGGGAATATCATCAAGAGAATATATACCTGCGGCTAAATTAAGTTTTTGTAATATCCGCTCGCTAACTAATACCTCAACAGAGGATGGACTCTCCAAGGTAAAACTACGTGAAGCGCTGGGCCTAATAGGCCTGTCAGAAACTAGCGAAAAATCATGTGAAAGCGACAAACCTAGTACCCGTGCCGTTGATTGAAAGTAACTACCTGAACTATAATTATCACCAATGGATATCCGAAGCCCACTAAGCGGTAGGTCATGTATTACACGAGTACCTAAGCGCCTAATATTTGATGAAGTAGGAGCTACTTCAGATAAATACTCCACTTCGTTTTCTAAAACCCACCCTTCCCAACTCACTACCATTTCAGAGCGAATAGCTAAGAGGTCATCTGTTGTATTCTCGCCTTTATCTTGCTGATACAAATAACTTGAATAAGCATTAAAAAATCCACTCAGTTTAGCAGGTGCAAATGCTGTTAAATTCCTCGAATCTGATTTTAAACTTAGCTGTTGAGGGCGAGTCAATGTAAGAGGTACTGAAATTGCTAAGCTAAAATCACTCATATCGAATGAAATATTATATCCAAATAACTCTAATGCTTTTGTATCAATAATGTTTTTATTAACTTTAGACTCTAAAGAATCAAAATCCTCTGAAAATAAAAGTCGTTCAAATGAAACTTTAATTTCACTCCATTTAAGTGATAAATTATCATTTGGATCGACTGCAAGAGTTATTTTGCCAATAGCATTTTTATTCAGCTCTGCCTCAACGCTGAGTTCGATGGTTCTTTTAGACGGGTTAATTTTTGAATAACATAATTGAGTAAAGCTCAATAAAAATATGCATAATAAAACTCGCATAACTAGCGAGCCAGCACTAAACGTAAATGATTTAAGCTTCCTCTCTGTAAAGATTGCGGAATTGGGACTTTTATAACACTGGTGCTATTAGGAGCAAAAAAAACATCGTATCCGTTTGCTTTTAATTGATCTTTTAAAATTCGATCGCTTAGAGTTTTATTTTTAGTAATTTTTATTTCATAATCACTTAATCGTCCTGCCCCTTTTCCTTCATTTAATACTTCAGTGACAATAAAGCCATCTTCAACGTGAGGCTCTTTTATAGTCAGTTTAGGAACTAATCTAGGCTGGTCTAAATGAACAATTAAATTTACATTTAACAGCATTGTTAGTTGTGACTGTTTATCTATAGACTGGTTTACAATGGGCTGCTCAATCAAGCTAACTTGATAGCTTTTATCTGTACTAGGAAGTTTTTTATCTAACCATCTAAATTGCAACTGTTGGCTTTGCCCTGGTTGCAAAAATAGTGATGGAGGAAAAACCCACAATGGAGAATCATCTAAAGAAATTAATTTAGGCGTGCCTTGAGAAAAGTCAATTTCGTAAATTTGGATATCAAAAGCAATGTCTCTTGGTAATTGATTATGAACCAAGCTAGAAGCATTATTTGAACGACTATCAGGAGAGAAAGTAACCACCATAGGCGTTACTTCCACAGCAAAAACAGGTGTCATTACAATTACATATATAAAAAAGTAACTGCATATCCGTAGCATTAAAAATTGACCTCTAAATCACTGCTTGCTGCATTAAACCTTGTTGGAATTTTTATTGAAACCTCACGGCTAGATTTAGGTAATAAAATTTTTCCAGTCAATGCTTTACTCAATTCAGCCCCTTCTAATAATAGCTGTTGTTCATCACCTTTAATAAGCCACTGTGCCTGAGATAAACGGATATATTTATTACCAGTATTCTCTAGTAGTACACTCCATGTTTCTGTATCTACTTGACGTTTATTTTTAATTAATAATTTTGCCTCCGCACCTTTGGGAACAACATTAAACAAAGTTCTAAAGCTAACTGACATACCTACGCCTGATTGCCCCGCCTTTTCTAAATCAACAGATGCCTGATCAATGGCTACACGGTACGCTTTTGAGTTTTCTAATATTGGTTCCCCAATATATCGAACAATTACTGATTGACTTTGCCCAGACGGAATTATCGTAGTCATCGGAATAATTAAAAAGTCATCGTCGTTTGCTTTTAATGTTTCATCGCCATTAGGGTCAATTAGTAAATCAAACGCAGATATCTCAATAGTTAAAGGACTGTCTGAAGGGTTTGATATACGAATGGTTTGCTGTGATTGGCTACCTGAAGACTCTAGCTCCGCGACCATTGGTTTAACTTGAAAAGCCCCTGTAGAATATGAAGTTAACAACACTATAATTAGAAATATATAACGCATATAAAATCCCTCTTAATGAAGTAAAAGGCAGTAGCTACTGCCTTTTACTATGCTGCTTAGTTAGCTGTTATTGCCAACATAAGTGTATCAGCGTAAGTACCTGCATAAACTGGTGCTTGTGTTACAGTTAGTAATATATTTCCAGCTACGCCACCAGCGGCAAGGGTTGGTGAACCAGGACGACTTTGCGATTCTGACTGATCATTTTGGCCATTTTCAGCAGAAAGCGTAAAATCAAATGTATCTGCAGTTAACTTGGCAGTATAGCCGACACCACGATCTTCATGGTCAGCATTTTGTAAGTGCCCTTCAGATGTTGTTAATGACATTGTTGCACCATCAACATCATTACACTGCAAATCAAAGCCTACATTTTTAGTAGCACCTTCTGACAATGTTTGAAAGAATTGTGTAGTGTTAATGTTGCTCACCCCACAAACCGATGACACTGCGCCACCTACATTTAGATTTTCAGCAAATGCTGCGCCAGATGTTAGAGTTGCGATTGCTGATAACACGATTAACTTTTTCATTTTAATATTCCTTATCCATGTGACATATTTGTTTTAATTAATAGTTAGTGTTTTACCAAACTCCACCAGATACAACCGATGGTGTCATTTCTATGCGGAGCACATCCTGGTAACTACCTGCATAAATTAAAGGCTTATCTAGTTTTAGTTGTAATTTAGCTACGCTGTTAAATAGAATCTCATCAACATCAAAATTGTAGATAGATTTAAGTTCAAGTGCCGTTGCAGAAACTTCGCTTGAAACGCCCTCTATTGACCAATTCAGGTTATAAGCATTTATTTGAGTACTTTGCTGATGGCGCAGGCCACCATTTTCAGATTGCATTGATACTCGCATAGGTGAATTGCAATTAATCACTAGCTTTGTACTCGCGAGGCCATCTGAAGAAAAGTGAAGGTTATTATTTTGTGTAGTAAAGCCGCACACTGGTGAGATATAACCTACCAAAGTTAAACTTACTTCATCGTTACTGTATGCATTCATTGCAAAGAAACATAATAAAAACCATATTACCTTCTTCATCCGCGCCATCTCCTTTGACCGACCTCGCTAGGACAGGACTGATACTATGATAAATTTGCCGTTTAGAAAGTTGTTATTTGCTTATGACTAGCTTTACTTATTGATAATTTCAACTACGGGAGATATATAAAAATATAAACATTTAAACTAAATAGTTTACTCTAAATCTATAGAGTGGAAGATTAAAGGTTCTATGAAGCAACAAATACAATACTTACGACTTATCAGTTACCTTCAAAAGTTATAAGCAAAAATAAAAAAGTTACTACCCACATATTTAGAGACCCAAATCTGGCACTAAACATTTTTAAACATAAAATATTTGCATCTAATTTATAAAAAGAAACAATAATACTAATTAAAATAAAAATAAAAATAAAAATAAAAAACT
>NZ_JACJDY010000003.1:0-288127 GCF_014163785.1 Pseudoalteromonas sp. SR43-7 | reverse complement strand
GGCAAAAAATTCGCTATTTAGTTGTTCTCGGCAATTGCTCCTGCATTGCTCTACCTTCTGCATCCATGCAGTCGTAAATGAGAATTTTTTAACACAGGTAGCGACACGTTTAGCCCCGCAAAATGGTTAAGTATTATTGCGGATTGGTATTAGTATTAAACCTAAATAAACTTAACAGTAGTAATCCTAATAAACCCGCCAGTGATCCGCCACTTGAACCTGAACTACTTTGCTGTTTTTGTACAGTAGCAGATAACTCTTGAGTAAAAGTATCATTGGTTTGAGTATCAGTAACATTCAGCGTTACGTTGTATGTCCCATCAGTTTGATAAGTATGCCTTGGGTTTTGTAAATTTGATAACGCACTGCCATCACCAAAATCCCAACTATAAGTATAACTATCAAAGCCGCCGGTTACTTGGACATTAAATTGTGCGCTTAAATCACTAACTGTAGCGTTAGCGTTTATGCTAAGCGGAACATTAGCAGTTACATCAATCGCTTTTGATTGTTCAGTGCCGTCGTCATCTGTCACTGTAAGCGTTACTTGGTAATCACCAGAGTACAAATAATTATACGTAAGTGATTGAGTCGCTAAAGTACTTCCATCTCCTAGCTGCCAATTATAAGTATACGGTGCAACTCCACCTGTAAGCGATACCTCAGCTGTTAAAGTTCCTTGGTTTATTTCATATTCAATTTCACTTACAGTTAATGGTTCAACTAATGTAACTTGTGCTACAGCTACTTGCTGTGAAGTGCCATTATCTGCCATAAACTCAACGTTATAAGTGCCATAGTCTTGGTATTCATGAGTAGGCGTTAACTCTGTGCTGGAGCTCCCGTCGTCAAAACTCCACGTAAATTTGTCCGCTGGAGTAAGTGCAAAACCTTCTACACTAAAATTAACGGTTAAATCGTTTTTAGTAAAATTAACTCCCTTAGTAACATCGTAAGTAAGCTCTACTTCTATATCTTCACTGTCTGTTGACTGGCTTATAATACTAAACCCAAAACCAACCTGTGGAAGCACAACACCCGATGGTTTTTGCGCTGCAAAGCTATAATCGGTTTTATCAGTAAACCCGGTGATAGCTGATAAATCATCATCACCTAACCCTGCTCTTTGTTGATATAGGCTAAAAGCAGCATCACGTATTTGAATTGCTGAAGCTGCCGGAGTTTGCGTACTACCTTTATTTATTGATCGCTGATCGGCATCTACCACTAATGCAAAACCACTGCCTGGATGCTCGGTAGTATTATTATCTGCTTGAGATTCATTGCTGTACCACAATAATAACCCCGGTGAGTACTGCTCTGCTTGCAAACTACTGTCAACGCCTGTGTATGAACGCAGTTGTAAATAGTAATGTGATGGCGATGCATATGTGTAACTACCAACTTTTTCAAAGCCATTAAACACAGTGTTAACTTGATCTTGTGCATTATTTTGCCAAATTAAAGTATCACTTTGCTCAATGCGCATATCATCAACAACAAAACCATAATAATGTGTGTTCGCATCTGTTATGTATTCAATTTTTAAATCAATTGTTTGCCCAGCATAAGCTGATAAATCAAACTTATGGGTCAAATAGCCGTTAGGTTGCTTAGCATCACTATTAAGAAATGAATCACCTGAGATATACGGACCAATATCACCGTAGTATGGATTAAGCGCTTGCGTATAATTACTCGCGATTGGCTCGCCATCTACTTTTACTTGAACTAAATCGTAATCGCGCTCAATACTGTAATAAGCAATAAAGCTTAAAGTAAGTGTCTCAGTTGTGTTTGGTAGCGCTATTGTATTAGCTAAGCTGTTGCTAATATTGTCGCCCGTATTTGAATAGTATTGAAAATCACCTTCAACTGGAGCCCTAAATTTTTCGAGCCTTGGTGGTAGTGATATTTTTATTTGATTTTGCTGTTGTGAAGTACTCGCAGTATTAATTAATGTTTGCTGTGAGTTAGCCTCTATCTCATCCATATCAAGCGTAAGCTGGTTAACCCAGTTACCCTGGTACCGCTTTTGTAAATATTCAAGCGCATAAGGGCTAAACATAACTGGCTCTGAGCCTCTTGGCGAACCAGCCCAACTTCCTGTCGACATAACTGACCAAGACGCGACAGGCTCACCTACCGTGTTAGATTGTAAGTCGTATTCATCTAATAATCCTAAATCATGCCCAAATTCATGCACAACCACACCAATCCCGGCATCAATAGGGTTAATGGTATAACCAAAGAGCTTAATGTTGCTGCCTGCAATCTCGCTTGGCCCGCTATTTTCATCAAATACATAGTAGCGGTGCGACCAAATAGCATCGGTGCTTAGGTAACCGCCACCCGCTTCTTCGCCAATACTTGAATGAAATACCATTACATGGTCAATAATGCCATTAGGTTCATTAAGGATACCGTCGCCATCAATATCATCTAAATCAGTTAAGTCATAATCCGCTAAATTAATATTAAACTTTGCAACTGCTTTCTCCACAGCCTCTTTAATTAAAGCGGGCGCATTTATATCCCGTGTACTGCCTTGGCGCTCACCATATATTTTTGCATTGCTATTAGCGGTTACCCAGCCATATACTTGCCCGCTAAAGTTTAAGCTGTTTCCCGAAGCCGCTTTATAATAATCAGCAGCCGTTTTTAAGCTTTGTCCATCAGGGCCTGTATAACCTTGAGTATTAAAAAGCATTTGCTGATAGTGCTCAGTTGAATAATCAGCGTAAAACATATCTGTGTCTTGCTCTACAAGTTGATTGTCGTCATGTTTAAGATCAGGAAAATCAATTAAAATAGCTAACACTTTCACATCATTAACGCTTTGATCTGGCACTAGCGACGTTGAAAAAGCGACCTGTTGTTTATTTGTGTTTGAAAAAACGTCAGAGGAGGATTTTAATTGCCTAAAGCCATTTTTAATTGAGTGATTGGCAACGTCTTTGTTACTCATATATGACTTAAATGAACTATCTAACTCACTTGAAGATATTTGGTCTCTTTTTTTAAGCCAATATAAAATACGCTCTTCGTTAGTTATACCAACATCATGCGGACTTAAGTTATTAGCCGCCACCATAGGGCTTAATAGCGTAGTTAAAAGCGCAATTAACGTCACTTTTTTCACTGTGTTTTCCTCAAACATAATTATGTAGCAATCATACCTAATAATAGAAATTTAAACATGCGATAAAAACATATAGTTAACATATGCAATTAAAGCTAATGGTCTCTCACACTCTTTTATATCTAAAATCGAACTTACAACCTAAAATGCATAATTTCTGCCAGTAAACTCAATTAAACACAGGTTTCCTGCAGCTTTAAATTAAAAAAAGCCACAAAACGAATTTAAAATGCAAAAAACAGCTTTCAAGGTTGACATGAAGGCTTAAAACCCTTAAAAATAAACCTATACAAAATCTTTAATTTAAAAGCAGTGTTTTGCTAAGTAGAGTAAAAACTATGAACACACACATTAATCTTTTAGTCGTACTCGTACTGGTCTTAGTTATAAGCCCAGCGGGGATGTATTAAAAGGTGATACTGCTTTTTAAAAACCCTCGCACTACGCGGGGGTTTTTTTATGCATAAAAAAGCGCACAGAGGAATGAGGATGAGCAAACAAGAATATAATGGTTCTGAACTAGTAGTTCAGGCATTAAAAGAGTTAAAGGTAAAATACATATTTGGCTATCCCGGTGGTTCGGTTTTAGACTTATATGATGCACTTTTTCAGCAAGATGACATTGAACATATATTAGTACGTCACGAACAAGCTGCAACACATATGGCTGACGGCTATGCACGAGCTACTGGAGACGTTGGTGTTGTACTTGCAACCTCAGGCCCTGGCGCTACAAACTGCATTACAGGTATTGCAACGGCCTACATGGATTCAATTCCTATGGTTGTGTTATCAGGCCAAGTGCCTACAAATTTGATTGGCGACGACGCATTCCAAGAAACCGATATTGTTGGTTGTTCTCGCCCTGTAGTTAAACACAGTTTTAACTGTAGAAGTGCTAAAGACATCCCTACAATCTTAGCTAAAGCTTTTTATATTGCTAGCACTGGTCGCCCAGGTCCTGTCGTTGTTGAGCTTCCAAAAGATATGCTTAACCCTGCTATTAAGTTTGAATACGAATTTCCTAAAACCACCGAGCTGAGAACGTACAGCCCTAATACTAAAGGGCACTCAAAACAAATTCGCAAAGCCGTAACAGCGATTTTAGAGGCCAAAAAACTGGTTATCTACTCTGGTGGTGGTATTGTTATTTCAAATACATCAGAGCAATTAACGCATTTAGTTGAATCATTAAATGCCCCCATTACAAATACACTAATGGGATTGGGTGGTATTTCAGGTGTGCATCCAAACTTTGTAGGTATGTTAGGCATGCACGGTACGCTTGAGGCAAACAAAGCAATGGCTAACGCCGATGTGATTTTAGCGCTTGGTGCCCGATTTGATGACAGGGTAACTAATAATGTTCAAAAGTTTTGCCCTAATGCCACAATTGTTCATGTTGATGTTGACCCAACTTCAATTTCTAAAACAATTAAAGCACACATACCAGTTGTAGGCTGTTTAGCAACCGTACTTGAACAACTACAAGCGGGTATTGATAAAAGCCCAATTAAAATAGATCGCAGCGCGCAAGAAGATTGGTGGCGACAAATTATCAGCTGGCGCGAACAAAAGTGCTTAAGCTACAACACTGATGGCGACAAAATTAAGCCACAAGCTGTAATTGAAGCGGTGTATAAAGCCACTAATGGCGATGCTTATGTAAGCTCAGACGTTGGTCAGCACCAAATGTTTGCAGCGCAATATTATCCATTTAAGCACCCTCGTCAATGGATAAACTCAGGCGGCCTAGGCACTATGGGCTTTGGCTTACCTGCAGCAATGGGCGTAAAGCTAGCCTTTCCTGAGAAAGAGTCTGTGTGTATTACGGGTGATGGCTCTATTCAAATGAATATTCAAGAACTATCTACCTGTTTACAGTACAACCTAGCGGTAAAAGTTGTATCACTTAATAACCGCTCTTTAGGTATGGTACGCCAATGGCAAGACATGGTTTACGGTGGGCGTCATTCATCATCTTACATGGATTCACTGCCTGATTTTGTTAAGTTAGTTGAAAGCTACGGGCATGTAGGCATACAAGTAAACACACTCGATGAGTTACAACCTGCTATCGATAAAGCATTGTCAATTAACGACCGATTAGTCTTTTTAGATATAAACGTTGATGAAAAAGAACATGTATACCCAATGCAAATTAAGTTAGGCGGCATTGATGAGATGTGGTTACGTAAAGGAGTAAAAGCATAATGCGTCGTATTTTATCTATTCTACTGGAAAACGAACCAGGTGCCCTATCACGTATTGTTGGGCTTTTTTCACAACGTGCATATAACATCGACAGCCTAACTGTTGGCACAACTGACGATCAATCATTGTCGCGTATTACCATTACCACTATGGGTGATGACAGAGTTGTAGAGCAAATTACAAAGCAGGTTAACAAATTAGTCGACGTGCTTAAAATTATCGATTTAACAGAAATGAGTCACATTGAACGTGAGTTATTGCTTGTTAAGGTATTTGCTCAAGACGAGACGACTCGTGCAGCGGTTACGCGAGTAGTTGATGTGTTCCAAGGTGCTATTTTAGATATGGGCCGACAAAGCTATAGCCTACAACTAGTGAGTAGTACAGACAAAATAGAATCGTTTTTAGACACTCTTCGTCATGAAACCGATATTATTGAAGTTGTACGTTCTGGCGCTGTTGGCATTGGTCGAGGCGATAAAGCCTTAAAAGCGTAAACTTATAAAAAAAAGGCATCGATTGGTGCCTTTAATCAGCATAAAAAAAAAGAGCTAAATAGCTCTTTTTTTAATTTAATTCGTTAAACCTATTAAGGGTTTACTTGGTCTTTAAGACCTTTACCTGCTTTAAAGCTTGGGATAGTTGCCGCTGCGATTTGGATCTCAGCACCCGTTTGTGGGTTACGGCCAGTGCGAGCTGCACGTTCTTTTACTGAGAAAGTACCAAAACCAACTAATGCTACTGAATCACCTTCTTTTAAAGAAGAAGTTACAGCACCTGTAAACGCGTCAAGAGCACGAGTAGCAGCGGCTTTAGAGATTTCTGCATCAGTAGCAATTTTTTCAACTAATTGAGCTTTATTCATTGTTAGATTCCTATTCGTTATTATTTTGCCTTCGCAAAACCTATCTTTATGCATTTTTAAAGAGTTAGCAACAGCAAATTGCATTTTTTGCTTAAATTCTTAAAAAATGAGTAAAATTTAAATAATTCTCTGTAAAATACAGCGTGTTGGGTTAACAAAGACTTAATTTGAGTACAATTTTGGCGCAAGTTAAGCAACTGGGTAAATAAGCTATATTTTTTCGATCACTAAGGTCACTTCCCCGACCTCGACACCAAACTTAACAATAGATGTGCGGTTTATCAAGCGCGATTGTGTAACCAGGTACATCCAATCATCAAAATTCACTTCTAAAGTACTGCCATCGTATGGAAGCTCTACATCGTAATTCCAATGAAATACGCTACCATCACTTTTACCTTTTGCTGTACCTATAACATCATCTGCCGTCCCCGTTAAACTATTGTCTTCATTTAACGTTATTTTCCAAATACGCTTTTGAGTTTCGCCATCGTCATAAACAAAGTCTTCTTCAATAACGCCCTGGTTACCGTCCCAAGTCGCATTCATATCTACGACAAGCTTTCGGGTCAATTCACCCTTAAAGTCTTGTACGACACCGTAGGCTTTCAAATTTCCACTAAAAAATGTTTTAAAGTCAAAGTTTGGCGATGTATTTTTATAATGCTCTACATTTGGTGCCGAACAGCTTATCAGCAACAAAGCAGATAAGCACACAAGAGCTGTTTTAAACGCGTTAAATACATTCATATTAATTCCCTAATAGTTGCTTTCGTAGTTTCGGCTCAGAGGTTTTTTCATCCAGCCAAATGGCTAAAAAATCATCCGAAAATTGAGATTCATTTATTTCGCCAATTTTTTCATCATTATGATAAAAAGTACTCATACCTTGCTCATTTGTGACTAACGTTAGCGAGTCACCTTGTTTAATATCAGGCCAAATAGACAATAATTTACTGTCGTATTTATCTGCTAACTCTTTTTTTCCAATATGCTCCCACTGCTCATTTGTTGCTTTTACAATTTCTTTAGCTTCAAAGTCACGTAAATAGGTAAGTTTAAATTTAATAGGATGCGATCCTGCGCTGTAATTACCTGAAGGGGTAAATAAAACCGCGTCATATACATCCCAAAATAAATACTCCATTCGTGCTTCGCCTACTTTATTAAATTGTGTATCAGCTAAAACAATTGAAGTTGTAAGCAAATAAAAAGCTACTGCGTTTAGTATAGGTTTCAAAATAAGCTCCCTCGGGTCAATGGGTAGTATTACGAAATGGGAATTGTGGGCGATCAGCGGTTGATGAATAACTTAATTTTTTGGTTTATAAAAACAATAGCAGTAAACACAGTAGACCAAAGCGCACCGTAAACGAGCCAAAACTGCCATAAAGGTAAACCTAAACTTATTACTTCAAAGCGTGCTCCAGCCCAATAACTTGCTGGCGCAAAAGCCATGCATACCAAAAAAGCCTGCCAAAGTTTCAATCTACTTAAAAATATCATTGAGGTATTTAAAGAAAGTAATAACGCGGCCCATAAAAAGGCAAGCCATAAAGGGAAGGGATAAACTTTAAATTCTAATAAACCTAACTTTACCGCTATAAATTCTAACAATAGAGCTAAAGGTAGTGCTTTAATCAGTATTAAGGTGTCTTGTTTTTTTTGTTTTGACAACCAAAACATTAAAACAATAATTAATCCGCTAAAAAGTAGCGAATCAGCTTCAAGCAGCAATGATAAAAACCACACTGCTTGAAATAAAACAAAATTAATAACCGAGCGCAATATCATCGTTATCGCTAACAAAACGTGGTTTACGCGCCATTAAATGTACCGTACTTGTTGCTCTAGCTCTAAACGCGCCTTCGCAATAAGCAAAATAAAACAACCATAAACGATAAAAACGTTCATCAAATTTAGAGCGATCTAAATCAGGCCAGCTTTTTATAAAACGGCTTCGCCAATCAGCCAATGTTCGCGCGTAATGTGCGCCAATATCATTAACAGTATGAATTACCATGTCAGTATTATTTTTAATCTGTTCACTCATTTCGTTGAGTGATGGCAAACACCCACCTGGAAAAATATACTGCTGGATAAAGTCAGAGTTTTTTAAGTAATGCTTATAACGCTGATCGCCAATAGTAATTGCTTGTATGAGCATGGCACCGTCATCTTTTAACAGTTCACCACATTGGGTAAAAAAGCTAGGTAAGTACTCATGGCCCACCGCTTCTATCATTTCGATAGAAACAAGCTTGTCGTATTTACCTTTTAGTAGTCTGTAATCGAGCTTGAGTAGTGTTATTTTACTTTCAAGACCAAGTTCAACAATTTTATTGGCGACATAATCATGTTGCTCATCAGATATGGTTGTAGTTGTTACATGGCAATCGTAATGTGTGGCTGCATATATAGCAAAAGCACCCCACCCTGTACCAATTTCAATTACTGAATCATTTTCTTGAAGCTCAACTTGCTCACAAATGCGTTTCAGCTTGTATTGTTGAGCATCTTCAAGTGTCGCTTCTTTTGTAGGATATACGGCACTTGAGTAGAGCATTTCTTTACTCAAAAATGATTCGTACAGATCATTACCTAAATCATAATGAGCAACGATGTTTTTCTTAGAACCCGATTCAGAATTTTTGTTTTTTATATGATTAAACCGATGTGCGATATTACTAAAAAATGCGAATTTCTTTTCAAACTCATCAAGTTGCTTTTCATTTATAGCAAATATCTCAATGAAAGAGGTTAAATTGTCACAAGACCAATGCCCCAAAATATACGCTTCACCAGCGCCAACGCTACCAGATAATGCAAATGCTTTATACATAGCTTTATCGTTTACTATAATTGTTGCTTTTAGAACTGAAGATGAGTCACCAAAAACTGTACGCTCATTTGCATCAATTAAAATTATTTGGCCTGTTTCAATTGACGAAAAGGCTTTAGTCACTAATTTTTTATATATGTTAGTTAACCAATTTGTGCTTTGTTCGCAATTTAAGCTCGACACTTTATCCATTGAAATACCTATTAATTGTCCTGACTATCTATGCGCTTTATGGCTTGCCTGAGTGGCCTAAAAAAGGAACTCGTTTAATAAACAACTTTAACGCTTGATAATAAATACCTTTGAAAATAGACCATGTCATGGCCGGAAAACGTTTAAATAACTTATTAACTTCTTCTTTAGTAAGTTCTTTACGTTTTAAGCGAAGTGTAGCATCAAATAACAGCTCTTCATTTCGCTTATTTTCAATATGTATCAATGTTTTATCAGACGATTGCTTAACATGCCAATGATAGTTCATGTCTAGATTCATGAAAGGTGATACGGAAAAAACCTTTTTAAAGTTCACTTTTTTTTCTAAAGGTACCAAATAATAATGACGTTCGTTCCATGGTGTATTACTAACCTCAGCAATCATGTATTTAAAACGGGTGTCGTTATGACCAAAAAAGTAAAAATTAACAGGACTAAAATACACACCAAAACAACGAAGTTGCCCAAGCATGTAAATATGAGAAAAGGTTTCAGTAATACCTAAATTGGCAAGTTGTTCGTGTGCACGCTCAATAAGGGGACGTTTAGCAAGCTGTGAGGTGCCTGTAAGATAATCATCTTCATTAAACTTTAACGCCTTTAAGCCTGACGTACCTATGTGTTTATGCACACCATTTAGTTGTTGAGGATTATTTAAATCTACCCACATCATATATAAAGGGTAACTAAAGCGATGTTCTTTAACAGCAAAACGGCGATGTTTAACATCGCCTAAATACACTGCACTAGTCAAATTCGACCCCAAGTTGCTTGGCTACATCTACACCACTGTGTACGCCATCCTCATGAAAACCATTGTACCAATAAGCGCCACAATAGTAACTATTGTTGTGTCCATCAATACTGTGTTTAAGTTTTTGAGCCGCAATAGACTCTTGGTTAAATACAGGGTGGTGATAAGTAAACTCGCGCAAAATTTTACTTTGGCTTATTCCTTCAAGATGGTTAAGCGTTACACAGAACTGTGTATCTGATTGTATACCTTGCAAAATATTCATTTGGTAAGTTACAACAGCGGCTTTATCCGTGTTGTTATTAAGTAGGTAGTTCCAGCTTGCCCATGCCGCTTTTCTATCTGGCAAAAGGTTTGTATCGGTGTGCAGCACCACTGAGTTCTCAGTGTAAGCTATTGCACCCAATACTGACTTTTCTTGCTCAGTAGCATCACCCAGTAGTGCAAGCGCCTGATCTGAATGACAAGCAAATATTACTTTATCAAATTTACCTTGCTCACCATTGGCAAACTCTATTGTTACTTCATCATTTTGACGCGTAACTGATTTAATATTTGTATTGAGGTTAATTTTGTCGGCAAAACCTCTGATCAGCGGCTTAATGTACTGACGAGAGCCTCCTGGTACTACATACCACTGTGGTCTATTGGTTACATCTAAAAGCCCATGATTAAAGAAAAACTTAACAAAAAACTCAACGCCTACGTTTTCCATTTCTTTAATACTGGTAGACCAAATAGCCGCGCCCATAGGAAGAATATAATGGTATTTAAAAAAGTCATTAAACTGGTTATCGTTAAGCAATTGCCCTAATGATTGATCAGACTGGTAGTCACTTTTTTCATGTAGTGCTTTACACAGTTTGTTAAACCTAACAATGTCGTACAATAATCGCCAAAATTTAGGTCTAAAAATATTACGACGCTGTGCAAATAAGCTTGTAAATGTATGTCCATTGTATTCAAAACCAGTGGCTTCATTGTGCACACTAAAGCTCATCTGGGTTGTTTGTTTATCAATACCGATGCGCGAAAGAAGCTTTTCAAAATATGGGTAAGTTCGGTCATTAAATACAATAAAGCCAGTGTCTATTGCGTATTTGATGCCACACACATCAACATCAACCGTTGCTGTGTGGCCACCTATGTAATCATTTTTTTCAAATACGGTTACATCGTAATGTTTGTGAAGCAAATGTCCACATGTTAAACCAGATATACCAGTTCCTATTATTGCTATTTTTTTCAACGGGCTAATCCTTTTGCGATTTTAAGCCAAATCGGCAGTGGTAAAATGCGTAAAGCTTTTAATATAAGTGTAAAACGATAAGGGAAATGAACGTCTTTGCGGCGTTTTTGAATACCCTTAATCATATAGTCTGCGGCTTTTTCAGCAGTAACGGCCATAGGCATCGGAAAATCATTTTTATTAGTAAGTGGCGTTTTTACAAACCCAGGATGAACTAAAGTCACATCAACATCATTTAAATCAACCGCTAGGCTTTTTGCTAAGTAACTTACACCCGCTTTTGATGCGCCATAAGCTTCTGAACGAGGTAGCGCAAGATAAGTAACACTTGAGCTGACCAAAACAAGTTGGCCGCCTGGATTTATTTTAGGAAGTAACGCCTCAAGGCAATACCCCATAGAAAGTAAATTTACGTTTATTACACGCTCAAACAACGCGCTATCAAAGTTGCGCGCATCATCTATATATTCACAATTACCCGCGTTTAAAATAACACGGTCAAAATGAGGAAAGCCAATAGTAGACTCTTTTATATCTTGCAGGTTAGTTGCATCAAATTTACATGCTTGGATATTGTCGTATTTAGCAAGCTCGGCGAGCTTATCACTATTACGACCGCAAGCTACAACAGTGTCTTCTAGCTGTGCATATTTAATTGCTAGCTGCTCGCCAATACCTGATGTAGCACCCGTTATAAGTGTGATCATAATTAACCTGCTCTTTTATCAATTAGCTTTATAACGCTACCAAGTAAAGGAATGTGTTTGTATAACAACTCGCCCACATTAAAGTAGTCTCTGTGCTTAATAATTTTGCCATTTTTAAAAATAAGCTTGCTATGACCGTCTACCGAGATAGTTTTACCTGATGAGAGCTTTGGATGTGCATAATGCATAGTCCAATAAATAAAAGCATTGTTACCGCTGTTAAACGAATCACTAATATCAAACTGGCAATGCTTAACGTTGCTGTATAAGTTAGCAAAGTATCTGCGCAATTCTACAATGCCGTTAATTTCATGCATCGGGTCTATAAACTGTATGTTGTCACAGTAAATATCACTCAATAAATCAAGATTAGTGCTATCAAGCTGTTGGTATATTTCAACAAATTTATCTACTGGTAACTGGTTATCCATATCACACCTTAAATGCAGCAAGTGCACGTTCTCGTGCCGCTTTATGATCAACTATTGCTGGCCAGTAACATTCCTTATCTTTGCCTGTTGCGGCTAAATAAGTGTGTGGAAAATGAATGTGTTTATCTGGCACGTTTTCAAGCTCTGGCAAATACTTACGGATAAACTTGCCCGTTGGATCAAAGCGCTCGCTTTGTCTGATAGGATTAAAAACTCTAAAATAAGGCTGAGCATCACAGCCCGTACTTGCAGCCCACTGCCAACCACCATTATTTGAGGCTAAATCGCCATCAATTAAGTGCTGCATAAAAAAGCGTTCACCTTCACGCCAGTCTATTAATAAATGTTTAGTTAAAAAGCTTGCAACAACCATTCGTAAACGATTATGCATCCAACCGGTTTGCTTTAGTTGTAGCATTGCAGCATCCACTAACGGGTAACCTGTACGCCCTTCACACCATGCTGTAAATTCATTTTCGCTTTTACGCCACACTACGGCGTTATACTTTTCGTTAAAGTTATCGCCGCGCGAAAGCTTCGGAAATTCAGCAATTAAATGCCTGTAAAATTCGCGCCATACAAGCTCGTTAATCCACGTAAACGTTTTACTTTTAGATGTAGTTAAAATATCAGGATAACGCTGCTGAATATTAATAAGCAGTTGCTTTGTGCTTACAATACCTAGTGCTAAATACGGGCTTAAACCCGATGTGCCTTTTACACTGGGAATATCACGCTGGTCGTCGTAACTTGTAAGTTTGTCGCATATAAAGTTATCAACTACGGTAGAGAGTGTTTCGTCGTCAACCGGCCACTTATCTGAGCATCCATCACTTTTTAGTAAGTCGCTTTCATCAAATTTTATTGGCTCAGAAGTTAAAGGCCATTGTGGCAAACTAAAGTGTGTATCTTGATACTGCTTTAACCATGCACGTTTAAATGGAGTAAACACTTTATACATTTCATTACTTTGATTTTTGATCGTTCCAACAGGTGCAATTAAGTCACCTTCGTACAAAGTAAAAGTAATAGAAAGCTCATCGCATTCATGCAAAATTGCTTTATCGCGGTTTGCTTCATTAAGCTCATATTCTGTATTAGCAATTACGTGTTTTACATCGTTTGCTTTACAAAAGTTAATAAGCTCGCGCGTACAATCACTAAAGCTAGGCGCTTCAATAATATGTAAAGTAATACCGTAATCAGCAAGTTGTGATTGAAGATAAGCAACTCGGCGCATGAGTAAGTCAATCTGAATAGGCGCAGCTTGGTGTTGTTGCCACTGCTTTTCAGACACAAAAAAAATGGCGTGTTTAGCGCCATTATTTAGCGCTTGAATTAACGCTTCATTAGAAAAAAGGCGCAAATCGCGCCTAAACCAAAATAATGTATCCATTAAATACCAAATCGTAATTTTAAATCGTGAGGGTATGGGTTAAAAAACACTTGTTTTTCAAGGTACTCATTCGGATGAACTTTCAAATGATGTTTTAACAAAGTAAGTGGTACATACAATGGCACCAATCCTTCGCGGTATTCGTCTATGGCATCACGAAGTTCTTGTTTTTCAACCTTCGATAAATCATTTTTAAAGTAGCCTTGTAAATGCATTAGGGTGTTGCAATTATTTCTTCGAGAAGCTGGCTTTTTCAGACCCGTCATCAAACCTAAAATATATTCATCCGCAACTGCATTTATATCGTCACCTACGAACGTTCCAAGCAGATTACCCAAATCTCGATAAGCTTGGTAATTATGAGCCATCAACAAGTACTTATACTGAGAATGAAATTGAGTAAGCTTGTGAACCGTTAGTGGTTCTTGTACTAACTTTTGCCAATTTTTAAATACGTAAATTCTCATTACAAAGTTTTCGCGTAAATGCATGTCATTTAAGCGACCGTTTTCTTCACATGGCAATAATGGGTTGTGCTTCATTATTTGCTCAGCAAAAAAACCAACGCCTTCAGAGGTATTACCCGTGCCTGCTTCGTTGTATATTTTAATGCGTTCCATGCCACAGCTTGGACTTTTTGCGCAAAATACAAACCCGCTCAACTCTTTAGCTTGTTCTGTTGCAACTTTTTTACCATACTCGGTAAGTTGTTGACCTACATCTCCAGTGCCATCTGGGCGGCATACTTTAATAGTGTCTCCCACTTTAACTTGGCGAATAGTTGGTCGAGGTATTGGTAAACCTACCGCTACCTCCGGACAAAACCGTGTATATTCAACGTGTTTACCTAACTCATCCATACAGAAGTTTGACTTTTTATGACCTGTGTCAAATCTAACTTTTTCGCCTGCTAAGCAGGCGCTTATACCTATTTTTATTATATCTGTGTGCATAAATTCTCTTAGTAAATCAAATTACCTATTGGATTTAGTAACTTGCTGAAGCCCTTATTAAAATGTAGCGCACTACTGACAACTGTAAAGCACAAACAACCATCTTTTGTTAAAGGAGTATGTTGGTGGCTACCATCTTGCCATATAAAGTCACCTGGTACGTAACTACCATCTTCATCACTAAACTCGCCATCTAGGAGTAAAGTAACTTCAAAGCCAGTGTGTGTGTGTTCTGGTATTTCACCACCAGCATCAATATGTAACAAGCTAGAGCGTAATGGGCCATCATCAAGTGCAATACGCGATCTAGCAAGCTTACCCACTTGGGTAAATTTACTGTGAGAAATACGCGTTAGCGCACGTGGAAGCTGATAGTTATGCTCATTAACTTTAATAGAAACAGGCTCTACTTCATAAACTTCGTCGATAGAATCATCAGACGTGATCATATCAAGCACATTCAATTCAAATTCTTCAAGTAACTCAGGTTGCTCAGCTTGAGGTTTCTCATACTGCGCTGGCTCTTCGCTAAATAATGCGTTTGCGTTGCTTGCCTCAATTTTAGCTACTTTAGCTTGGCACACAGGGCACATATCTACATGTATAGAAACGGCTAAACTCAATGATGTAGCAAGTGATGCATCGCAATACTGTGTCAGTAAAGTTTCACTCGGGTGATGTTTAATCATGCTGATCTCCCATTTCATTACGTAATTTTTGCAAGGCCAAACGCAATCGTGATTTTACCGTGCCTACTGGAATATTAAGTTGATGTGCAAGTTGCTCTTGCGACATGTCTTGAAAATAAACGCCTCTTACCACTTCGCGTTGAGCAATAGGTAATTTGTCTAAATAACGTTTAATTTGTTTATCTTCTAAATGATCACTGTATTCGTGATGTGTATCTTGTGATTCGTTTAATAACGGCCAAATATCTTCGCTTATGTTTTCTTCTTTATTACTTTTCATTTTACGAAGCATATCGAATGAAGCATTACGCATAACGGTATAAACCCACGTAGTAGCCGCACCTTTATCACTGTGATACAAATGTGCTTTACGCCAAACAGATGTTAGCGTCTCTTGCACAAGCTCCATTGCTTGAGCTTCAACACCAAATTGCTTAATTCCAAAGCGTTTAATTTTTGGCGCAAAGTATTCAAATAAATAGGAAAATGCTTTTTTATCGCGTGACTGTGCAACATCTATAAGCGCTTGCATGAGTTCTTTACTCGGCGTTTCTGGCATGGCAGTGTACTTACCTGTATTAGGTTCACAACGTGGTGACTGTTGTTGACTTACCATAATAGTTTATCCCGTTATTGCTTTTGTATTAAGTAATACGGGCAATAATTAATTTAGGATCATAAAATTTAGGCAAATTCGTTATTAATCACAGTATGGAGGAAATTCAGTAAGTTATCAAAGTTCGTTTCAAACGCAAGTTGCTGTTTTTTCTCAATAGAAATAGGTAGGAGCTCAAGCCAACGAGCTGCAATCCAAGGCAGTTTGTCAAAGTGAGTTTTTTTGTACAGTAAATTAAGTTCCGGATTACTTTTAAACACGTTTAAAAGCGCATCATGCAATAAGTCATGTTCGCCAACTGAGTTGTTAGAATCCTTATACCAATATGGCGTATTACAAGAAGACACCAAACCATGTCGCAGTTCGTCCTCGTCTTGATAAACATCATTTATTTGAACGCTTTGAGAAGCAAACACATCGATTAATAATACATCGTTGTCGTCTTGGTCAAAATCAATAATATCAACAAGGCAACCTTGCGCGCTTATATTAAATGGCGTGTCGTGCTCAAATGTACAAAGCACAAACCCTGTATTGTTTTTTAATGCGGTTTTAACCATATTTAAATAGCGAGGCTCAAATATGCGTAATCGCGTATAGCCTTCAGGTAACATAAAAATGGGTAATGGAAAAATCGCACGTTTCATAAAGTCTACTTCTTTCAAACACTCTGCCTTTATTTACGTGCGCTTTTGCTAAGTCGATCAGCTTTGTATGAATCGAATTAATTACCAGCTATATAATTGGCTAAAGATTAAACCAACCTCCCATAGCTTTAAACACTTGAACCGAGTAATAAGCGCTAATCATACTGACTACGGGTGCTAACATTAATGCAAATAATCCAAGTTCACTGCTCATCGTTTTAATCCTTTAAATGATTTATTTTACGTTTTTTATACTAGTGTCAGTATTTTTAAGCGCTGAGCTATCTGTTAAAGCGGGCTCATCTAATAAACCCTCTAAAACAGTTTTAGCATCAAAATAAAGCGTTTCCTTTAGTGATTTTTCAAGCTCGATTGTGGTTTGCATTACGTAGCTTGCTACACTTTGAGTTAATATATCAGTTACATCTAGGTCCACTTCTGTTGCATGTACTTGCGCAGAACCTAATACTAATAAACTTGCCATAGCTATTTTAATTGAATGTTTCATAATGGTATTCCTTGTTTGTGTATTGTTTAGACGTAGTTACATACTCAAGGGTTGTGCCAACATAAAAATAAATCGTAAGAAACTGTAATTAAACAGTTTTACATACAACACTTTAATTTAAAAAATTCATACCTTGTTAATTTAACCATTTAATTTAATTTTTTGACTACTTTTTAGTTAATAAATAAAAGGGTTTAAATGTATTAATACCGTCACACTAAATACATTTAGCGTTTATAAAAACGTCATATCTACCCGCTAAAGTGCACACCACTATAAATAATTCAAAAAGTGCAGTATGACCCTTTCATCACGTCGAAATTTCTTAAAAACCTCAGCAGCAAGCATATTTACCGTCGCAGTATCGAGTGCCATTACAGGTTGTGCTCAAACATTAACAAACAAACCACTATCGGCTATTGAATTTAAACACGGTGTAGCCAGTGGCGATCCGCTCAGTAATGCTTTAATAATTTGGACACGTGCAACTACTTCTCAATCAAATTTTGAAGTTACTGTTGCTTGGGAACTGGCAAGTGACTCTCAATTTAAAAACATCATCCGCAGCGGGCGCGAACAAACAGATAAAAGCAGAGACTTTACAATAAAAATAGATGTGCAAGAACTTGCTCCAAACACAGAGTACTTTTATCGATTTGTGGGTTTAAATACACAAAGCCCAATTGGCCGGGCTAAAACACTACCAATAAACAATGTTGAACAAATAAAAATGGCTGTTGTGTCGTGCTCAAACTACCCTGCTGGGTACTTTAATGCCTACACCGATGCCGCTAAACAAAAAGATTTAGATGTAGTACTGCATTTGGGTGATTACATTTACGAATACCCAATGGGCGGATACGCTACCGAAAATGCTGAAAACATTGGCCGCCAATTAGCAGCCGATAACAGCGGTGAAATTATTACCCTTGGCGACTATCGTAAGCGCTATGCTATTTACAGAACAGACCAAGGCTTACAAGCACTTCACGCTGCAGCGCCATTTATCGCAATATGGGATGACCACGAAGTTACCAACGATACCTATAAAAGTGGTGCTGAAAATCATACCCCTGATGAAGGTGACTTTTTTAAGCGCCGTGCAGCAGCTATTCAAGCCTATTACGAATGGCTGCCAATTAGACCGCCTATGGGTGAACAAAGCCCGCAAATATACCGCACCTTCGATTTTGGTAATTTAATAAGCTTGCACATGCTAGATACGCGCGTAATAGCACGCGATAAACAACTCGCTTACAGCGACTATAAAAACCTAGAGACCAAACAAATGGATGTTGCGCGCTTTGCCAGTGATTTAAATAATCCAAATAGGCAGTTACTAGGTAACACACAACTAAACTGGCTCACCAGTGCAATAACTAAATCAAATGCAAAATGGCAAGTATTGGGCCAGCAAGTATTGATGACTAAAATGTGGCTACCTACTGAAATATTCTCGCAATCCGATCGCACTAAAATACCTCAGGTGTTAAAAGAGCTTGTTACCATTAAAAAAGCCGTGTTAGCTAATAAAGCGGTAACACCCGCGCAACTTGCACGCGTAAATACTTTAATGCCTTACAATTTAGATGCGTGGGATGGTTACCCAAGCGAGCGCGAAGCATTATACAAAAGCGTTACCGCATTAAATAAAAAGTTAGTCGTGGTTGCAGGTGATACGCACAATGCGTGGCATGGCACATTAAAAAATGCAAAAGGCGAAAACGTAGGAGTAGAATTTGCAACGCCTGGTGTTACATCCCCGGGTATGGAGCATTATTTAGCGCTTAATACAGCACAAGCAAAGCAAATGGCTGACTCGCTTTCATTGTTAATAAACGATTTAAACTATTGTGACTTATCACACCGTGGTTATATGTTACTGACTATTACTAAAGAGCAAATTACTAGCGATTGGCGCTATATAGATAACATAAATTCCCCAAGCTACAACATCACTGATCAACACCAAAATGTTTATAAAGGCTAATACTTTTAAAAAGAAGGTGAATGTATTATTTACCTTCTACGCATATTTTATTTAACGCGCTTAACTACAGCTATAGATAAGCGTCCACGAAGCATCACTTCCGGGAATGCTGTTTGTATACCAATTTGCGCTGTATGCATTACCTTGATATTGCATTTTATCGTCGGTGTTATTGTGAGTAAACGGACCGGCCGAATAATCTTTTTTCACCCAATTAGGATATGTATTAATACCATTACAATCTGTTGAACTTACAACACTGCATCCGTTTGTATCAACACTTTTACCAGCGGGTGTATCTGGGCACTGATCAATATCATCATTCACTCCATCGTTATCCACATCGCTTTGAGGATCAACTACTTCAACAACGCAACCTACATTATTAACAGTTTCACCTGCAGGTGTATTAGGGCATTGATCAACACTATCGCTAATACCATCGCCATCGCTGTCAGTTACCTCACAACCAATACTATCAACCGTTGTACCTGCGGGAGTATTATCGCACTGATCAAGGCTGTCACTTATACCATCGCCATCAGAGTCTAAAGCAACCGTACTACCACCCCAACCTTGAATGATCTCTTTAACTTTAGCGCCTGACGCGGTTAGTGAATTCCAACTACCGCCTGGAGTAAATAACGATGCACCTTCGTTTTTATCGTTTAAAGCCCAGTTAGCGTGGCTAATATTGTTTGTTTTAAAAAATGCCATCCATGCATCAGTTTCATTAATATTAACACCACCATTGCCATCAGCATTAACTGTTCCCCACTCTGTAGCAAATAGTGCAATGCCGTTATCGAGTGCTGTTTGTGCTTTATTTCGATACGATTGACCATGCGTGCCAGCATAAAAATGTAGAGTGTAAGCAATATTGGCTCGATCAATTGGGTTTTGTGATGCCACATCAACATCTTGCGACCACGTAGGCGTTCCAACCACAATTAAGTTATCAGGGTCGATTGCTCTAATTTTATCAATAACTGTTTCTGCGTAAGGCTTAATATCGTTAACCCACGAAATTTGTAACGGCTCGTTATAAATTTCATAAATAACATTGTCGTACTGCCCATATTTAGTAGCTACCTCTTCAAAAAAGCGAACTGCAGTTGCCTGATCCGTATGTGCTTCATGGCTATGAAAATCAATAATAACGTACATATCTTCGCTAATAGCTGCGTTTACAACAGTATCAAGACGGCTCATATTGCCCTCCCAATCAAAGTTCAAACTACCACCAGTACTCGTACCATGACCAATAGCTGCACGAATTAATGTTGCATTAAATTCAGTTTTTGCCTTTGCTACTGTTTGTGCTGTATAAAACTTTTCAGCGCCCCAACCGGTGTTACTCCAAAATAGGCTAGGTCCTGCAAAGCTTGTGTTTTCTCCACATGCAAGAATTTGATTCCCACTCACCGTTAACTTCTCAACAGCGGCATTGGCCATAGTTGAGCATCCTAATAATAAAGCTAACGATAAGCTCGCCACTTTAAAATCCTTTCTTGTGTAATTATTTGAACTGTTATTCATCGTATTTCCTTAAATTGAAATTATCAGTCGTCATTGCTTGATGTAATAAATTGACACCAAACCAATGCTTAATAGTTAAACAAAGTTAATTTGGCGAGCAGAAAGTATCATTTATTTATTAACATTAAATGAAAAAAAAGACACAAGGAGAAGGGCTTTAATTAACTAAGTATCAACAAGTGAGCAATTTAACGAGGTTTGAGGATTTTACTGGGTATATACAGGTATTTACACTATGTTTACATGGTGCAGGCAAAAATCTCGGTTACAAAAAATATGTATAAAAATGAAAAAGCGGTAATAATAATTATTACCGCTATCAATAATAGCTAAATATCAGGGATAAATATGTGGAAAGAAAATTAATAAGCCAACCAAACCGAGTTCTGATTAACTGGCTTATTTTTTAGTGGGCAGCGCTTTTCTGCCCAAACGGTATGCATCCATCATGCTCAGCACCCAAATTATAATCATTAAAGGTACATACTTATATTCAGCGAGTTGAGCACAGGTGTCTGATGGTTTTTGCGCGGCTTTTAATATGGCCGTAACCGACATGGGGATTTTTCCGTTTACAATTTCATTTGCAGTACACTGTGCAATCGCAAATATATCTTGAAAGGTTAAAATTAAAAGAACAGAGAATACACCCGCAAAAATAGCGCCTATAAGGTGTTTTTTTAAAGAAAAATGCCCCGCTCCAGGATAAACAATGGCGGTAAGTAAAGCAGCTTTTAGATCTTGTTTCATGGTTATTTCAGCTCGTAATATGTATTACACTAGACACCAACATAGTGAATTAATTCTCTTTAAAATCAAGTAAAAGCTAATGTAGCGTATCAAATAAAGTTATTTAGAATTACTCACAGCTAAGATTGAAACTTTCAGCGTACAGTTGTACACTGAAATTAATTCCAATAGTGGTAGGAACAGTTATGTCGTTAGAAGCGCCTTATTCCCGTAAAGAAGAACAACTAAACGTAATTAGCCATGCACTTGGTATTGTATTTGCCGCATTTGTTATGTGGGATTTATTTAGCCAAGCCACCAGCACTAAAGCGTATATTAGTACTGCAATTTATGGCAGCAGTCTATTTGTACTGTTTTTGTCGTCCACTTTGTACCATGCCAGTATTCAACCGCGCTTAAGAGCCTTTTATAAAAAGTGCGATCACTGCGCCATATACTTACTCATTGCCGGCACCTACACTCCCTTTTTATTAATCTCATTAACTGGTGCTTGGTCATGGGCAACACTCACATTTATTTGGGCTGTGGCACTGGCGGGCGTTGCGTACAAAGTATTTGTAAAAAACGGCAATAAAAAAATATCACTCGCCACCTACTTACTCATGGGTTGGTTTGCACTAGCTATTGTATATCCGCTTTATTCAAGTGTTGATGTAAAAGCACTTTACTGGCTACTTGCCGGCGGTATTTTTTATAGTTTAGGCACTTTTTTTTACAGCGCTAAAAGCACCCAATTTAGCCACGCTATTTGGCACTTATTTGTTATTGCTGGGTGTGTTTGCCATTATATTTCAATTAGTAATTATGTTTATTGAGCTGGTATAGCCAATTAATATGGTCTGGTTTGAGCGATGAGCGGACGCTGGTAAAAGTTTAACCTAATGATGAATAGCATATAATTAATCGCTGTTTTGATGTGTTATAAACTCCAGAATGGTGTTCAATAAGCTGTTAGCTTTAAGAGGAAGTTATGGAAGACAACCGTATTTTGGTATATCTAGATCACAACGTATTAGACTTGATGACTAAAGGCGACCCTCATCGGGTTATAGAGTTACTTAAAAACAATGGCCTCACTCCAGTCTATTCAGACGAGACTCTAAAGGAAGTTCAGCGGTCATTAGGTTATGAAAGTAATTTTCTTGAACTACTAGAAGAGATCGAGGCAAAGTATATAGAGCCAATTCTTGATCAAAACTTCAAACAAACTGGTCAGGCAAATATTCATTCAGTTCTCCCCAATGATATTTATAAGCGCTTTTTAGCCAACCAATTGGAAAACTCTGATGGCGATTTTGGCATGTCTGAGATGCTCATGAAATTTTATGGGGGGCAACCGGATAGATCTTTCGAGGAAATCTTCCAGCAAGGCGCTGCTAATTTACAAAAGTACATAAAGGAAGCATTTGAAGGAATTGACGAAGTTTCGTCGGATGACACCATAGATATAGAAGGCATCAAAAAGCTTATTCAGGATTTGCCTGCATTAATGAGCAGTCAAACTTCGAGAGTAGCAAAGGAACTTGATGAAAGAGATGGATCCCCAATTTCAGAGTTCCAGGCCAAAACGGGAATCAGACCAGTTATATTAAAAAATGTAAAGCCGCCAAACGTGGTGGAAAAAATATGGCAGATGTTATCAGACACTGAAGGATTCTCAGAAATAGATATAAGAACATTCTTCGGGGTAAAGCCACATAGCTTTGAAGCCGATTCGGATAGAGAGCGGACGATTCAAGAGAAGGTCAACGCAGTCTATCATCAGTTGAATTTTCTCGGATACTATCGTGATTCTAAAATGAAAAAAGATAGAAGATTTCGGGCATCTTTTAGTGATATGACCCATGCAGGTGTTGCTTCATTTTGTCATTTGTTTTTGTGTAGAGACGAAGATTTGGTAATGAAGGCTGCTGCGGCTTATGAATTCTTAGGCGTAAATACTAGAATATTGCACTACAAAGCTAATAAGAAAATATAGCCGTTCACTGATGCGTCGGCTGATTAGGGCGTTACCAATGGCCGCAATTGACACTCTCCAGCCAGTCGACAACATAAAATATTGATAATAATTGGCAAGGTATTTTACTGTGTCAGATGGCGTGGCTTCGCCACTTATCCGACCTACGTCAAAAGGTAGGTTGGTTAAGCCGAAGGCGCCACCCAACAGAGTATCAATTCACGCCTTGAAAGTCAGCTATGGCACTTACCTGCCAATAATAGTCATATCACTCCCACCGACACTCACGCATATTTACTTTGTCATTTTTAAACAATACGCCTTCTGATAATAGCTTTTCGCGTTGTTCTTGGTATTTTTCGCTACCTTCAGGGAATGATATTTTACCTTGGCTATTCACTACCCTGTGCCAAGGTATAACCGAGTCGTTTGGCATCATTTTTAATAAGCGCCCAACCAACCGTGAGTTTTGCGGGTAGCCCGCAAGAGCTGCAACTTGCCCGTAGCTTGCCACTTTACCTATTGGTATGCCTGCGATAACAGTATAAATAAGTGTTTCTTTATCAATATCAGCGTTCATTTAAATACGCCTCACTAAGTACTTTAAATTGCTCCCAAATAGTACGCGCTACAGGGCCGTGGTGCACTGCATGTTGTCTAAAGGCTCTAATTTGTGCGCTAAATTTATGCTCTCGGTCAGTTATGTGTATTTCTTGAAGTAAGCCTGCTTTTATTTCAGGAGCGCAGTGTTCTAGGCTCATCATTGCCCAACCTGCACCTGAAAGTAAAAACGATTTTAAGGTCGATACATCATCAATTTTCATCATGGCGGAGCCTTTTGAGTACGATAGTCTGTCGCTGTCGATACTCAAGTCACTTTCAAACATAGCTAAACACGGATACGTTTGTAGTTCGCTATAGGTTAGCTTTTGAGGGAGTACGCCTTTAGCGCTGACAATGCCAATATCGAGCCTGCCTATAGGTACGCTTTCTAAATCGCCTGTCGCATGAAATAAATCAAACCACGGGCCAATGCCCAATTCGGCTTGCCCACTATTTACTTGCTCTAACGAAATAAAGCGCTTCCCGCTTGTTAAGCTAAATTCGGTGCTGGTAAACAATCTAAAAGTATTACTTATGATCTCGTTGTAACTCTGCGTATGGCAAAGTTGTTCGTAACAAATTCTAAATTGGGGTTCATTACCGAGTGCCAATTCTTTAGCAAGCTGCGCTAGCTCGTCGTTGGCATGCAGAAGTTGCTGCGCCTCGCGGTGAAAAATACGCCCTTTTTCAGTAAGCTGTAATCGGTACTTACTTCTGTCTAGCAACTCAAACCCTATTTTTTCTTCTAGATTTTTAATAGCAAGTGTAAGCGCTGGCTGCGTTTTATGTAGCTTTAGTGCTGCCCCGCTTAAGCTTGCGCTTTGCACTATGGCATCTAAAATTATTAATTGATTCAGCTTCATATAGCACTCTGCAACATTATAAGTAAAACTTATTAAGTTTCTAAAATTTAATGATTTTTATTTTATATGTTTGCAGCGTATGCTGCACTTAATTATTTTGCCATCATTGCAACGGAGAAGACATGAAACTCTTTCGTCTATGTTTTTTAACTACGACTTTATTAAGCTTAATAGCCTGTTCTGAGCCAGAACAACAAGTTAAAGAAGAGCCCATTCGCCCTGTTAAATTATTCAACATAGGTCATGATTCTCAAACTAACATTCGCAGCTTTCCTGCTGAGGTTGTTGCAAACCAAGGCTCTTACCTTGCTTTTAGGGTAAACGGCGAACTTATTAAGTTTCCTGTGCTTGCTGGTGAACACGTTGAAAAAGGTGATTTATTAGCAAAACTTGACCCTGAAGATTTTCAGTTGCAGTTTGATGAGCGCAAAGCGCGCTTTGAATTGGCAAAGTCACAACTTGGCCGTATTGAGCAATTATTTGAGAAAAAAATAACCAGCCAATCAGAATTAGATCAAGCCACTGCTAATATGCAAATTGCTGAATCTGCATTTAAAATTGCACAAACAAACCTTGAGTACAGCGAGCTACGCGCGCCATTTTCAGGCACAGTTGCAAAAGTATTTGTTAAAAACTTTGAAAACATTCAAGCCAAACAAAATATATTACGCTTAGAAACACGCGATTTAATGGATGTAGAAATCCAGGTTCCTGAAAAAATAGTCGCTCGTTTTCAAAAAGGCACTGATTACCACCCTACTGTAAAATTCGATGGCTTTGACGATAAAGAATACACACTTGATATTAAAGAGTGGGATACCCAAGCAGACCCTGCAACACTTACCTATAAAGTTGTGTTTTCGCTACCAGTACCTGAAGACTTTAATTTACTAGCGGGTATGACGGGTAGTGTATTTATTGATTTAAGTAAAGTAACTCGCTCGCAAGTGTCTTACACAATACTGCCAATTGAGTCAGTGTTTTCTGAACCTCAAGAATCTATTAAAGATAATGCCTACGTGTGGCTTTTTGATTCAGAAACTAGCCAAGTACATAAACAAGCAGTAAAAATTGGCCAGCTACACCGCGATGGTATTGAGGTGTTAAGTGGTATTAAAGAAGGCCAAATTGTTGTTTCTGCCGGTGTGCACTCACTAAAAGAAGGCATGAAAGTAAGAGCATGGAATAAAGAGCGAGGCTTATAATTATGAGCTTTGCACAACTCTCCATTGAGAAAAAAGTAATCAGTTGGATGTTTACGCTGCTGCTATTAATTGGCGGTACCGTGTCGTATTTTGATTTAGGGCAATTAGAAGACCCTGAGTTTACGCTTAAAAAAGCCATGGTTATTACCATGTACCCTGGCGCATCGCCGCAACAAGTAGAAGAAGAAGTAACTTTTCCTCTGGAAAACGCGATTCAGCAATTACCTTATGTTGATTACGTTACGTCTATTTCATCTAACGGTAAATCACAAATTTCGGTAGAGATGAAAAGTACCTACCGAAAAGAGCAACTTCGCCAAATTTGGGATGAAATGCGTCGTAAAATTAACGACCTCTCCCCTTCGCTTCCCAGCGGCGTTTACCCAAGTACTATTTTAGATGACTTTGCCGATGTTTACGGTGTTATGTATTCGGTAACCGGTGATGGCTACTCATATGACGAACTTAAAGACTACGTCGACTTTTTAAAGCGCGAGCTAGTCTTGGTTAAAGGTGTAAGTAAAGTAACAGTTGCAGGTGAGCAACAACCGCAAGTAATGGTTGAAGTATCAACGCGTAAATTGGCTCAACTAGGTATTGCACCAAGTCATATATTTCAGTTACTGCAATCGCAAAATACGGTATCTAACGCGGGTAAAATTCGCGTGGGCGATGAGTCAATTCGATTGCACCCTACTGGCGAGTTTAAAGATGTAAAAGAGCTCGAAACGCTATTAATTTCAAAACCTGGTGCAAGTGAGCTTATTTATTTAGGCGACGTAGCAAAGGTTTACAGAGAGTACGCAGAAGTACCTAACAATGTTATTCGTTATAACTCTCAGCAAGCTTTGCTTATTGGCGTGTCGTTTATGTCGGGAGTTAACGTGGTAGATGTGGGTAAACACATTGACGATCACTTAGCTTCACTTGAGTATCAACGCCCTCATGGTATTGACATAAATTCGGTATACAACCAACCACAAGAGGTTCAAAAATCGGTTGATGGTTTTATTATCAGCTTACTTGAAGCCATTGCGATTGTTATTGTAGTACTCCTGTTATTTATGGGTTTAAAAAGCGGTGTTTTAATTGGTGGTATTTTACTGCTTACTGTATTGGGTACGTTTATATTTATGAAGTTGTTTGCTATCGACTTGCAACGCATATCGCTTGGGGCACTTATTATTGCGCTTGGTATGCTGGTTGATAACGCAATAGTTGTAACCGAAGGGATACTAATCAACCTTAAACGTGGCCAAACAAAACTCAAAGCGGCGGTTAATATTGTTGAGCAAACAAAATGGCCTTTATTAGGTGCAACAGTCATTGCAGTCACTGCCTTTGCGCCAATTGGATTAAGCTCTGATGCCAGTGGTGAATTTGCCGGTAGCTTGTTTTGGGTGTTGTTTATTTCGCTTTTATTAAGTTGGATAACAGCCATAACATTAACGCCATTTTTTGCCAATTTAATGTTCAAAGAAAACGAGTTTAAAAACGAAGAAGGCCAAGAAGATGAAGACCCATATAAAGGCTTTATTTTTAATGGTTACAAAGCGGTTTTAGATTTAGCGCTGCACTTTAGAAAAACCACGCTTATATTAATGGTTGCTTTACTGTGTACTGCGGTTGTTGGTTTTGGCTCTGTTAAACAGTCGTTTTTTCCTGCCTCTAATACACCTATGTTTTATGTAGATTACTGGCAAGAGCAAGGATCTGATATTCGCTCAACCCTAGAGGGCGTTAAAAAACTTGAAGAGTTTTTGCAAAAAGAAGACCTTGTTGAAGAAGTAACAAGTACAACAGGCCAAGGCGCGCCACGCTTTATGCTTACCTACGCACCAGAAAAGTCATATCCCGCGTACGGGCAATTAATTATTCGTGTAGCCAACAGAGAAGCCGTAGCGACTGTAATGCAAACTGTACGTGATTACTCAAATAATCATGCACTCTCTGCACAGCTTAAAATTAAGCCAATGGAAATTGGCCCCTCTACTGATGCAAAAATAGAAGCGCGTTTTTCAGGCCCTGATCCTGTTATTTTAAGACAACTCGCTGCTAAAGCTGAAGAACTTATTGGTAACGACGATGGCGCATACAATATTCGTGATGACTGGCGTGCACGTACTAAAATGATTCGCCCGCAGTTTAACGAGCAAAAAGCACGCCGCTTAGGTATTAGTAAATCTGACTTAGACAATGTATTACTAACAAGTTTATCGGGTAAACAAGTGGGCGTATATCGCGATGGCACGCAGTTGCTGCCTATTATTGCACGATCTCCTGCTAACGAGCGCTTAAACGTAGAAAGCGTACACGACCTTCAAATATACAGCCCAGTACTTGGTGTATTTGTACCAGTAACCCAAGTGGTAGACGAGTTTATTGTACAGTGGGAAGACAGCCTAATAATGCGCCGCGATCGCAAACGTACAATTACGATTATGGCCGATCACGATGTATTAGGGGATGAAACCCCAGCTAAACTATTTGCGCGTATTCGCGGACCAATAGAAAACATGGAATTACCGCGCGGTTACGAACTGGAATGGGGCGGCGAGTTTGAATCTTCAAGCAAAGCTCAAAAAGCAATATTTGGCTCATTACCGCTGGGTTACTTAGCGATGTTTGCAGTAACCGTATTACTTTTTAACTCGCTTAAGCAACCACTTGTGATTTGGGCAACGGTTCCGTTAGCTATTATCGGTGTAAGCGCGGGCTTGTTAGCTATGAATGCTCCGTTTAGTTTTATGGGACTACTTGGTTTATTAAGCTTAAGCGGTATGCTTATTAAAAACGGTATTGTATTAGTTGATCAAATAAATCTCGAATTAAGGGAAGGTAAATCTCCCTATGAGGCCGTATTTGACTCTGGTGTGAGCCGTGTACGCCCAGTTGCTATGGCGGCTATAACTACTATTTTAGGTATGATCCCGCTGTTATTTGACGTGTTCTTCCAGTCAATGGCGGTAACTATAATGTTTGGTTTAGGCTTTGCCACCATACTAACGCTAATTGTGGTACCCGTACTTTACACGGTTATATTTAGAATTGATTACGAACCGCGTAAGTAGTTAAGCATATAATCGGTTAACATTAAAAAATGCCACTGGCTCAAGGTCAGTGGCATTTTTATTTAATACCGATGAAAAAAGAAAGGCTACATATTTAGTTGTTAAGAAACTAACCGCAACACTTCTTATATTTTTTGCCGCTACCACATACACAAGGTGCGTTACGCTCTGGTACTTTATCAAATACTTGTGGTGTTGACTTGCTAAGTGCAAACTCTAGTTCGCGAATATCTTCTGGTACTTCAGCTTTAACTTCAATTGAAGCAAACAGCGAATGCTCTTCTAATATTGCTTCTATTTCTGATTGTCGTTCAACTGAGTTTACAGTTAACGTGAGCGGGTGTAACTCTGAGCCTGGCTTTGCAGTACGTTTTGGCGCAAATCCATTACTGTTATTTTTACCCATTATGTCGGGCTTACCCATAAAGAAAAACTTTGACATGCTACTTCTATAACCTTTCTACACTATTGAGACGGCGCATCTTAACAGCTTACCCTGCATATAACTAAGTGTACTTGATAATGCACAATATAAATCAGGCTTTAGCGTATATACGCCTAATATAGCGACATAATGAGGCCATTTAATGGATTTAGGCAAAATTTAAATTCGAAATATAGTAAAATTATCATGACTCAACTTAGTGCCATTTTAGTATCTAACTCAATATTATGGAAAAGCCTTGGAAAATTTTAAAACCGCGATACTAATAGCGGGCAGCGTTTTTATACTTTTTGGTTATTTACGCTTTATAACTGACGAGAATGGTAACGTGAACTTAAACAACTACCGTTTTACAGGTGGTTTAGTACTGGTGATTTAAGGCATGGTTGATGGCACACGCGACCTTGTTAAGCGCCTGCGCTCTAAAAACTCGTTATCGGCGATTGCAGTTTATTTAGGTATACTCTTATTTTATATTGGCTTTAGCATTTAATAGCGAAACATTAAGCGCTAATTTGGGCTTTATACAAGCAACATTTTATAAGTGAATACCCTTTGACCTTTAAGCAACTCTTCAACAGCGCCTTATTACTCTTAGTAACAGCACCTCCGCTGGTTTTACTTGCATGGGATGAACAAGCCGACCCCGCTTTTATCCCCAACAGTATATATAACACCTTAACATTTACGTTATTTCCAATAACGGCGATAGTGTTGTCGGTTGTTTTATTAAGGCACCTATATAAAAAATACAATAATAACTTTGAATTTAAACATACAGTTAAAAATTATATTGCTGAGCATGGGAAGTTCCGCAGCGCATTTATACCACTGTTTTTGCCCATTTTAATTTACTTATGGTTATGGACGTCAGTTTGTATTTCTGTGAAATTATGGGCCAATAAACACAGCAATAATATATGGCAGCAAGAGCATCAATTACTTGAGGTAGGTAGTTGCCCAACTGATTATGAGTACAGTTGTACAACACTAACTGTGCTTAGTTTACAGAACTACAGAAAATACACTTTTAGATGGTATTTAGATAAGAATAAATTGGTGACTTTGCAAAATAACAATATAAATTTAGTGGGCATTACAAGCCCACTTGGTAATATAGTACAAGAAATACAGTGGTAGTAGAAAACCTAGGTGCAGATTATTTTTTTAAGCTAAGGGTACGCCCCGAGCTAGGTTTTGACTGTGACGACTTATTCTCTTTAATACTTTTTGGCTTACCAACATACGTGGTAGAACGCTTTTGATAAGGTGCTTTACTGCGCTCATTTTTGCGCTCGCCATTAGCATTACTGCGATCAGAGTTGCGACTTGAATTTCGCTCGCCACTTTGTTCGCCTTTATTAAAACGGCGAGGATTTTCACCCTGAAAATCACGCTTTTTAGGAGCTGACGGCGTATTATTTTCTGATTGTTTATTAGCATCAAGCGAATGTTCTTGAGTTTTACCTGAGTCAGAAATCGAGTCGTTGATTTGCGCCATTTCAGTATCAGACAAATGACGCCACTGCCCTACCTTTAAACCTTTTAGTGTTACGTTCATTATGCGCGTACGCTTTAACGTCACCACTTCGTAACCTAAATATTCACACATACGGCGTATTTGACGGTTTAAACCTTGTGTAAGTACTATTTTAAATTCTTTAGGGGCAGTTTGTGTCACTTTACACTTTTTAGTAACAGTATCTAAAATAGGCACACCATTGGCCATTTTTGTAACAAACTGACGATTAAGCGGTTTATCAACCGTAACAACATATTCTTTTTCGTGGTTATTACCCGCACGCAAAATTTTATTAACGATGTCGCCTTCGTTAGTTAAAAATATAAGCCCTTCAGACGGTCTATCTAAACGCCCTATTGGAAATATACGCGTAGGATAATTTACCGCGCGAATAATATTACTTTGAATTTTACTTTCGGTAGTACACGTAATACCAACGGGTTTATTGTAAGCGATATAAACGCGCTTTGGTGTGGCTTTAAGTGGCTTGCCATCAACCAATACAACATCGGTAGCAGCAACTTTTACGCCCATTTCAGGCGAGTAGCCATTAACGCTGACACGACCTTGCTCAATATATTTATCGGCTTCGCGGCGTGAACAAAATCCTGTTTCACTAATAAATTTATTTAAACGTTTTAATTCGGTCATGGCACTTATAGCGTAGTAATTTTTAAGGCGAGTAGTGTAAACCACCCACACTATTTTTTCGCCCCTAATTTAAAATTTATAGGTGTTTAAGCATTAATTTTTGCTTTCGTTAATTTACGCCATACAAATTCAAGCGGGCCTTGGTTAAAATAGCGGCTGTATATAAAGGTAAATATAAGCTGCAGTGCAACTAATGCCGTTGCAACTAACCAGTAGTCAATACGATCAAAATTGAGCACCCAGTGCGTAAATAGCACTTTATATAACAACAGTTGTATGAGTGTTTGACTAATATATAAAGTAAATGCTAAGCGCCCCGCTTGTTGAATAAGCGTGCCAACGTGTGCGCTGTTATTGCAAAATTTAACAATTAAATGAATATACAGCGTAGCCATACCTAGCGCCGCAAAAATATTTACAAATTCTTGCACCCCATATCCTAAGCTGCCATTAAGCTGTAATGCATAAAGCCTGATTCCACAAAAAACAAAGGTCATTGCACCGCAAACTATTAATTGCTGAGTCGTTAAGCCTTTACTAAAAACGTTTTGTTTATATAAATAAATGCCAATGAGCATAAGGCCCACGCACATCCACATTGTCATTATTGGCACCATAACAAGCATTAACGTGTTCATAGCAAGGTTACTGATAAAGTAATCAATATAGTGTGGGTTATATAATTCAATAAACTGTGCTGTATCGCGGTAAATCACTTCATCGGGTACGCTATATATAACAAGTAAGGTAATCACAGCCGACAACAAGGTAAATGCAAACCCTCTTTTTAAAAGTACGTTGCTATCACTTTCTAAATATTTAATAACAAACCAGCCAGATACACCGTAAACAAATAAAATATCACCGGCCCAAAGTAAAAAACCATGCGCTAAACCAAAGAGGATTAACCAATAGAGCCTGCTTTTTATCTCCACTTCAGACTTGTAACGTTGCCACTGAATATAAAGCCCAGCACCAAAAAGCAAACTAAACAGCGTTCTAAAACGCCCGTCCACAAACACACTGCTAAGGGTGTGAATAATTGAGTCGCTAACAGGAGGATTAGTTAAGGAACTATACCCATATTCAAAAATGCCGAAGGCGTAAGCATTCATGTAAACAAGGCCAAGCACGGCAACGCCGCGAATAAAGTCCATATTATAATTGCGCATTAAAGCTATTATCCGTTAAATATTATTCTTATAACTGTCAGCCCAATCGACTGACTGCTGGTAAAGTGGAGGTAGTATAGCACTGTCTATATTTAGCAAAAGTACAGCTTGTTCAAGTGCCCACCAGCTTCCTGTTTCATATGCTTTAACAACGTTTAAAATATAATAAAGTGTGTTTTTGTCCCCTAATAATGCCGTTTTTATTTCATCAGGGAAAGGTAGCTTTTCAACAAGCAAGCTCATTGGTTGATCAAGGATTGCATCTAGCAGTGAAAATAACCCTGTTAAAAATGCTTCGCCTGACTGACTTTTATCAACATTTTTTGCCACAAGCTCACAAAAGCGAGCACGTACAACACATACTTGCATTAGCTCTGCTGGCTTTTTACCCGCTGTATGAGCAGTAACAATAAGGCTCACAAACTTTTTCAGGCGTTCGTGTCCTAAATACACAAGCGCTTGCTTTAATGACGATATTTGGCTTTGTATAGGAAACACACCGCTGTTTATTAATCTTAGTAACTTATATGCGAGTGCAGCATCTAGCTCAAACAGGCTTGCGATGGTTTTAATGTCAGGGCTTTGCTTCATTATTTCGGCGTAAATAGCGACGACTAAACCATAATTATAATCAATGTCGTTTTGCTTGATCATGGTAGGCTTTGCAAAAAAATAGCCTTGAAAATAATCAAACCCCATATCAAAGGCGAGCTTATAGTCTTCTTGTGTTTCTATTTTTTCGGCTAGTATTTTTATTTGTTTATGCGCTTGTAACTTAGTAACTATGGGCTGTATTTCGCTAAGAGGTGTAATTGCAATATCAAATTTAATGAGCTTCACAAGCTTTAGAAAACGATCCCATTGTGGTTTATATACAAAATCATCGAGCGCGAGTTTGTAGTTACTATGAAATAAACCTCGGCATAGCTCATAGTTATCGTCGGTAGGTTCTATGGTTTCGAGCAACTCAATCACAACGTCTTGGCATGGTAAGAAAGCACATAAATCGAGTTTTAGTGATTCTGGTCCTATATTAATAAGTGCTTTTTTGCCTGATGTAATATGGCGTGTACCTAAATTTAATTGATTTTCCATAATAAGCCTTGCTGTTGCTTGGCCTTCTGCAATATCTGGAAAATAATTTTTTGGACTATCACGAAAAAGTAGCTCATAGGCTACTACTTTTTTACTTCGATTGAATATTGCTTGCCTTGCAACAAATACAGACACATTACCTACTTCTTAGCTTTTATATAATACTAAGTAATTAAACCCTAAGCAGGTAGATTTGTCACTAAACTTTAAAGTACAGAAACGATTTACCGGTATAAGGTTGTTATATAATCAGTTGCCACTTGTGGCCACGAAAAACGCATTAGCTCTGCGCTGTGCTTAATTTTATGCCATCTTTTAGGATTTTGCTTTTTAATTAAGAGAGTTTCGTCTAAACAGCTAATTAAATTACGCGTTTGCGTTGCCAACGTGTCTCCATTAAAGCTAAAACCATTTTCGTGGTGTTTAACAGTATCTTTTAATCCGCCAACACTGTGTACTAAACACGGTTGCCCCGCTCGCATTGCTAGCATTTGGCTAATACCACACGGTTCAAACGAGCTTGGCATTAAAAATAAGTCACCTAATTGATACATTAAATCGCCAACACCTTGCCCATACCCCTTTAAAAATAAAAGATTGGAATTACGCGCCATTGCTTTGGTAAATATACTTTCGAGCTCTTTGTCACCCGAGCCGAGAATAATAAGTCTGCCATTATGTTCATTAATTAATTGGCACACTTTATCAATAGCTAAAACCCCATTAACCTGCTGGCACAATAACAACACTTTTTGCTCAGTAAGACGGCCAACACTTGTAACTAATGGACCGTTATTAACCGTTGCTTTAAATTGCTGTAGTCGTTGGTGGGCAATATAGTAGCCACTTTGTAACTGCTCGCTATTTGCCATCCAAGTAAATAAAGTGTTCTCTGCTTGGCTATAAAAATCAGCGAGAGTTGCTCCTTCAAGTGCATTGCTTGGATATTCGCAGCCATTTAAAATACCAACAAGCTTGCCTTGGCTTGCTGCATTTTGCAGATCTTGCTCAAGCCCTTCGCCACCAAAAAAACCATGTTCGTAATTGCTAGGTTCAAGAACCTCTTGGCTGTAAGTTGGCGATACAACATGTATTTTATCGCATAGATTTATTGCACTGCGCATAGGATTAAAACAATGAGGGTAACGCGGGTCGCATAACTGCTGGCCATTATAACTAAGTGATGGAAACCACGCCTCTAAGCTTGAATCATCATGTTTGAAAGGCCTTATCCCTTGCAGTGCAATATTATGCACTGTGAAGGCAATAGGTAAGGTATTAAGTGAGCTATAACGTGGCTCAAACTTAAGTAAAACTGCAACGCAGGCACTGTGCCAATCATGTAAATGCAGCGCTGTAGGGCGCTTTAATACACCTTGTAATAACGCTTCGCAGACGGCTGCGTTAAATAGAGCAAATTTAGTCGCATCAGTTGCAAAAGGCCTCCCCGGTGCATCATTACAATATACACTGCCTGATTCACTAAATAACGGGTGGCTAATAACAATCTGGCTTACATTATTTTCGGCTTGTTGTACTTTAAAAATGGTTAATACATGGGGTTGAGCATTAAATGCAACGGTTACTTCACCTATATAAATACGCTCAAGCGGCTCAAACCCGTAATCAGGAATAACAACATCAACCGTTATACCTTGCTTTGCAAGAGCCTTAGGTGCATCGCGTACTACATCTGCCACACCGCCTACTTTTGCGCCTGGTAACGCGTCATTTTCTGCTGCAACCATTAATACATGCATTAATTTATTATTTCCTTTAAACCTGTGTGAGCTTGCTCACAAATGAGCAAGCTATGTTGTCGTGCTTATCTAACTTGTTGTTACGCTAGCTTTTTATTTTCTCGCGCTTGGCGTTCTAACTTTTTTGCAAGCTCAGTGAGCATATCACGTGTAACAAGAACGATACCTTTTTTAGATACCCTAAAGCCGTTTTCTTCATCTGTTTTTTTGTCAAAACCGATTTCAAGACCCGCAGGTATTTCACAGCTTCTATCTATTATTGCGCGTTTAATTTTACAACCTCGGTTTATAACCGCACCGGGTAAAATAACCGACTGCTCAATGGTACAAAATGAGCGAACGTGAACGTTAGAAAACAACAGGGATTTTCTAACCGCAGAGCCCGAAATAATACACCCACCCGAGACTGTTGAGTCTAAAGCCATACCACGTCTATCTTCGTCATCGAAAATAAATTTAGCAGGTGGTAGTTGCTCTTGATAAGTCCATATTGGCCACGTTGGATCGTATAAATCAAGTTGTGGCTCTGGCATTACCAGTTCCATATTAGCTTCCCAGAACGAGTCAAGCGTACCTACATCGCGCCAATAAGGTTGCCCTTCTTGGTTTGGATCTCTAAATGGGAAAGCAAATACATTATGCTCTTCTATAATCGCTGGAATAATATCGTGACCAAAATCGCGTCCAGAGCCTTCATTTTCAGAATCTTTTTTAAGTTGCTCAAATAAAAATTCTGTATTGAAAATGTAGTTCCCCATTGATGCTAAACATGTACCTGGCTTGCCGGGTACGGAGCTCGGCATTGCTGGTTTTTCATCAAAACGACACACTCTATTTTCTTCATCAACGGTCATTACACCAAACGTGTCTGCGGCTTCCTCTACTGGGACTTCAATACAACACACAGTCATATCTGCGCCTTTTTGCACATGTTCAGCCAATAAAGCACCATAGTCCATACGGTACACATGATCTCCAGACAAAATCATCACATATTTAGGAAGCTCATGACGAATAATATCTATGTTTTGAAAAACAGCATCTGCGGTTCCACAATACCAATCATCACCTTGGCGCTGAGATGCAGGTAGTATTTCAACCGACTCTCCTAGCTCTTTTTTAAAGTGCCCCCATGCGCGGTTTACATGGCGTATTAATGAATGTGATTTATATTGTGTAGCAATACCAACACGTCTCACACCCGAGTTAATGCAGTTTGATAGTGGAAAATCGATAATTCGATGTTTACCACCAAAGTAAACTGCTGGCTTTGCTCGCCAATCGGTTAACTCATGCAGGCGAGAACCGCGACCGCCTGCCAGTATTAACGCGTAAGTTTCTCTGGTTAGGCTACTTATGTAGCGATTTGCATAATTAGGCATAATACTCTCTCCATTTAGTCTAGGCTGTTAGTGGCATGGCTTTTAGTTGTCGTTAAGTCTGTTTCACTAATATTGAGGGGTTCTAAATGCCAAATATCCTCACTGTATTGGCTTATGGTTCTGTCACTTGAAAACATACCACTGGCTGCTGTATTTAAAATACTCATTTGTGTCCAGTAGGTCTGATCTGCGTAAGCTTTATCAACTTCTTTTTGGGCTGCTACATAACTTTCAAAATCGTGAGCAACAAGCCATGGATCGTGCGGGCTCTTAATTGCATTTGTTATGTCGTCAAATAAGCATGGTTCAAATAAATTAAAATGTCCGCTCTCGAGTAATTGCATCACATTCTTTAAATCGCTATTTTGAGATATTAAATGCTCTGGATTATAACGTGATTTAATATCGTCAATTTCGTGCGCTTGTGCGCCAAACAAAAAGAAGTTATCAGCACCAACAGCATCTCTAATTTCAATGTTTGCGCCATCCAGCGTGCCTATTGTCAATGCACCATTCATCATAAATTTCATGTTGCCAGTACCAGACGCTTCTTTGCCTGCGGTAGATACTTGCTCTGAGAGGTCGGTTGCAGGACAAATAACTTCCATTGCGGTTACGTTGTAATTAGGTAAAAATGCGACGCGTAAATATGGTGCAGCTTGAGGGTCTTTATTTATAACCTCTGCCACGTTATTAATAAGCTTAATAATTTTTTTAGCCATGTAATAACCTGGCGCTGCTTTACCACCTAATAGGACACAACGAGGAACAAGTCCTTGGGTATCCCCACGGCGAATACGGTCATATAAATGAATCACATGAAGTATGTTTAATAGCTGACGTTTGTATTCGTGGATACGTTTTACTTGTACGTCAAACATCATTGATACATCAAAATCGATATCGCAGCGCGCCTTAACTAAATCAACTAAACGTTGTTTGTTTTCACGTTTAGCATTTTGCCACTGCTCATGAAATGCCTTGTCGTCATAAAAACGACGTAGGTCACTAATTTTTGAAAAGTTTTTAACCCAATCATGGCCAATTTTTTCACCAATTAATTCACTTAATACTGGATTACAATGCGCAAGCCATCGACGAGGCGTTACACCATTTGTTTTGTTATTAAACTTATCTGGCCACAATGCATAAAATTCTTTAAATAATCCCGCTTTTAACAGTTCAGTATGAAGTGCTGCTACGCCATTTACAGAGTAACTACCTACAATAGCTAAATAAGCCATACGAATTTGCGGCTCATCACCCTCTTCAATCAGTGACAATGCACGTTGCTTTTCAACATCTCCCGGCCATTGCTGTGCAACTTGTGCTAAAAAGCGTGCATTTATCTCGTAAACTATTTCTAAAATGCGTGGTAATAATTTTGAAAACAACGAAACAGACCATTTTTCAAGCGCTTCAGGAAGTAGCGTATGATTTGTATAGGCCATGGTTTTAGTTGTGATTTGCCACGCATCGTTCCAATTTAATTCGTAATCATCAATTAAAATACGCATTAGCTCTGCAACAGCAATACTTGGATGCGTGTCGTTTAACTGAAAAACATGAAAATCAGCAAAGTCACTAAAGCTTTCGCCATGTTGAGAAACCCATTGGTCTACTACGTCTTGAATACTCGACGATGATAAAAAGTATTGTTGGCGTAACCTAAGCTCCTTACCATTTTCGCTGCTGTCATTTGGATACAGCACCATGGTGATCTGTTCGGCTAGATTTTTTTGTGCGACGGCTTCTGAATAACTGCCCGCATTAAATTCGGTTAAATTAAATTCATCTGTTGCCTCTGATTTCCACAGACGTAGTGTATTTACGATATTGTTTTTATAACCTGGGACAGGTACATCGTACGGTACAGCTAATACATCTTGTGAGCCCATCCATTGACGGTGCTCTCTGCCAAATTTATCTGTGTAACTTTGCACATAGCCACCAAACTTCACACGTTTTGCATGCTCTGGTGCGCTTAGCTCCCATGGGTGCCCTTCACGTAGCCAGTTATCTGGTTGCTCAATTTGGTTACCATCTTTAATCGATTGATTAAACATGCCGTATTCGTATCGTAGGCCATAGCCAATAACAGGCAACGCTAAACTAGCACAGCTATCTAAAAAGCAGGCTGCAAGGCGCCCTAGCCCGCCATTTCCTAGGCCAGCGTCGTGCTCGGCGTCTTCAATTGTTTCTATTGTTGTGCAGTACTCTTGTAGTGCTGAGCTTACTTGTTCATCTAAATCTAGATTTAAAACAGCATTACCTAGCGCACGCCCCATCAAAAACTCAAGAGAAAGGTAAGCCGTTTTGCGGCGTTTCTCTTGCTTAATTTGTTGATTCGTTTCTCTGCAGCGGGCCACAAGTCTGTCGCGAATAGTAAGCGCTAATGCGTGATACAAATAATGCTGCGATTCACCAACCTTATCTCGGCCGAGGGTATAATAAAAATGCCGTGTTAAGTCATCTTTAAGCGTACTTTCATCAATAACTGGCCCTTCTTGCCAGCCCTTTACTACACACACTTGATCACTTTGTTTAACCATGACTAACATCCTCTAAATTGGCACTAAAAACCCAACTACTTTGTGCTGAAATTTCAACCATCGCATCTTCATTACTGCTCACAGATGCATTATGTACACTTGATAGAATCATTTGCCACGGCGCATTAATTGGCGATGGGGGCATTTGACAAAAAATTGTTTTTTCACTGGCATTAAATACAATCAGCAATGCATGATTGTTTTGCTTATCAAGTAAGCTATACATTAAAAACTGCCTGGTATCTTCATGCCAGTGAGCATCAGTCATGGTTTTACCTTGTTCGGTAAACCACTTAACGGTAAAACGCTCGTCTATATCATCTAAAAATACACTGTGTTTAAACGCACTGTGCGCACGTCTAATTTTTAATGCATCATCAATAAATCGTGTTAACGAATGATTAAGTTGAGAATCTTTCCAGGCAAGCCAACTAGTGCGATTATTTTGGCAATAAGCATTGTTATTCCCCCCTTGCGAGTGCGCCATTTCGCTGCCAGCGGCAATCATTGGAACACCTTTTGAGAGAATTAAAGTAAGTAAAAAGTTCTTTTGTTGCTGTAAGCGCAGTGCGTTTATTTTAGAGTCGCTGGTAAAACCTTCTACCCCACAGTTAAACGAATGATTTGCACTGTGCCCATCTCGATTTTGCTCGCCATTAGCTTCGTTATGTTTATGCTCATAACTCACTAAATCAGCAAGGGTAAAACCATCATGACTCGTTATGAAATTAATACTATTGAGCGGCCCACGTTGGCTGTGCTCAAAAATATCAAACGATCCATGCAAACGTTTTGCAACGCTTGCAATAATGCCTGTTTCACTTTGCCAAAAACGTCTAATTACATCGCGGTATTGATCGTTCCATTCTCGCCATGGCGGCGGAAATGCACCAAGCTGATAACCACCTGGGCCTATATCCCAAGGCTCGCTTATTAACTTAACTTTGTTAAGCACAGGGTCTTGGGCAACTACTTGTAAAAAAGTATGTGCGGAGCTAAAGCCTGCTTTTGAGCGGCCTAAAATGGTCGCTAAATCAAACCTAAAACCATCAACTCCCATTACTTCAACCCAATAACGAAGGCTATCAAGTACAAGTTGCAGTGTTTTAGGGTGGTCAATATTTATGGTATTACCACAGCCGGTATCGTTTATATATACGTCAGGCTGGCCATCTACTGTGCGGTAATAGGCTAAGTTATCAAAGCCTCTAAGCGATAGTATAGGGCCATCCGCCCCTGCTTCAGCTGTATGGTTGTAAACAACATCTAATATGACTTCTATGTCTGCAGCATGGAACTCTTGCACCATTTGCTTAAACTCGTTTATATCGTCGTTTACCAAATAGTCTTTATGGGGCGTAAAAAAGTTAAGCGTGTTGTAACCCCAGTAGTTTTGCAAACCTTTCCCTGTTAAAAATTGCTCACTAATAAAAGAATGAACAGGCAAAAGCTCAACGGCTGTAACACCAAAGCTTTGTAAGTGTTCAATAAAGCTTGGGTGGCTTAACCCTAAAAACTTTCCTTGTAGAGGTTTAGGTATTTTAGGATGACGACACGTTGTACCTTTCACATGGCACTCATAAATAACCGTGTTTGACCAACGGTGGTTAGGCTTTTTATGCGTATACAACGTAGGAGCCGCTACTTTTGATTTAGGTATATCAATCGCATTATTTACAGTGCTTTTAGTACCGATTGGCATTTGCCCGTAGTGGCGTTCACTCCAAGTAAACTCGCCAAACAAGTCTTTTGCATATGGGTCTATCAGCAGCTTATTTTCGTTAAACAGTTGACCATTTTTAGGGTTATATTCACCCTCAACTCTAAAACCATAAAGCGCACCGGCGTTTAATGGCGAAATATGAATACTCCAAATACCCCCTTCGTTGATGTTCATCGCCATTTTTAGTATTTCTGAATGGCCACTTTTATCAAACAGGCATACATAAGCTTGGCTTGCCCCAGGCGCATAAAGCGCGAAGTTGACCCCATTATCAATAACACTAGAGCCAAGTGGTTCTACATTACCGGGTGCTACATCAAATCGGTTACTCATCATCAACCTTTTGTAAATAAATAGTAGTTAAGCCACCAATGGCAATTGAAATACTGTGTTTAAAACCATGATTTGATTCGTTTATTGCCTGAACTATCAGCGAAGAATCTTTAGTTACCTCAACGCCAGAGCCAAAAAACTGAGTATCGTCTGTATTTACAATGACCTTGTAACGCCCTTTACTCGGTACGCCAATAACGTAGTTTTCATAGGACGCGGGGGTAAAATTAGCAATTACAACCACAAAGTTTTTTGCGTTTTTAGCATAGCGAACAAAGCTTAAAATGCTCTGCTGATTATTATTGTTATCTATCCAGGTAAAACCAGCCGCGCTCGAATCAAGCTCATACAACGCGGGTTGGGTTTTATAAACGGTATTGAGCGCTTTTACGGTGTGCTTTATACCGCTGTGGCTTTGGTGCTCAAGTAAATGCCAATCGATAGAATGATCGTGCCCCCACTCTTTTCGCTGTGCAATTTCACCGCCCATAAATAAGAGTTTTTTACCCGGGTGTGCCCACATAAATGCGTAATAAGCGCGTAAATTTGCAAATTTTTGCCAATCATCGCCTGGCATTTTTTCAATTAACGAGCCTTTACCATGTACTACCTCATCGTGGCTTAATGGCAATATATAGTTTTCGCTAAACGCGTATACCATCGAAAAAGTCATTTCATGATGATGATGCTGACGATATAAAGGGTCGTGCTGTATGTAATGCAAACTATCGTTCATCCAACCCATATTCCACTTATAACCAAAGCCTAAACCGTTGTGCTCAACACTTTGGGTGACACCCGGCCATGCTGTTGACTCCTCAGCCACCATCATAATGCCTGGGTTGTTTTTATAGCTGCGCATATTGACTTGTTTTAGGCACTCAATTGCACCTAAGTTTTCACGCCCACCGTAACAATTAGCAACCCACTCGCCTTCTTTTCGGCTGTAATCTAAATACAACATAGAAGCTACGGCATCTACACGCAGACCATCTAAACCAAATTGATGTAGCCAATACATAGCATTTGATATTAAAAAGCTTTTAACTTCAGGACGGTCGTAGTTATAAATGTAGGTATTCCAATCAGGATGAAACCCTTGGCGTTTATCAGCATGCTCATATAAATGGGTGCCATCAAATCGATGTAAGCCATGCGGATCGCTTGGAAAATGCCCTGGTACCCAATCAAGCAAAATACCTAAATTAGCATTGTGGCACTGCTCTACAAAGTATTTAAAGCTGTTGTAGTCGCCAAAGCGGCTGGTAGGTGCAAATAATCCAACAGGCTGATACCCCCACGAACCATCAAACGGGTATTCACTTATTGGCATAAGTTGCAGGTGAGTAAAATTCATTTCAAGAGCGTAGCTAACGAGTTTATCGGCAAGCTCTGTGTAACTTAAATAGCGGTTGTTTTCAGCGCGTTGCCATGAGCCTAAATGCACTTCGTAAATACTAATTGGTGCATCAATATGGTTACGCTTTTGTCTGTTTTGAAGTGCCTGCTCGCCAAGCTTTATAGGTTCTGGTTTATACTGCAGTACACTTGCAGTGCCAGGTGCTTGTTGCATTTTAAATGCATAGGGGTCGGCTTTTTCGAGCACCTCTCCACTTTGCGCGGTAATTGCAAATTTGTAGCACATGTCAGCTTTAAGGCCTGGTACAAATAACTCCCATACACCACTTGCAGGATGAAAGCGCATAAAGTGGCGATTCGCTTGCCAAAAGTTAAACTCACCAATAATAGAGACACTTGCCGCATTAGGCGCCCATACACAAAAACGTACACCGTCTACGTTTTGTTGAGTACTAAAATGTGCACCAAAATGCGAGTAAGCATGTTCAAGGCTGCCTTCGTTAAATAAATACATTGCCTCTGCATCAAGTGTGCTTTGGAAACTGTATTCATCATAAAAGGTAACGCTGCTATCTGTGTACTGAGCAATGCATTGATATGGCGCAGTGGGCAAAGCATCAACTTTGGCTATAAATAAATCACTTTGCTGGTAGCGTTTCGCCTTAATACTTTTATTATTTAATGTAACACTTACGCTTATTGCACAAGGTAGATAAAAACGAATTTCAACCTCAGCATCCGTTTTATGTGCCCCTAAGAAGCTAAATGGGTCTTTAAATCGCCCTGTATTTAATGCGTGTACTTGTGCATCGTAACTATTTTCATTAGTTGTACTGCTCATTTAACCTTTCCTTATTGAATCGATAGCAGCTAAAAGTGAGGCATTTTTGGTAAAAATTTCTTCACTGGTATGCGTTAATACACGTCGCCAATTAGGATATTCTTTATCTGTCCCGGGGATATTAACCGGATACTTTTGCTCATCTAAGTCATCTATTTGTATTGCAAATAAACGCGATTGAGAGCCTGCTAAACACAATGCAAGTGCGCTATAAACAGTCACAGCTTCACTATGTAATAAAAGCTCAGTTGTATTGCCATGGTGATTAATAAAACGTAGTAACCTTTGTTGCTCTTCTATTCGCTGTTGCTTTAGTTGCTCGTATTCATTGCAAGTTATAAGCTTATATTGTTGCTTAATATCTAAATCATCATGTTGCCACCAGCCTGTAAATGGAGGAACATCGTGATTGGCTATCATTAACAAACAATGTGTTGCTAGCTCATCTACCGATAAAAACTCTCCACTGTGTTGTTTCTCAAAATAAAATAAGCTGTTGGAAAAAATACCGCTAGATGCCAAAGCTTCCCTAACCTCTGGCGGTACGATGCCTAAATCTTCACCAATAACAATACTCTGATTAATATGCGATTCAATTTTTAAAATGGCAAGTAAATGCTCAAACGGATAGTAAACATAACAGCCGTTTTGTTCGCCATTGCTTTCAAAGCACCACCATAGGCGCCTAATAGCCATTACGTGGTCAATTCGAAGCCCACCTACGTTTTGCATGTTTGCGCGAATGAGCGAGCGGTAAAATTGGTAGTGATTATTACTAAGGCTTTGGGGATTGAGGGCTGGGAGGCCCCAATTTTGACCTGCTTCAGCCCATGGATCGGGTGGAGCACCTACACTTGCACCTTGGCTAAACAGCGATTGCTGGTTTTTAAATTCAGCCCCATCGCCAGCACAACCAACAGCTAAGTCGTTTATTAAGCCAATAGCCATGCCTCTTTCTGCGCAACTTTTTTGACACAGTGCCAGTTGCATATGCGCTTGCCATTGCAGGTAATAAGCAAATGTTAGGTTATCTGATTCGAGGGTCTTTAACGTAGTAGAGTGAGCATTACAAAAATCAGTAAACGCTTGGCGACGCTCATCACTTGCCGTTAATTCAAACTGATTATAAAGCGCTTCAAATAACGTATACTTTATACGGCTTACATTTTCATAATCTATAAACTGATCATTACTTTTAATAAGTGCAGCGACATCATCTTGCTGCATAATGGCGTCAAGGTTTTCGTTATTTATTGCGTCTTCGCTTAGTACGATAGAAATATAGAGAGGATTTAATAAAGCGCGACTATTAGGGCTATAAGGACTGGCTCGCTCTGGCATATCAGCAAATAACAAATGCAGTGGATTAAGTAATATATAATCCATGTTTTGGGAGCTGCATAGTTTTGTAAGCGCTAATAAATCGTCAAAGTCGCCAATACCAAAATTCGCTCTATTTTTTAATGTGTAAAGCTGAATAGATAATCCAGTGCGCTTTGTGTCTCCCACTTGATAGACTTGCTCAGGCACGCACCAAATTTGTGTAATAGCGTGTTGCTCACCTACCTGAACATTAGCGTCATGATAGCCAATTGGCATATTATCTATGGGTAATGCCAGCTCAATATAACGAACGCCATGCAAGTAATATTCACCAGTGACAGCCAAGTTATAAAGGTTATCAAATGCTAAATGCATTCCAAGTGAAGGGACATCGATATTAGCGGCTAAATATTGCTGACGTTCATCTATACGAAGCTTTAACAAACATGCAGTTTGCTCAACTAAACTCACACTAGGTACTAAATCAAGCCAAAGCGATGCATCTAAATCATAAGTTAGTTGAGCTATTCCTGCTTCATTATTTGTATCAACACCACAACATTGCAAAGCACGTTTACGCGTTTCTTCGCTAAAAAATACCTGTTCACCTGTATACTTAGTGAATTCAAAGCCAATACCATGCAGGTAAAACAACTGCGAAAGAGCATCCATTGAATCGCCTTAATTAGTGCGTTGAGTATTTACTATGCTGTTTTCTGTGCCAAATGTATTGCCGATATAACCGTCAGCTTGATGGTCGTTATCCCAAATGTCTCCATTAATCAGATAACGAAAGTGAAATTGTTGATCGATAGGTAAGCGTTGCTTAAATTTAAACACACCTTGTTTTTTATAAAGCTTCATTGGCACTGGTTGCCAATCATTAAATTCACCTAATAAGCAAACTTCTTCTGCCTCTGGATGAGAAAATTCAAAAGTAACTTCAGCTTCATCTTTTGTTTTAAAAAAACGTTTATTCAACATAGCAGGCTCCAACTAAACCAAAAAGGGTACTTAATCTTTGCCACAGGCCATACAACTAAACAAAAAGGCGATGTGGATTCCATTCAAAATCATTAAACACGTTGTAAGTTAACCAAAACTTTATTTACGCATTATTACAGTGCAAATAATATTTCAATTACACCAAAAAGGTGCATTAACCTTATGTACAATACGCTTTAAATGATACTTAACATACAGAGCAATATTCAAACCAACAAACTATTAAAAACCTCATTAGTTCAATATATAAATATTTATAGCTGCAAATATCCGAAGAAAATTTAAAATCCTAAATTACTTTTTTTATATTACTTCATCATGGATAATACACACCATTCTAATACTCTGAAATATCATTAATTTCATGTTGAAAAAAACCATTTTAATAACTACCACCATCATTTTTTTAGTTGTAGCTGCATTTATTGGTACCTCAATTTATACCCTATACAGTAAAAAAGAAATTTCAGTTGACCCTAAATTAAAAGAAATATCAGGAATAGAATTTGATAAACAGCAACGTTTATGGGCTATTAACGACGGAGGCAATGAACCAAAGCTATACAGACTCAATAAAGATGGTTCTATTGCTAAAGAAATTTTAGTTGAAAACGCTAAAAACATTGATTGGGAAGACATGACCCAAAACAAATTTGGGCACTTCTTTTTAGGCGATTTTGGCAACAACAAAAACGATCGTAGATGGCTCACTATTTATAAAATAGAAAACCCGATAGATATAAAAACAGATACGACTCAAGCAGAAATAATTAAGTTTACCTACCCCGAAATGGATGGCAGTCCTATAAAGCCCAATAACCGTAATTTTGATTTAGAGGCATTTGTAGCTCTAGGACGTCACTTATATTTATTTACTAAAAACCGCACAGAGCCATTTGACGGTATTACTAAGGTTTATAAAGTGGGCGATCATGCCGCTAATTTTAAAGCAGAGTTAATAGACTCATTTAAAACATGTACCACTTTAGAAAAGCTATGCTGGATAACATCGGCCGCTTTAAGCCCTGATCGTAAAAAACTAATATTACTTGATTCAACCAGTATTTGGCTATTCGAAAATTTTGAGGGTGATAAGTTTTTTTCTGGCGATGTATCAAAAATTGACTTAGGAATAGTAACTCAAAAAGAAGCTATCACTTTTTTTGATGACAATACTATTGTATTTACAGATGAAGAATTTAAAGGTATTGGCGGTAATGCTTATTTTATAAAGCTTGATGAAGCCAAAAAAGAAATTATAAGAAAAAAGCCGACCTCAGAAAAAATACATCCATAATATAATGTTAGCTAAGCTAAAGTTCTAAAGCTTAGCTAACTTATGAAAGGTATCGAGTTAGTTACTCTTTTCGTTTGACGAATGGAGTGCTTTTTCTACATCAACACCTAAAATCAACACTCCAATATGACTATTATTATCATCTAAAACAGGAAAACTTAGCTGTACTTGAAAATGATGTGTTGATGCATCATATGTAACGCTATCAAAGTTATAGTCCTTTGACTGTTTAAATATTTTAGTAAACTTATTCTCATCTCCTTGCCAGTAATCACTGGTTAACTTACTTATTGCTATATTTTTTCCTTGGCTATCAGTCAATATAAGCTCAGTAACAACACCTTTAAACTGCGATTGCCATTTTTTAAATACCTTAGATAACGGTAAATCAAACATAGTTAACCCATCAGCATGCCCAACGTGTTTACTTTCTTTTATCCATAACTGGTCTCGTTTCATAATTTCAGGCTCACTCAAAGGAGACTCATTACTTATTTGAACTTGCTCTATTAAACTAGGTAAGTATAATAAGGTTTTAGCGCTACTGTAGAGCCTATCAAGTATTTGCTTTTCTTCACTTTTTGATAGTGGAAATGGAGCTTGCGCACAAGTATTTATATTTTCATCGAACTGCTGCATAAATTCAGGAAGGCGTTTGATAAGGGAATGCAAAGCAAATAATCCCAAAGGTACATATCTAAAAAATTCTTTTTGGTACTCGTCTTTATTAATCCTTAGCTTAGAGGCTGCTAATTCAAAATCATCTAAATCAAGTAGGATTCTATCAATCCGTTTATGGTGCATTACATTTACTATTTCTTCTAATGAATTTACTTCTACCTCAGCAATAATATTTTGAGTTTTAAACCAATTTGCTTGATAACTTCCTCTTACTGCACCATAAAGCATTTTATTTTTTGGTTTATTAATGCTCTCTGGGTGAGTAAACCAGTACCAGCTTTCTAAAAAAATGGGGGATGATATACGTCCATAAGCTTTCATTTCAGGCATTAAATGGGTTGTGAAATATCCATCTAAGCGCTCTAACTTTACTTCTCTACGAGCACGTAACCATGGCAAGGTTTGTAGCTGGAAAGGAGCTCCCATTTCAAATAAAATACACTCGACTTGGTTGACTGCATTATTAGGTGCTGTGGTGGGTAAGTTTGTCCCAAACTGGAGAGGCTCAGTTAAACCTAACAAAAGAGTAAAAAGATATACGAGCATAATCCATTGCTAAATATTGTACAAATTAAAATAAGTATAGTCATGCTTATAAAAAAGTATAAATTTTCCTTACAAAATTTTTTACCTTATCAATGGCTTCAATATTTGAACCTATGATTTATTGCTATTAACTTATAAAAAGCACGCTTAAACATTTAAATTAATGCATTTATATCTAGGGTCTGTTTATCATTGCGGATAAAAATTTGCTCACACTAGGCGCTATTTAATTGCGGCGCAAGATTTATAACCTAGTGTGCTCGATAACTGCTCCTGCGTTATTCTAATTGCTTATATCCATGTAAGAATAAGTAAAAACCGAGCAATGCTTCCGCGCCCTGCTCACGCACCTACCCTACATCTATGTAGGCCACAAAGAGAAAATAGCGCCTAGGAAGAACCTTTTGGGGGCTGTTAATTTAACCTTGAAGGTTCAACAGACCCTAGCCTTTTTATTATTGACCTAGAGTATACCGAGTGTTCACTTAACGACTAAAACAAAAAACTCACTGACTCTAGCGCTTAAATTTAGTTTCTAAAATAACAGAAGATGTTGTGCGCTCCACCCCATCAAGATTTCCTATATCGTCCAACAAATGACTAAGCTGTTCTAAATTTTGAGCCTGTACCACAGCAATTAAATCAAACTCACCACTTATGGCATATAGCTGTGAAATAGCATCAATTTGCTTAAGCTCAATGTTTGTTTTAGTCGTTAATTTTTGTCTTACTTTTATAGACACATGAGCTGATACCATTTTACTAAGGTAGTCGTCACCGTAATCAACGCTATAGCCTTTAATTACACCGGTTTCTTCTAATTTGAGCATTCGGCTCTGTACTGTTGAACGAGACAAGTCAAGCATTCGCGCAAGATCAGAAATACTCGCTCTTGCATTTGTTTTTAGTACCGAAAGTAGCTTTTCATCTTGTGGAGTTATCATAATGGTAATTTTCTTCGTTATTTTGACTTTTATTTTAATCATTTTTCACAAAATAGCACTGCAATTTTTACTACTAACCTTCGATAATGGCACCTAACAGAAATAATAACGTGTTTGCTGAAGAATAAAGGCTATATTCTTCTTTGAGTTAGCAACTAATCTTTTATCTAAGCCCATTAAATTTAGGTGTAAAAATGCAAGTAACAAGAGACTTATTTAACGACGTAATGGTACCAAACTATAACCCATCAGCAATTATCCCAGTTCGTGGTGAAGGTTCACGCGTTTGGGATCAAAATAACAATGAGTTCATTGATTTTGCCGGTGGTATTGCCGTTAACTGTTTGGGTCACTGTCATCCTGCATTAGTTAAAGCATTAAAAGAGCAAGGCGAAAAAATTTGGCATTTATCAAATGTTATGACCAATGAGCCAGCACTTCGTTTAGCTCAAAAAATGGTTGAAGCAACATTTGCTGATAAAGTTTACTTTGCAAACTCAGGTGCAGAAGCAAACGAAGCAGCCCTCAAGCTAGCGCGTCGTTATGCATTGGACGTATATGGCGCTGAAAAAACGCAAATTATTGCATTTAATAAAGGTTTCCATGGTCGTACATTCTTTACAGTAACCGTTGGCGGGCAAGCGGCTTATTCAGATGGCTTTGGTCCAAAACCTGCGGACATAATACATTGTGATTTTAACGATATAGCTGCATTTGAAGCGCTGATCAGCGATAAAACATGTGCTGTTATGATGGAACCATTACAAGGTGAAGGCGGTATTATTTCACCAACAGATGAATTTGCTAAAAAAGTACGCGAACTTTGTACTAAACATAACGCGTTACTTATTTTTGATGAAGTACAAACGGGTGTTGGTCGCACAGGCGATTTATACGCCTATGAAGGTTTAGGGGTTGTTCCTGACATTTTAACAACGGCAAAAGCATTGGGTGGTGGTTTTCCTATTGGCGCTATGATCACTCGTACACCTATTGCTGAGCATTTAAAAATTGGTACTCACGGCTCTACTTATGGCGGAAACGCACTTGCTTGTGCTGTGGCCGAAGCGGCATTTGATACAGTAAATACACCAGACGTACTAAACGGTGTTAAAGAGCGCGAGCAATTATTCCGTGACGGATTAAACGCAATTAACGAAAAATATAACGTATTTAGCGAAGTACGTGGTAAAGGCTTACTAATTGGCGCAGTACTAAATGACAAATTTGAAGGCCGCGCACGCGACTTTTTAGTAGCCAGTGCTAATAATGGTTTGATGAACCTTGTAGCGGGTATGAATGTAATTCGTTTTACACCGTCTTTAATTATTCCGTTTGAAGATATTAAAGAAGGCTTAGCGCGCTTTGAAAAAGCCGTTAGCGACGTAGTAAACGGTTAATATAGTTTAACTTAGCACGCCTATAGGCGTGCTATTGGAGCAAGCAATAAATGCAAGTATTACGTCCTATTACTGCCAATGATTTTGACGCGCTTAAACAAATAGCGATTGAATCCGGTCATGGGTTTACCTCTTTACCTGTGGACGATACACAGCTTAAAGAAAAAATTGAACGTGCTGAAAAAAGCTTTGCCAAAAACATTAACCAGCCACTTGATGAAAGCTATTTATTTGTTTTAGAAGACAGTGAAACAGGTGACGTTATTGGCACAACCGCTATAGAAGCCGCAGTAGGTTTATCGGTGCCTTTATATCATTATCATTTGGGTAAAACAGTACACCACTCGCCTACTTTAAATGTATATAACACCGTTGATATTTTAAGCATGTGTAACGACTACACTGGTTGCTCAGAAATATGTACATTATTTTTGCGCGAAAATAGCCGCAAAGGCCTAACGGGTCGATTTTTATCTCGTTCACGCTTTTTGTTTATGGCTCAGCACAGCGAGCGTTTTGCCGATACTGTTATCGCAGAAATGCGCGGTGTTAGCGACGAAGACGGTCATTCTCCTTTTTGGCAATGGCTACAAGAGCACTTTTTTAGTATCGAATTTCCACAAGCGGATCACTTAGTTGGCTTAGGCGATAAGGTGTTTATTAGCGAGTTAATGCCTAAATACCCTATTTATGTGAACTTGCTTAGTAAAAAAGCCCAAGCAGTGATTGGCCATGTGCATGAAAAAACAAAACCTGCGCTAAAACTATTAGAAAAGGAAGGTTTTGAGCACAGAGGCTACGTTGACTTATTTGATGCAGGCCCAACAGTTGAAGCAAAGCTTGGTAATATTCGCAGCATTCGCGACTCTCAAGTTTGCCCTGTTACGATTGGCGAGCTTGATCACATATCACAAAATAGCTCTGATACGCTGGCTGTATGTAATCAAGGCGTAAGTGGCTTTAGAGCAACATTTACCAAAGAAGCACACTACAATCATGCAAAACATACCCTCGTCATTAGCCAAGATGTGGCTAAGGCGCTTAATTTAAGCCAAGGAGATGCAGCGCGATTTTTCCGCCTGTAAATAATTTATGAATACACACCTAATTAATAATCAGTGGCATGTGGGACTTGGTCCAGCATTTGAGTCAATCAATCCAAGTAATGGCGATGTGGTATGGCAAGGTAATGGCGCAAACACTGATCAAGTAAATTCAGCTATAAAAGCAGCTAGAGCCGCGCAATTACAATGGGCAGACAAACCACTTAAAGAGCGTATCGCCATTTTAGAAAACTTCGCAGCACAATTAAAAGAACACAGCGAAGAATTTGCTACTATTATTGCACGCGAAACGGGTAAGCCATTATGGGAAACCCGCACCGAAGTGGGCGCAATGACAGGTAAAGTAGCTATATCTGTAAAAGCGTACCATGAGCGTACAGGTACAACCGAAAACCCAATGCCCGGTGCTAAAGCGTTTATTAGACACAAACCGCATGGCGTTGTGGCTATTTTTGGCCCATATAACTTTCCGGGGCATTTACCAAACGGGCATATTGTTCCTGCAATTTTAGCCGGTAATACCGTTGTATTTAAGCCATCAGAATTGACTCCGCACGTTGCAGAATTTACCCTCTCACTTTGGTTAAAAGCAGGTTTGCCCGCGGGTGTTATTAACCTTGTCCAAGGTGAAATTGAAACAGGTAAAGCGCTTGCTTCTCATAAAGATATAGATGGCTTGTTTTTTACCGGTAGCTCAAACACAGGCCACTTATTGCATAAACAGTTTGCAGGACATCCTGGCAAAATTTTAGCACTTGAAATGGGCGGCAATAATCCTCTTATTGTAAAAGATGTGAGCGATATAAGCGCCGCTGTACACGATATTATTCAATCAGGCTTTATTACCTCAGGTCAACGTTGTACGTGTGCACGCCGCTTATTTATTGAAAAATCAGCCAACGGCGATGCCATTTTAGAAAAGCTAATAAGCGCAACTAAAAACATAGTTGTAGACGACAGTTTTGCTACAGAGCAGCCTTTTATGGGTGCAATGATAAGCGAAAAAGCAGCACTGGGTATGGTTGCCGCGCAAAGTGAATTAGTCTCAAAAGGTGCACAAATCCTTGTTGAACTTAAGCAATTAAAACCAGGCACAGGTTTTGTAAGCCCGGGCATTATTGATGTAACAAGCATAACCGATATGCCAGATGAAGAGCATTTTGGGCCGCTAATCAAAGTGTATCGTTACACCGACTTTGACAGCGCAATTATTGAAGCCAACAACACAAGCTTTGGTTTATCTGCAGGTTTACTTAGCGACAGTGAAGATGATTACACTCACTTTTTAAAGCGCATTCGTGCCGGTATTGTTAACTGGAACCGCCCCATTACAGGAGCCTCTAGTGCAGCTCCATTTGGAGGGATTGGCGCCAGTGGTAATCACAGAGCAAGTGCCTATTACGCCGCCGATTATTGCGCATACCCTGTCGCATCTGTGGAGTCAGATAAAGTGAGCTTACCGCAAACCCTAGCGCCGGGCTTAGTAATTGAATAAGCAATAAAACCAAATTTTAGATTTAAGGACTTAACATGCATACTGATGTAAATACATTATTTGAGAACCTTTGGGAAAACTATTTAAACGTAACTCCATCGGCAGATAAAATTCACGACCTTTTAGGGTCAACGCAAAAAGATGACATCATTAACGATCATATTGCGCTGCGTACATTTAATATAGAAAAAGTGGGTCTTGAAAAGCTCGCTGCTCACTTTTTAGCAATTGGTTACAAAGAATGTGGTGAATACCACTTTGAAGCTAAAAAACTCTACGCAAAGCACTACGAGCATAGCGATCCGAATCAACCAAAAGTGTTTATTTCTGAGCTACTAGTAGAAAAATGCTCGCCAGAGTTACAAGCCATCGTGACAGATATGGTAAGTCAAATTGACGAAAGTGCAGTTACAGCAGACAACTTTTTATATTCAGGCACACATTGGCAAGTAAGCACCGATACTTACAAACAACTGCTAGTTGAAAGCGAATATGCAGCGTGGATGTCGGCGTGGGGTTACCGTGCCAATCACTTTACCGTAAATATTAATACGCTTGCTAAGTTTGATAACATTCATGATGTTAACCAAGCCCTAAAAGACGCCGGCTTTTCGCTTAATACGTCAGGCGGTGAAGTTAAAGGCTCACCAGAGGTGTTACTAGAGCAATCGTCAACACTTGCTGATGAATACTCAGTTACCTTTAGTGACGGTGATATGAGCATTCCTAGCTGCTTTTATGAGTTTGCTATTCGTTACCCAAAAGCAGACGGCGAGCTTTATACTGGTTTTGTTGCAGCCTCAGCTGACAAAATATTTGAAAGCACGAACGCTCGATAATTACATTTAAAGTACTTTAATTTAAAAGCCCGTTACGGGCTTTTTTTTATGTCGGTAAGTTATGTTGATTAATTATAAAAATAGCGGTTTATAATCGTTTTCTAACTTTTCAAACGACAAGTCGCCAATAAAACGACCGAAGCTCAACCAAGTTGCCAAACCGCGTAAGTCTTTAAAGTGTGGTGGCACAAATTGTGGGCTCTCTATTACACCTAAATCATGAAGCTGCGATATTAATCTAAAATCATCTATCGATATTTTACCTACCAATAATAAAGGGAGTCTATCTATTCGACCAAGCTGTATTGCAACGCGTATTAAATTATAAACCAGTACAAAGCCTTTAATGTAGGCAATATCTTTTGTAAAAGGCAAACCTGTTGGCGTACTGCCTCTAAATACACGCTGCGCGAGTGTGTAGCTGTCGTCTTTTGATAAACCTTGCGCTACGTAATCACGGTAAATGTCTACAAACTCAGCGCCATCTATTACCTTTGTAACGGCTTGAATACGATTCACTAATTTAGATAAACGCCTTGGAGTTGATTTTAAAGTAATAATTTCGGTTAGTACCGCTAAACCTTCTTGGGTAATAGTAGAGCTTGGCGTACCTTTACTTAAACAGGTTAAATAAGGCTGAGCTAAACCATTTTGAGTGGTACCTACGTGTATCCACCCTTCGTGAACTTCTAAGATATCAAGTTCACGCTGCGAAAACTTAACATCTTGATTAAGCTTTATATTATTAGCACCTGCGGCTGCATCACTGACAATACCATCGCTCAGCATCACCTCTACGTTTATGCCTGCCATACTAGCGGTTACTTGCTCAGACAAAATACGCACTGCATCAACAGCATCAATATTTTTAGGGTCGTCAGGCAGTATGTCGGCTATAAGTAAATTTTGCAGCGGTTTATCTAGCATATTAGCTAGCTCAGAAAGTGAGGGCTCACCGGCATGAAATAAATCTTTAGGGTGACCAAATAACTCCACCGATAAGTCATGAAACTCGGGGGTGCCACGATACTCAAGCATACTTAATACTGTTTTATACTCTGTGCACATTTTTCCCATGTATTGAGCTATGGGATTTAACTGACCCAATTGGTTAATAATGTTACGGTGCAAAGTAGAAAACGCTTGGCGTAACTCGCTAGGTACAAAACCAAGATCGCGCTGTTGATAGTATGCACGATCGATAAGTGGATTTTTTTGACATTTCTGTCTAAAAAACTCCTCTTTAGTTTGTTTATCCCAATTAATAGCATCGAGTATCCTAATAGGCGTTTGCAATGCAATTAATTGATCCGATAACTCACGAGTTTTTAGTAGTAACGCCTTGTCTATCATGGTGTAAGCTCAACAATAAATGAATTTTGAGCATAATTTAAAAAGGCCAAATTACAAAGCAATATCACATTTTTTTAGCTATTGTTTTTAAAATGATCGACCCTCATATCTATATCGTATGAGTTACTAAATAAAAGGTATAAAGCATGAAAAACGAACTCGACAATAAACAGATTTTAGCCGTATATGAACGCATAATTCAAAAAGGTGAAATGACTGATGAAGGCAAACATTATCAGGGAGTTACTGCATATTCAGACGTAGACGGTTACACCGTATATCTACAAGGTAGCGGCGTAGAACTGCGCTTTGGTTTTCATAATACTTACCACCTTGACTACGAGCATGAAAAGCACAAAGACGACTTTTTGAAAAAATTATATAACATTGCAAACGAGAGCTAATGCACCCACGAAAACTAAGACACCGCCCGACCAGCAAGCTCAATACTACTTTTATTAATCAAGTAGTAGAAGAGCTTAAAGCTAATCCAAGTAAAGTCTCTATTATTCAAGACAACCTAGAACAGTACCGTTCTCAAACTCATTTAAAGCGTGGTTTTTTACTGGCTATAGAGCGCTTTGATTGGGTATTTGAAGCAAGCAAAGATATTGATTTCATTTGCCAGCAAATTTTAGCTGATGACTACATTGGCAATAGACTAAGACGTTACCCCCTACTTTTTAAAGGCGTTATTAATAATGCCTAACCTTTCAATACCAAGCGCTTTAAAGCGATAAAACCACAAAGTTTACTCTCCATATAAATTTATTAGAGCACTAAGCAATTGCAGGTTTAGTGTTCTTTTGTATCAAAATAATACTATTAGTACTCTAACTATTATTGTTCTAATGGTTTTTTGACATTTTATTCATTTATTGCTGTAAACAAATCATTACCATTATTAAATTTAAAAATTAAATTCTCAAGCTACTGTTTTAAATAAAATTAAATAAATAAAAACCACATCTTCTTTGTCCTATTAATTGCTCTTTTATTAATGATTAATCTACATTTTGGCATCTAGGTATTTACTTCAGCCTTGAATTGTTAGAGCTATTACCTTAAGCTTATGTTTATTGAACGTTCAATTAATAAAAATTATGCCTAAAGTCGGAATGGAACCTGTCAGACGTCAGCAGCTAATTGACGCAACTATAGAGTCAGTTGCTACTAAGGGACTACAAGGCACAACGATAAACAGCATTAGTAAAAATGCAGGTTTATCATCAGGTATCATTAGCCATTATTTTAATGGTAAGCAGGGGTTAATTGAAGCCACGGTTAGATACTTACTAACAAGCTTAAAGCAAGGCTTAATAAGTAAAGTAAATCATCAAACCACTGCCACTGAGCGTTTAATGTTTATTATCGAGGCCAACTTTGCGCTTGTACAACAGCGTAATGATACAACCCGAACGTGGTTAAGTTTTTGGGCGCAATCGATGCACGATGAAGAATTACACAGACTACAAAACGTAAACAGTAAACGCTTGCAAAGTAATTTAGCATTTTCTTTTAAGCAATTAATGCCTATTGAGCAAGCAAATCAAGCTGCAGAACTTAGCGCCGCAATGATCGATGGCCTATGGTTAAGAGCAGTACTGAGTAAATCAGACAATAATCAGTTTAAACACAGTGAAAAGTTAGCAAAGAGCTATGTACTTTCACTTATCAAGCAATATGGAGCCTAGCGTGACTACACCTGTCTATCAAAATTTTATTAACGGCCATTTTCTTGCAAACCAGAGCGGCAAAACATTTGATGTAACAAACCCAGCAACGGGTGAGGTTATTTACGCAGTAGAAATTGCCGACGAATTTATTCAAAACGCAGCCATTGCCAGTGCAAAGCAAGGTTTTGCACAGTGGTCAGCAATGACACCTATTGAACGTAGTCGTATTTTATTAAAAGCAGTGGCTATTTTACGCGAGCGCAATGATGAGCTAGCACTTGTAGAAGTACTCGACACCGGCAAACCAATGCAAGAAGCTAATTGTGTTGATATTGAAACCGGCGCTGATGTAATTGAATACTTTGCAGGCCTTGCGCCAGCACAAGTAGGCCAACAACAAATGGTTGGTGATGACTTTTACTACACACGTAAAGAGCCATTAGGTATCTGTGCGGGTATAGGTGCATGGAACTACCCACTACAAATTGCATGTTGGAAGTCGGGCCCTGCCCTTGCTGCTGGTAATGCATTTATATTCAAACCATCTGAAGAAACACCACTTGGCGCAATTAAACTTGCAGAAATATTTGTTGAAGCTGGCGTACCTGCAGGTGTGTTTAATGTTGTTCAAGGCGCAGGCGATGTAGGCCAGTGGCTAACGCAGCATAGCGATATTGATAAAGTATCGTTTACGGGTGAAGTAGGCACAGGTAAAAAAGTAGTGGCAAGTGCTGCCGGTACGTTAAAAGATGTCACGATGGAACTAGGTGGTAAATCTCCACTATTAGTATTTGATGATGCCAACATAGAGCAAGCGGTTAGCGCTGCTATGTTAGGTAACTTTTATACGCAAGGCGAAATTTGTACTAACTGTACACGTATTTACGTTCATAAAAATGTATATCAGCAGTTTATTGATGAGCTTAAAGCGCGCACTGAGAAAAACATTATTGCTGGCGACCCACAAGATTTAAATACAAACTTTGGCGCACTTATCTCTAAAAAGCACCAAGAACTAGTAATGAGCTACGTTAATAAAGGCATCGAAGAAGGTGCAACGCTATTAACTGGTGGTACAACGCTTTCACCTGAATCTGCACCTAATGGCTATTTTGTAGCACCGACTGTGTTCATTGATTGCAACGACGATATGACAATCGTTAAAGAAGAAATTTTTGGCCCTGTAATGAGCGTGCTTGTTTTTGACGACGAAGACGATGTTATTGCACGCGCTAACGCAACCCACCTAGGCTTGGCCGCAGGCGTATTTACTAGCGATATTAAACGTGCGCACCGCGTTATCCATAAGTTACAAGCCGGTATTTGTTGGATTAATGCATACGGTAACTCACCTGCTGAAATGCCTGTTGGCGGTTATAAGCAATCGGGTATTGGCCGTGAAAATGGTATACAAACTCTTGATCAATACACGCAAACTAAGTCTATTTATGTTGGTATGGCCGACATAGAAAGCCCATTTTAAGGCGCCCTACTATGAGTAATAATTACGACTATATTATTGTTGGCGCGGGTTCGGCGGGTTGTGTTTTAGCAAACCGTTTATCTGAAGATTCAAGTAACCGCGTGTTACTACTAGAAACTGGCGGTAGTGATAAAAGTATTTTTATAAAAATGCCAACCGCGTTATCTATTCCTATGAATAGTGACAAATATGCATGGCAGTTTCATACGCAGCCTGAGCCTCATTTAGATAACCGTGAGATGCATTGTCCTCGAGGCAAAGTATTAGGTGGTTCGTCATCTATTAATGGCATGGTATACGTACGTGGCCACGCAAAAGATTTTGACGAATGGCAGCAACACGGTGCAAACGGCTGGGATTATCAATCGTGTTTACCGTATTTTCAAAAAGCAGAAAGCTTTTATCTTGGTGAAAATACTTACCGTGGTGGCAAAGGCCCGCTTGGCGTTAATAACGGCAACGAAATGAAAAACCCGCTTTACCGCACCTTTATCAAAGCAGGTGTACAAGCCGGTTACGCGTCTACAGATGATTATAATGCATCGCAGCAAGAGGGTTTTGGCCCAATGCACATGACCGTAAAAGACGGCGTGCGCAGCTCTGCTTCGCGTGAGTATTTAGACCCTGTTAAATCGCGTAGTAATTTAACAATTATTACAGGTGCGCTAGCACAGCGCGTGATTTTAGATGGTAAAAAAGCCACTGGCATTGAATACAAAGTAAATGGCGACGTTAAAACAGCACATGCTGCAAAAGACGTAATATTAAGTGCAGGCCCAATCGGCTCTCCACATATTTTACAACTCTCTGGTATTGGTGATACTCAAGCGCTTGAAAAAGCAGGCGTTGAAGTACAGCATCATCTACCAGGTGTAGGTCAAAACTTACAAGATCATCTTGAGTTTTACTTTCAATACAAGTGTAAGCAACCTATCACGCTTAACGGCAAACTAGGCATTGTTTCAAAAGGGTTGATTGGTGCGCGCTGGTTATTAACGCGTTCGGGTTTAGGTGCAACGAATCATTTTGAATCGTGTGCGTTTATTCGCTCAAAACCAGGTGTTGAATGGCCAGATATTCAATATCACTTTTTACCAGCGGCTATGCGTTACGATGGTAGAAGTGCATTTGCAGGTCATGGTTTTCAGGTACATGTGGGTCATAACAAACCAAAAAGTCGCGGTAGTGTCACTATTGCATCTGCGAACCCTGAGCAACCACCAACCATTTTATTTAATTACCTTGAACACCAAGACGATATTGAAGGCTTTAGAGCGTGCGTTCGCTTAACACGCGACATAATCGAACAAAGTGCCTTTGATGAATACCGCGATGAAGAAATTCAACCAGGTAAACATATTCAAACAGATGAAGAAATAGATGCCTTTGTACGCCAAGCCGTAGAAAGTGCCTACCACCCTTCTTGCTCATGCAAAATGGGTGAAGATGATATGGCCGTTGTTAATTCAAATACGCAAGTACATGGTATTGAAGGACTACGTGTTGTTGACTCATCTATATTCCCAACAGTTCCTAACGGAAACTTGAATGCGCCTACAATTATGGTTGCCGAAAAAGCAGCTGACATAATTTTAGGTAAAGAACCATTACAGAAATCGGATGTGAATGTTGCCATAACAACAAACTGGCAAGAAACACAACGTAGTACGGAGATCTAACTTTAGCCACATGCTTAGGTTTCGTCTCGTCGGGCTAAACCATTGCGTGCCTTGCAGTGGCACACGATGTAAATAGGTTACGTTGTGTTAATGCGAGAATAAAACAATAAAATACGGAGTGCTTATGAATTATTTTTATTCATTATTGGAGGGTAACAATGACTATTTGGCTTAATGCAGGCATCATTTTTACCTTACTTGCTATTATCACTATTTTAATTAAATGGGGTAACGTTCGCGTAGTAGGTGTAACGCCAGTTCGAACCTTTACGTTTATAGCAATACTATTTACTTCTGGCCTTGATGTTGGCCTTATTATGTTTCCTTTAACTGAGTTTGCAGGTTATGCAGACATAAAAGCAAGCCCAGAATACGCGTTTGCAAATCCACTGGCTATTGAGTTTGGCTACTGGGGATTTTTGATCTGGGGATTTTACTTTCTTACGTGCTTTTATTTCTGTGTAATAGAACCTAAAGTGAAATTTTTCGAAATTCCTTGGGTTAAATTTATCAATAACGTTGTAATTATTGGTACATGTGCATTTACCGCTTATTTACTGCTTACAAACCTACCGTGGTATTTACCGGAATTAGGCGATGGAACAAGTATAGTTTCTGGGTTTTATTTAATTGTATTCGCGGCTATTTGTTTTGCTGTGTACTCAAGTACTGACATTAAATATGTACGTATTTTAAGTATCTCTACTACGTGGTTATTCTTAGCTTTAATCGCCTTTATGTGGACTGGCGCATTTGTGATAGGTGATAGTCAAATGTCAGCATTTACAGATAACTTAGGTTCTATTGGTACTTACTTTGCAAACATTAATGAATTTGTTTTACCGCTTAATGATTACCATGAGTTTTACTTATTCTGGTGGTTTGCGTGGAGCATAATGATTGGTCAATTTACATCACGCTTTGTTGGTGGACTTAAAACATACCAAGTATTAGGTGCAATGTTGATTTTCCCTTCTATTCCTATTGCGATTTGGTTTAGCGTACTTTATCACTACCATGAAGCGGGCATCCCAACTCAAGGTATTAAAAACTTCGCTATGGTATTTGTAGGTATTGTATTTGTAATTAACTCACTTGATTCGTTAGTGCGTTTATATACAGATAACCTAAACTTTACCGTAAAGCGTTTTGGCAAAATGAAATACATAATCGGAAATGTTGTTGCTCTATCATTACTTACACTATTGTTTAAATTAGAATTTTTACAAATTCAGTGGGTAGGCGCATTAGTTATCGGCTTGTTCTTTATCTGTGCAGCATTTATTGGTTACAGTAAATTTAAAACAGTAACGAATATAGATAGCTCACCAAAAGCAAACGCAATTGATTACACAAAAATAGACACAGTACACTAGGGATTAATAATGAATAACAAACTAAAACAACTTGTAGTAGCACTACCATTTGCACTTTTATCAACAACTGCAGCAGCTGATTGGTCAACAACAATCACTGCAGCGTCTGACTACACTTTTAATGGTGTAACACAGACCGATAGCGACCCTGCAATTCAAGGCAGCTTAGATTATGCTTTTGATAGTGGTGTTTACACTGGTGTTTGGGCTTCAAACGTAGATTTCGGTGACGACACTGATTTTGAGCTTGATGCTTACTTAGGTAAATATGTACAACTTGATGAGCAATTTAGCGTTGATTACGGTATCGCTTATTACACTTATCAAGGTAATAACAGTGACGGTAACTACGCTGAAGCTTACACTAAGTTTGGTTATGCAAGTGAATACGGTCAAACTGAGCTTAACTTTTGGTATAGCTGGGATTACTTTGGAACAGGTGCGGGTCATGTAATTTCAATGGTTGCTCACACTTATGAACTAGCTCCAAATCACGCACTACGTGCAAGTTTTGATATTTCAAACTCACTTGATGGTGAAAAGTGGGCTTGGGATACAAACCAGAAAAAATCGTACAAGCACTACCGCCTAGCTTATCAAACAAGCTACGAAGGTTTTGGTATTGAAGTGGCTGCTGAAAACACTAGCTTAGATTACGATTATGCTGATGAGCGTATTGTACTTGCTGTTTCACGCACATTTGATCTTTAATACATTAATTACTGATTAAACAAAAAATGCCACTCTATTTAGATTGGCATTTTTATTTTTCAAATAACTAACCAACTCACCAACTCACTAACTAACTAACTAACTAACTAACAATATCCCACGCACTTGTACCCGATGCAGAAAGATTGCTGGTGTTATTACGTAATACTTTATTACCTACATTAACTGATGACTCAGGGCGGCTTACTAAATACCCCTGAACTGAACTCACACCCATTTTTTTAACAAGCTCAAACTGCCCTATTTCTTCAACGCCTTCAGCTACAATTTTAAGGCCCAGCTTTTGTCCAAGCTCACTAATTGTATTTAATATATCGTTATATTTTTGGCTTTTATTGGCTTGAGCTATAAACGAGCGATCAATTTTAATAACATCAATTGGTAGATCAGCTAATGTACTCAACGAGCTAAAACCTGTACCAAAGTCATCAATTGCAATAGTGATGCCTTCTTCTCTTAATCTACTTAGCTCTTTGATTATTCTAGGACTGGCTTGAATAAATGTTGATTCGGTAATTTCTAGCATTAAAGACGTCGCCGGTAAGCCGGTTTTTTTTAGCTTCTTCATTATCCAATCATAAATATCACGGTGCTTTAACTGAATGCCCGAAACGTTAACAGATATTTTTACTTTGCGCATACCTGCATTATGCCATGCAGCCATTTGCCGACACGATTCAAGCATAATCCAATCGCCAAGCTCTAAAATTAAATTCGACTCTTCTGCTATTGGAATAAATTCTGAAGGTGGGATCATACCTTCAACTGGGTGGTCCCACCGGGTAAGCGCTTCAAAATAATCAATCATACAATCTTCAACATGTACAATTGGCTGAAAAGACAAGTAAAAATCTTTACACGCGAGCGCTAAACGCAATTCTTCGAGTAAATAATGGTAACGGCGCATTTTGTTACCCATTTCTGGCGAGTAAACTTTAAATATTCCCTTACCATCACTCTTAGCTCTGTACATAGCAACATCAGCTAATTGTAAAAGTGCTTGTGGGGTTGACGCACTTTCTGGGTAAGCAGCAATACCAATACTGGCACTAATTTTTACTATTTTATTGCCAAGCACAAAGTCTTTTTCAAGCTCACTTAACACGTGCTTCGCAATGTCAACAACTCTGTCGCTATCATCAAGTAGTTCTATAAATATGGAGAATTCATCTCCACCTAATCTTGATAAGTTTTGCTCTAATTGATTAGCGCTATTAATATTACTTAACTTATGGTGACGTAAAACATTTGCAAGTCGACTGGCCACTTGAACTAATATTTCATCACCAAAACTGTGGCCAAATGAATCATTTACTTGTTTAAAGCCATCCAAGTCGATAAATAGAAGCGCACATTTGAGATCTTCCTGATTAGCATGATTTATTTGTCTGTCTATGTGTTCAATATATGCATGGCGGTCAATTAACAGCGTGAGTTTATCTTGACAAATACTTGTTTGAGTTTGTTTTACATAATTAACTACGTGTGAATTTAAGCTATTTATAGATTGACTTAAGCTGCTTACACCTAATGGGTTCTCTGCCGGTTTAACTTGTAAATTAAATGCAGTAAGTAAGCTATTGGCTTGGCGGTTGAGCTCCGCTATTTGATTTTTATAATGACGTTTTCTACGTTCTCTACGTAAGTAAATACCTGAGCCAAATATCAATATACATAAAAATAAAAAGTTCATGGGTGATGAGAGTGTCATCATGATTAACTTATTAGAATCAGCGGCTACAAATTGGGTATCAGTGGTTTTAATAAGTAAAAAATCAGCTGTTGGCTGCTCAATTATATAATGCCCATTTAAAATGGGATTATACCAAGGAGCCATATCAAGGGAGGTATTCGTGATCTCGAAACTTCGTATATCAATATTAGTCTGAAATAGATTTATACGGTTTATCTGATTCGTTAACTCTATGTTTATGCAGAAACAAAATAGAACTATGATTAGGAAAATAAAACCGAGCGGCTTAAGTTTATTCATAAAAAAAATCCATCTATTTTGCTTCTCCTATCAAACCTATTACCAAAAGCGGATTATATCGCTTGCATTTAGTACTACGCAAGCATTGATATAACCCTAAGCCATTAGAATAACAAAAAATTGTAACGATAATGGATTAACTAACTATATCTACATATAGTATAGATGGGATTAATAAAAATAAACAAAAACGTTTTAATTGTTTAAAATTTAATACATACCGTCAATAAGCTCTATAATTTTTTCTTCCGCATTTATAAATTTATCCAACCCACCACCCGTGCGATAAGATGCTTGTGCTATTTTTTCATTTGTTTCAACATCTTTTACCCATATATTTGCGTATGCCATATATAGTGCTAAATCCCAACGCCAATTTGCTACATAGTAAGCCACGGCATTACAACCAGTAGTATCTGAATCAGATAATTCAGTCTGATAGTCTTGGTGTTTCAATACGTAATTAGCTGAAATAACTCGAGTTTCTACCTCATGCTTTGCAAAACCTTTTTTCATCGCATCAATAACACCCTCTTTAACAGCCTTATGTTCAGCAATACACACTGTTTTAGGTTTGTTTGTTTCAAAGCGAGTAATGTCTTGCTTGGCCGCACAACCCGCCAAGGTAGCAACCATTGCTGCTGCAACTGTTATTTTTAAAGTTTTCATATTTATTCCTTTTTTTTAATATTTAAAGCTGCCATGCATAGCTAACTTTTGTAAATAAGGTACGTTGATCCCGCTCAATATTTTTAAGTGAATCGTCTTGGTAACCTCTATCTGAGTAACCCAAATAAAACAGTGTTTGCGCATTAATTTTATATGAGTAAACAAGCTGACTACCATAGTCTTTGTTAATTTGGCTAACTTGATAAAAGTAGGCATTTTCGTCTCTATCAATATCTTCAAATTGTAAAATAAGCTTAAGAATTGAACGCATACTAAATTTATAATGAAGCCTAAAATCAACTAAGTTAGCTGTAAATACACGCTCCCCTTGTGGGTTATCTAATTGGCTGTAGTTATGTTTTACATCGAGCTGCCAATGGTCGTTAATGTCCCACACCATTTGGGTTTGGGTATCAAACGCATCGCCTAATTGCTCATTTGCATAATCAATGCGGCTAGCGTATTCAACATATAATGATAACTTTAAATCTTTAGTGGGTTTAAAGCCCGTATAAATGTAACCAATATTTTGATTATAAAAATTGTCATTATAATTTTCATAACGGTGTACTAAACCAATTTCAAAAATAGATTGTTTTTGACCTTTAAAACTCAAAAAGCCTTCGTATTCTTCTTCAAGTAAGTCGCCATTTTGTGCCCACGTTTTATCCCAGTCAGCTTCGTATGACCACGAGGTAAGTAAATCAGACTCATCTCTGTACCATGTTTGTCCGCCACCAAAGCCTACTTTTTCATAATCGACTTTAGCTTGATAACCTAAATCAGTGCGGTAGTCCTGCCCAATATTTTCATAAGATGCAAATAATTTGTAATCACGTTTATCGCGGGTAAGTTCTAGAGCATAAGCTTCATCTGATTGAGTTTCAGATAAGTTATAGTTTTGAATTAAAAATTCAGAGTTACGAGTATCAGCAGATGACACTTGATACAAAAGAGTATCCGATTGATTAAACCAGTAGGTACCATCCACTGATAATACAGTGTTGTGATAGTCATCACTTTCTCTGTGCGTGCTTGAAATACCAATAGTACCTTGCTGACCTAAGTCATATTGATAACGCCCTGCGGCTGCATTCGTTTTTTCGTTTAAGCTTGCAAAGCCAGAGCCCTGATTCGTTGGCAGTAAAATATTACTATTGTCGTCATCAGCTAGCATTAGCGCATAACTATGATCACCCGTTTTACCCGTCAGCTTTGCACCTAAAGTAGGCTCTGCAATTGTACGTGTGTATAAAAGCTCAAATAAGCTACTTTTAAAGTAAGAAGCACCATCTAAAAAGAAAGGACGTTTTTCAGCGTAATAAATTGAGAAGGTTGTATTTACATCAAGCTCTAAAGAGTCAGTTTCTACTTGCGAAAAATCAGGATTAATTGTCGCGTTTAAAACAGCATCTTTTGTTAAACCCCAGCGTAAATCTAAGCCCACTTCAGTATCTATATCACCCTTATCCCAATCACCCGGCAACGCAGATTTATTATCGTTACGCAGTGTGGTTAATGTAGGTGTTAATTGGATATTTTTACTTGATTCAATGTCACTAAAGCCAACTAACTTATCAAACTGGCAAAGGCTGCATTTCACATTTCTATCAAACCCCATATTTGATAGCTGATATAGCACATCACGTTGATAGTTTCTCATTACAGAAAAACCCCACGTTAGCTCATTTTGATTTTCGGGGAAACGTAGTGCCTTAAAAGGAATACGCATTTCAACAACATAACCTTGTTCGTTAATTTGCCCTGCGCTATCCCAAATAGCATTCCATGAGGTATCAGAACTCCACCCATCGGTGTCGGTCATTCGTATATCGCCTTGCGCGCCCAGCGGGTTAACATGGAATTCATAACCACTGCGTTCATCATTAAATGTATCAATAACAAGAATAACTACGTCGTCTTCCCATAGCGTATCGCGATCACGAAGTGATGCACGAATTTGCGTGGGGTCTGGGTCTTGTGCAACATAGGCAACATATAAGTTAGTGCCATCTTCGTAAATAAAGGCATCAGTTTTTACAGGGGGTGTGCCTTTTTCGTTAGGCTCATCTTGGTAGAGTAAAGATATACGTGTTGCATTTTGCCAGTGCGCCTCATCCATAACACCATCAACGGTGATATTTGAATTAATACGGGACAAGGATACTTGCTGTTTTTTAGCCGCTACATCTAGGCTTGAAAGTAATAAAGCGAAACTTAAAAATAGGAAGGTTAACTTTTTTATTATAGTTATAAAGTACTGCATAAACATCCATTTAGACTGTAATTACTCATAAGGAGCAACTTAAGCTGAGGATTGTAATTTATCCAGGTACATTTGTTAATACTTTGAAATGAAAAATTAACTATTTAATGATAAAGGAGTAACTAATTGTTATATATTACGTTTCGAGTAGTTTAAGCTTATCGTCTATGCCATTCCATACATCAGCGTCCTCTGGTGCAGGTTTAACCGCTGTAATGCGCGGCCAGACCAGTGCAAGTTCAGCATTCAATTCAGTAAACTCTTTTTGAGACTCTGGTAGCTCATCTTCTTGGTATATCGCATCAGCTGAACACTCAGGGACACATAAGCCACAATCAATACAATCAATCGGGCTAATTGCTAAAAAATTAGGGCCTTCAAAAAATGCATCTGCTGGGCACACTGATACGCAATCGGTGTACTTACATTTTATACAATTTTCGGTGACAACAAACGCCATACTATTTTAATACCTAAGATTTTGAACAACAGTTGTGGATCATACCCATCCACTCCAAAAATACAATAAATAAGTGCCATATCAGGCTATTTTAACGTAAAATGCGCGCCTAATGTTTGCACACTCGTTGTGCCCTGCATCCCCTTATTGTGAGCGGTAATAATACCCCGCTATGACACCTAAAAGAGATATAAATGATACGTTTAACCGAAATAAAGCTGCCACTTGATCATGACGAAGACGCAATTGGTCAAGCAATTGTAAATAAACTAAAAATCCAACCTGAACAATTGCACAGTTTTAATGTGTTTAAACGTGGTTATGATGCACGTAAAAAATCAGCTATTTTACTTATTTACACACTCGATATAGAAGTTGATAACGAAGCCGAGCTACTCGCAGCATTTGAAAAAGACCAGCATGTAAAAGTAGCACCAGACACAAGTTATAAATTTGTAGCCCAAGCTAACAATAATATCAAAGAGCGCCCTGTCGTGATTGGTTTTGGTCCTTGTGGTTTATTTGCGGGCTTATTACTTGCTCAAATGGGCTTTAAACCCATTATATTAGAGCGCGGTAAAGAAGTACGTGAACGTACAAAAGACACGTTTGGCTTTTGGCGTAAACGCACACTTAATACAGAATCAAATGTACAATTTGGTGAAGGTGGCGCAGGTACATTCTCAGACGGTAAGTTATACAGCCAAGTAAAAGATCCAAAGCATTATGGCCGAAAAGTCATTACTGAATTTGTAGAAGCAGGCGCACCCGATGAAATTTTATACGTAAGTAAGCCACACATTGGTACGTTTAAACTTGTCACCATGATTGAAAAAATGCGCGCTCGTATAATAGAGCTTGGCGGCGAAATTCGCTTTAGCACACGTGTTGACGATATTCATTTAGACGACGGGCAAGTAACAGGTTTAACGCTTTCAAATGGCGAGCAGCTAAACACTCGCCATGTTGTATTAGCCGTTGGCCACAGTGCACGTGACACGTTTGATATGATCCACAAAAAAGGGATTTATGTTGAAGCAAAGCCATTCTCAGTCGGTTTTAGAATCGAACATAAACAATCAATGATCGATGAATGTCGTTTTGGCATAAATGCAGGAAACCCAATTTTGGGCTCTGCCGATTATAAACTTGTTCATCACTGTGACAATGGCCGTACAGTTTACAGCTTTTGTATGTGCCCAGGTGGCACAGTAGTCGCTGCAACCTCTGAAGAAGGTCGCGTTGTTACCAATGGTATGAGTCAATATTCACGAAGTGAGCGCAACGCTAACAGCGCTATTGTGGTAGGTATATCACCAGAGCAAGATTTCCCTGGTAATCCACTTGCTGGAATAGACTTACAACGCAAACTTGAAGAGCAAGCGTATGAGCTTGGTGGTAGCAACTACGATGCACCAGCGCAGTTAATTGGAGATTTCTTAAAAGGTAAATCATCTGCAGACTTAGGTGAAGTACAACCCTCTTACACACCTGGTATTAAGTTAACTGACTTGAGTAAAGTGTTACCACAATTTGCAATTGATGCTCTTCGCGAAGCGATACCAGCGTTTAATAAACAAATTCGTGGTTTTTCAACTAACGACGGTTTATTAACCGGTGTGGAAACACGTACTTCGTCGCCTATTAGTATTAAGCGTGATAAAACATTCCAAAGTATTAACACCAAAGGGCTTTACCCTGCAGGTGAAGGCGCAGGTTACGCTGGCGGTATTTTATCAGCGGGTATTGATGGTATTAAAGCAGCTGAAGCGGTCGCACTGTCTATGTTAGAAAACGCTTAAACCTCTTTTTTAAGCTGTTTATCGAAAAGCCTCACTTTGTGAGGTTTTTTTGTGCTAAGTGTATAGAAAATAATAACACCTCAAGCACCTCAACAATGATCAAAACATTTACCTTTTCGTTGCTTATTGTATTAGCAATTTTTAACGCTAAAGCACAAGAGCTAAAAACCATTGATGAAATCCACACTGCATATAAAAATAATTCTATTAATGCACAGCAACTCACCCAAAGTTATATAGAGCGAATTAATAAACTTAACCCACAATACAATGCAGTTATTAGTATTGAACCTACAGCTATTGCTCAAGCTAAAACGTTAGATGAACTTGCCGCCAAAGGCTCTTGGGCAGGTCCATTACACGGAATACCTGTACTTCTTAAAGATAATATAGAAACGAAGGGCACACTTCCCACAACGGCTGGCTCTTTAGCACTTAAAAATAACGTTACTAATAATGATGCTTTTGTTGTTAAACAACTACGTAATGCGGGCGCTATAATTTTAGGCAAAGCTAATTTAAGTGAATGGGCAAATTTTCGTTCAACCTATTCATCGTCAGGCTGGAGTGCCGTAGGCGGACAAACACATAATGCGCACGATGTAACACGTAATCCATGTGGTTCTAGTGCAGGCTCTGCTGTGGCAGTCGCACTTAACTTTGCGCCCATAGCATTAGGGACTGAAACAGACGGTTCAATTACGTGCCCTGCCTCAGTAAATGGAGTTTATGCAATAAAACCGAGTATGGGCCAAGTATCACGCTCAGGTGTTGTGCCTCTTTCTAGTAGTCAAGATTCAGTAGGGCCGATGGCGCATTCACTTAAAGATGCACTGCTGGTTTTGTCGGTTTTGCAAGGTGAAGACTCTCTTGATGCAACAACTACAGGGTTTAAATTAAAAAAAGGTAATCTAAAATCAAAACCATCACTTATTATTGGTGCGCTGCCTAGCGACAAATTTACAATTGAAACGCAGCGCCTTTATGCCAAGCAGTTACAAGCATTAAAACAGGCTGGGCACACTATTATTAATGTAGATATTACTGATAACTTAGATACGCTATTTGTTGATGAATACTATATTTTACTTTATGACTTCAAAGCTGAAATTAATCATTACCTCGCAAGCACTCCAACACAAGTGGCTGTTAGAAGCCTAAAAGCACTTATTAATTTTAATATTCAAAATAAAAATACAGAAATGCCCCACTTTGAGCAAGATATACTAGTTCAATCGCAGGCTATTGATTTAACTAACAAAAAAAATACCATGAGACTAAAGAACGCTATCGCACTTTAGCAGCGACAGCCATTGCCAATGTATATAAAAACAACAAGCTTGATATTGTTATAGCGCCTACAGTATCACCCGCCTGGAAGACAGACTTAGTTAATGGTGATAATTTTAATGGCAGTAGTAGTTCGTTATCTGCTATTGCAGGCACAACTCACATAACTCTGCCGGTAGGCAAAGTAAGTGGTTTACCGGTTGGTTTGTCCATAATAGCAAATAAAGAGGGCGAGCAAGCGTCTTATGTATACGCAAATATTATTGATGAGGTGTTATCATCAGGCACAAAAAAACCTGAGTAAACTCAGGTTTTTTAAACTAAACGGCGTTAACTATGACTTTTTAAGTGACAGTTTTTCGCCTTTTAAGCTTTTACGAACGCTTGAAATACGTGAGCGATTTACTGCTCTCGCTTCACCGGTAGCTTGTCCTGATAACTTGTTAGAACGTGTACGGCGTAAATGCGCTGGTTTTTTACCAATTTTATCAATGAGTACTTCACGGTTACTTACTTCGTAACCTTCTAAATATACACGTTTGATTTTTTGACCGATTAACGTTTCAATTTCAAACAAAGTGTTTTCTTCTTCGCGGCTAACAAATGAGATTGCTTGACCTTGGCGACCAGCACGACCTGTACGGCCAATACGGTGAACGTAATCTTCTGCAAGCCAAGGTAAATCAATATTAATAACACGAGGTAAACCATCAATATCAATACCGCGAGCAGCCACTTCTGTAGCTACTAATACACGTACTTTGCCTTCTTTAAATTCACGTAAAGCACGACGACGGTTACCTTGAGATTTGTCACCGTGGCAAACGCCTGCCGGAATACCATCAAGGTTAAGCTCTTTAACAAGCTCGTCAGCTGTTTCTTTCATGTTTACGAAGACAAGCACTTGTTGCCAGTTTTTCTTACCAATCAATTCAGAAAGTAGTTCTTGCTTACGACGTTCTTCAACAGGGTAAACAACATGCTCAACAGTACTTGCTGTACTGTTAGTTTGATCAACACGCACTATTTCAGCTTGTTTTAATACTTTAGATGCAAATTGTTTAATTGCTGCAGGGAAAGTAGCAGAGAAAAGTAAAATTTGGCGCTCTTCTGCACAGCTTTTAATCACGTTTTGCATGTCTTCAATAAAGCCCATATCAAGCATACGGTCGGCTTCATCAAGAACAAGGTGTTTTACACTTGCAAGGCTTAAGTTACCTAAGCGAATATGATCAAATAAACGACCTGGTGTTGCAACAACAATATCTACACCTTCTTTTAAAGCATTTGCTTGGCCGGCGGTACTAACACCACCAAATAAACTAACGACTTTAAGTGATGTATGCTTTGCAAAATCTCTAAAATTATTTGCAATTTGTTCTGCAAGTTCACGCGTTGGCGCAAGTACTAACGCATGAGGTGCATTCGTTGTGCTGAGTTCAGACTCAACCAATTTTTGGATGATAGGTAAAGCAAACGCGGCAGTTTTGCCGGTACCAGTTTGTGCACTGGCTAAAACGTCTTTACCTTTACGAACAGCAGGGATTGCTGCGCGCTGAATGGGCGTAAGAGTGTGATAGTTAAGTTCGTCCAACGCCTGGATGATTTCAGGAGCGAAACTAAAAGATTTAAAATTCATGCTGTATAACCTACGGCCACATTATCAAGGGCCGCAAATTATACAGCAAAAACGAGTCAACAGTTAGTCATTAGTTCTATTTTAACGCGTTTAATCTGCTTTATAACGTTTAAATATTAAAGAGGTGTTAATACCACCAAACGCAAAGTTATTACTCATCACATAATCGGTATTAATCTCACGTCCTTGATGCCTTATGTAATCAAGCTGAGCACATTCGTCATCAACGTTATCTAAATTAATTGTTGGTGCAAACCAATTATCAGCCATCATATTAATGCTTGCCCATGCCTCTATTGCCCCACAAGCACCTAATGTATGCCCCAAATAACTTTTTAACGAGCTAATAGGTTTACTACCCAATGCTTTAAACGTTGCGTGAGACTCGGCAATATCACCTTTATCTGTTGATGTACCATGAGCATTAACGTAACCAATTTTTTCTGGTTCTAAATTAGCATCTTGTAGTGCCATTTCTATCGCTAGTTGCATTGTTTTTGATGTTGGTTGAGTAACGTGCTGTCCATCAGAATTACAACCAAAACCAACCACCTCAGCTAATATTGTTGCTCCGCGCGCTTTTGCATGTTCGTATTCTTCTAAAATAAGAGTACCCGCGCCTTCGCCTATCACTAAGCCATCACGATTTACATCAAAGGGACGAGGTGTTTGTTTTGGTGTGTCATTTTTTGTAGATGTTGCATAAAGCGTATCAAATACTGCAGCCTCTGTGATGCATAATTCCTCCGCTCCACCAGCCACCATTATTTTTTGTCGGCCAAACTTAATCGCTTCATAGGCGAAGCCTATTCCTTGAGATCCCGATGTACAAGCAGAGCTTGTTGTTATAACACGCCCTTTTAGACCAAAAAACACACCAACATTTACAGGGGCAGTATGCGCCATCATTTTAATGTAACTCGTGGCTGTTACACCTGACATCGACCCCGTTTCCATCATATTTGCAAAGGCGAGTAGTGGCTCAGTAGAGCCCGTAGATGAGCCATACGCTATGCCCGTAGAGCCATCAGTTAGACTTTCGTGCTCTAGTAGTTTGGCTTGTTCAAGTGCGCATTCAGTAGCACGAGTTGACATAAGTGACACTCGCCCCATTGAACGGATTTGTTTTCGTTTGTAATGACTTGGTCGCTCAAAGTGTTTAACTGGCGCGGCTAAACGGGTATTGAGTTCGTTAGCTATGTCCCACTCTGGCATAGTAACAACCGCATTTTCGCCTTTAATTAAGGCTTGTTTGAATTCAGACCAATCATCGCCCAATGCAGTGACCACCGACATCCCTGTTACAACAACGCGTTTAATCAAACCATACCACCATTAACCGAAATCACTTGGCGTGTTATGTAAGCTGCATCATCAGACATTAAAAAAGCAACTGTTCCCGCAACTTCTTTAACGCTCCCCATGCGTTTAAGGGGGATCATTTTCATCATTTCATCAATAGGTAATTCATCAGTCATCGCGGTTTCTATTAAACCAGGTGCCACACAATTAACTGTGATTTTGCGTTTTGCCAATTCTAATGCAAGTGCTTTAGTAGCTCCAATAATACCGGCTTTTGCTGCACTATAATTTACTTGCCCTCGGTTACCTGCAATACCTGATACCGATGACATTGTAATTATTCGCCCACCTTTACGGCTTTGTACCATAGGCATTACAGTTGGGTGTACTACATTATAAAACCCATCAAGGCCTGTACGTATTACACAATCCCAGTCTTCCCCTTGCATAGCAGGAAATGCCATATCGTTAGTAATACCTGCATTACACACCACGCCATAATAAGCGCCATGCTTAGCTATATCTTCTATTATTTGTGCTTTGGCTTGCTCTCTGTCGCATACATCAAATTGTAATAAACTGGTAGCTCTACCTAATGCATTAATCTCATCGCATGTTACTTGAGCTTGCTCAACACCGGCTCTGCAATGCACAGCAATATCAAACCCTTGCTCAGCAAGTTTTAACGCAATAGCTTTACCAATACCACGGCTTGAACCTGTAACTAAAATTCTTTTTGTCATTGATTTTCTCTTATAAATTCCAACGGATTTTCAGGCTGAAATACATTAATTTTTGCTTGGCAAAGTAGGGTTTCAGACGCGTGTATTTGGCATTCAAATACACTTAGACCTGACTCTTCTTGATATAGTTTTTTCACTTCAATAGTCAGCTTACTGCCGTTTTTAAAACACGGTCGATAAGTTTGATATTTCCGCGTGCCAATTAAAAAACCAATTTTTACAGGTTTATTTTCATCATTCGCTAACGCACCAGCGTAAGCGGCAATAGACTGCGCCATGTACTCAACACCAATATAGCTAGGTACGCCATTAATTGCAGGACTAAAAAAAGGGCTTTGCTCAGTGATAGTAACGCCGCATTGAGCTTCATCTTCGCTGTGTGTTAAAAGGCTATCTATTAAAATCATAGGCGCATCATGCGGGACTACTTGCTCTATAGGGTAATTAGTCAACGTTAACTCCCAATATTAAGCTGGCATTATTACCGCCAAACGCAAATGAATTAGATAAGCAGTATTTAAGAGCGGGCTTAAACGCTTGTTTTATTATTTTTATATCAGCCAAATCACTGCCTTCTTTAATCACGTTATACGGCAGCATATGTTGGCCGCTGTCTTTTAATAATAACCAACATATACCGGCTTCAATGGCGCCTGCAGCACCAAGAGTATGTCCTGTTAAATGCTTACTTGAGCTAAGCGGGGTATTGTTGCCAAACACGCGATTAATTGCAAGTGCTTCCATTTCGTCATTTTTTACAGTAGCCGTACCGTGAGCGTTAATATAATCAATATCACCAGAAGATAACTTTGCACTTTTTAGTGCTTTTTCCATTGAGGCTTGGGCACCCATCCCATTAGGATCGGGGGCTGACATATGATGCGCATCTGAGCTTTCGCCACTGCCTAGTAACATAACGCCGTTATTTGTTATTGGCGTATTTTTAGTCATTACAAATAAAGCGGCCCCTTCACCAATATTAATGCCGTCTCTGGTGCTAGAAAAAGGCTGGCATAGACCCGAGCTTAAAGAAGCGAGCGAATCAAAGCCATTAATTGTTAATTGGCACAAACTATCTGCACCACCACAAATTACCACATCGGCTAAATCAGTATTTAGCAAAGCTCGAGCGCTAATTAACGCTTTAGCGCTCGACGTGCATGCAGTAGAAATACTGTAACAAGGGCCTAGCGCCCCTATTTTATGTGCAATGTAATGAGCGGGTGTTGCTAGCTCTTGATCACTGTAACTAAAGTCACCGGGCCAGAGTTTTGTACTTTCATAGCTTTTACGCGCTCTTTCGCCATCATGAATACCTGATGTACTAGTACCCATTACAATTGCGATACGCGACTTATCAATATTCGAAAGTTTATCTAAGGTGGGCTTAATCTGCTCTAAAGCTAAATCAATAAATGTATTGATACGTTTATTATTTGATAAAGCAATAGACTGAACTTGCCCGACATACAGCGGAGTTTGCTCAGCACTTAAACTTTTATTTAAAGTTAATAAAGGAGTTGCAGGGTTATATTTATTTAAGCTTGTTGTGGTTGCATCTTGGCCTATGCCCATCGCACTCACAATGCCTAAATCATTCAGCCAATATGTCACTGTTCTACCTTTTTAAATGTTATTTGATACTGATGTAAAATATTGTTCAACGTTGTCGACTCATCACTATAGTCAATGGTAATTAATGTACCCTCATCGTTAAATACCTGCCGATTAGAGCCAACCTGCTCTATTAAAGCACCCTCTAACTGCTTTTGTAAAAATGCTACTGGCCAATGTACTAATGCAATATCCGCCAAAATATAATGAGGGTCTATCCCTTCTACCGCCAGCATATTTCGTGTTTTTACTGGGCCATTTAAAGGTTTTTCAAGCTCCATAATTGGAAAGCCTTGCACTGTCATTAACAATAACTTAATTGCACCTTTGTCATTTATAGCTAATTGGGCAAATACAATGTGTGTTTTTTGCTGATTCGTAATATACAAAACATGCTGCCAAGACTTATTAAACATTTGTGCTGGTACACTATTAATATTTAATTGAATATTAGGTGATAGATACACTCTATTTTTAGATGCTGTAAAACTCGTACATGCGCTTAATACAGCAAATATAAATACACTACACACCACATACTTAATTAATTTTGACATAACTGAGCCAACACATTTAAACGGCGTTCACTTTGTGCAACAAATGGGTTATTCGTATCCCATGCGTAACCCGCTAAAATAGCACTGATCATTTCTCGTACTTGGGTATTTTGTTCAGAGTAAAATATCACATCCTGAAAACGCGTATCGTACCACCCTGTTACAAATGTTCTAAAACAATCGACTCCAGCTTGTAATGGCTGTGCATAGTGAGCGTCAAAATCGACGACTTCGTTTTTTAAATAGCGATCAACAAGTGGGGCAATTAAATTTGCAGATTTGAGTGCAATTGTTACACCTGATGAAAATACCGGGTCTAAAAATTCCCCCGCATTACCCAATAAAGCAAAGTGCTTACCATATAACTTACTCACATTTGCCGAGTAGCCTTTTATATTTTTTGCTGGAGTTAATAACTCACGCTGTGCTAACAGTGTTTTTAAATAAGGGTCTTGCTCTATAAATTGATTTAGTAAATCGCTAGATTCATCATCATTAAAACGCTCTGACTGCGCCACAACCCCAATACTCGCAGTACCATCACTAAAGGGAATAAGCCAATACCACACGTCTGAATATTGAGGGTGTACGGTAATCAAAATTTTATTTCGATCGAAGCTTGTATCACTAATATTGTCTTTAAAGTGACTAAAATAAGCGCTTCGAACAGGAAAGTTAGAAGGAAGCTCTAAATCTAACAATTTTGGTAATACACGCCCAAAGCCACTTGCGTCCAATACAAATCGGGCATTAACGCGGTAAGCTTGCTGCTGCTCATTGTGTACCACTAATGATGCACCATTTGGCTCATCACAGTAGTCAACCACCGTGTGCTTATATCTGATTTCTACGCCTTGTCCTTGTGCTTTGTCTGCTAATAATTTGTCAAAGTCGGCTCTTTTCACTTGATACGTAGTGCCTGGGCCTTTAGTAAATTTTTCAGTGAAATTTATAGTTGTATTTTGCCCTGCCCGATGAAAAGCAGCGCCATCTTTAAACTGAAAACCTAAAGCCGCTGCATTGTTATGTAGTGTATCGATTAAGCCCGCGTCTTCTAAGTACGCCATACATTGCGGCAGTAAGCTTTCACCAATTGAAAAACGTGGAAACGCCTGCTGTTCAAGTACCAGTACCCGCCATCCCTTTTGAACTAAAAGACTACTAGCCAATGCACCAGAAGGCCCAGCGCCAATAACAACAACATCGTACTGCTCAAGATTATTCAAATTATTGTTCCTTTTGAGGCTTTAAAACACTCAGCGGTGATAAAAAGTAAATAGCTAAAATCCCTACCATTACACTCAGTCCAAAGCTAAAAATAGCGGGTGTATCAGAAGCACTCAACATGCCAAATACCCACATTGATGACGCAGCCGATAAGCTAATCGCTAACACATTTTTGGGCTCTAACTTATTTATTTGATAAAAAACGAGGTAATCAATTGCTAAGGCAATAACAAGTAACGCACCGAGTAAATTAAATAACGACAAGCTACCTTGAATCGCATTACATACCCAAAGCATGCTCAACACCACAACAGATAAAATGTTCACCTGCAGCAGCGCTATCTTAATCGTAAATCGCCAACTAAAAAGCAGCCAACTAATAAAACCCGCAAGCACTAGGCTTAATAGTAAATATTCACGGTAATCACTTAATAAAGCACTAATTTGTTTAGGTTTATTATAAAGGTAAATTCCATTGTTTTTTTCAACCTCATTAATTAGTTGATCAGATGAAATACCCGAAATAGACATCCATGTTATCGATTGACTTGGCTCAACAACCATTTGAGAAAGCAGTAATGGTTTAAATGTACTCGTGGCGAGTGTTTCATAAGTTAATAACGGTGCCTTTGTACTTGTTAACGCTTGCCCTGTAACGCGCTCTGCAATATCCAAAGTCCCTTTGTTTTTAGCCTGTTCAAACAAGGCTTGGTTATCCCTCTGCTTTTGTAAACTAGGCAACCAATGGCTAATGCTATTATTTTTAAAATTAGGGTTTAGTTGGGTTAAGCGTTTTAAAAATTGTTCTTGTTTTTGTAAAAGCGCTTCGTCGCTATCTGCAAACATAAAAACAATTTGGGTGTCCCATTGCCCAAGTAATAACAAATGCTTTTTTTCGTTTAGCATTAAATGTTCGGAGCTTGCATTTAATAGCTTTACATCATCATTAAAGCTAATAGGTTTTATTAAAAATAACGCACTTATAAGGGCTAATAACGTAATGAGTATTGGTTTTTTTAAACTATTACAATATAAAAAACCCTTAATGAGCTTTTGACTCATCAATAGACTCGAAGGCGATAACGTGAGTGTAGATTGCCACAATGGCAAAACTAAAACTGTAAATAGCCAAGCACTCACTAAACCCGCAATAACAAACACGCCAACTTGAGATAATAACGTTAGTGGCGCACCTAGTAAGCAGCAATAACCCAGCGTAGTCGTAATAAGAGACAGTAAAAGCGCAGATTGAGTCCCTTTGCTGTAGCCTTTTTCATGCTCTTTTTTGGCTAAGTCAGTCATACCATGAAATGCATAATCAATGGCAATACCAATCAAGGTGACTGCAAAAACAAGCGTTAATAAATGAATAGTATTAAACAGCAACACCATAGCGATAGCGCCACCAATAAGTGCGCTCAGTACGGTAAAGCTTGCTAATAAAATACTGTTTAAACGCCTAAATACCCAAAATACCATCGCAATAAGGGCTAATAAGCTAATGCCACCAAACAAGCTCATCTCGTATTTAGCTTGTTTAGCATTTTCAGCCGTATGAAATAGCACACCAGAGTAAGTAATGCTTAAATCAGGGTAGGTTTCATTAAGTAAATTGATCTGTTTAATTATCGAGCCAGCTAAATCAATTGATTTATTAACCCCTAAATTTTCAGGCGCTAAGTTTGCCAAAATGACACGGTATTCAACGCCTTTTAAACGTCGAGTTAAACGACCTTGTTCAAGCGTAAACAATTGGCTTTGTTTTAAGTTATCTTCTATAAATGCCGCTAAGCTCAAACTTGTATCTTTGCTTAAGGTAGCACTTACAAATGGGTTGCCTAACTGATTTAATTGCTCAAGGTAATAATGTTCAAACGTTGTTTTTTTGCTTAATGTTTGCTTGTAAGTATCACTTAATAACGCATGTTTGAAAGGTGAGAATGTTTGCGCTAAATCGTTAACGGACGGAAAGTTAAATGTGCTTTTAATTGCATTATCGTCGAGCCATTTTTGGAAATCTTCAAATGCTTTATTTTTATTATTTCCTGCAAACGAGAACATAATACGGTTAGCATTTTGCTGAAAAAAAACATCTTCCGCATGTGCAATTTGGGAGTGCGACTTTGGCAATAAGCTAAACATATCGGCGCTAAACGTTGGTTTAGACAGCCAAAAAGCTGCAGCAAAAAGTAAAATTAAACTGCTAAACCACCCTACAATAACGGTAATTCGTTTTGCCACTGCATTATTTAAAAACATAATTTTATTTGGAATAAGTAAACTCAATTTTTGTGTTATTTCCTGAGTGCTCATTTAGTGTAATACTGCTCACTTGCTTAGCAGTTTCACATAAAATAAAATCACTAAATAATTGCTTTAGCATAGCTTCTTTTGGTATTAACTGTGTGCAACTGTCTTGCATTTTAGCAATGTCAAAACGTGTTTCCAGAGCACTCATATTTACGCTGAGTAAGTCACTCAGTAATCCTACAAATTGCTCGCTACCGGGTTGTGGTATTAACTCACCATTGGCATTTTGTGCAAGTACTTTGCCGTTTTCTATTATGAGCATACTCTCAACAGGCATTTTCACTTGCCAAATGAGCTTTTCGTCAATTAACGAAAAAACACCCGACGAAATAAAAGGCTTAGCAAATCCATTAAATTGCTTATATTGCTTAAACTCACCTTTAATAGCTGCTGCATTTACTACAGTGCAAAACAGTAAAAAGCTAATAGCTATGCTCAATGTAAAACATTTTAAAAAATTCATTTAATCGCCTATAAAATAAAAATTTAATTCAAAACCGCTTTTAACTTATTAAATAAAATAGCGGGTGATTCAAATTGCATTTCTTTGGAGCTAACCTCAACCGCAACTTGCGTGGTTGAGGCTTTAGTAAGGCGCTTATTAGTTAGCGAGTCAGTGATTACGTAATCAATCCGTAGTCTATTCTCGTATTCTTTTAAATAAGCCGCTACTTTAATTTTTTGAGTAAATACTGCTGAGGCAACATACTTTATTTGCATATCAACGATTGGCCACGCGTAGCCCGATTCATGCATTTGCGGGTAATCATAATCAAATAACCGCAGTAACTCGCAGCGCGCTACTTCTAAATAACGTGGGTAATTACCATGCCATACAACATTCATCGGGTCGCAGTCATGAAATGGAATTTCAATTTCTACCACATGCGTTAATAATGCACCTTTACTATTCATACAACGCCCAACGTTTAGTTTGAATATACCCTATTGTTTGCCTTAGCACGGCTTCCATTGGTCTATCCTCAGTGAGGTTTTCAAAGTAATCAGTTATATCGGTATACATGTTTTGCATATCTTGCGTTAAAGTCGAAAACTCAAGATCGCCTTGCTTAATACGTAATCTAACACCTTGAATGCTGGCTAATAACGTACTTGCTAACACTTGTTCTGTTAGCTGTAAAATACGTAAACAATCGCGAGACGCAATAGTTCCCATACTCACTTTATCTTGATTATGACACTCCGTAGAGCGAGAAAAAACGCTGGCCGGCATGGTTAGCTTTAATGCCTCTGCAGTGTAAGCACTACAGCCAATTTGAACCGCTTTAAAACCATGATTAATATAGCGGCGCTCTGGTGCACTATCAGACAAGTTTGAAGGTAGGCCATTGTTGTACTTAGTATCAACCAAAGAAGCGATTTGTCTGTCTGCTAAATCAGCAAGGTTTGCAACGGCTGTTTTCATGCTATCCATTGCCATAGCAATGTGGCCTCCGTAAAAATGCCCGCCGTGCAATACATGCTCACCTTGGCCGTCAATTATTGGGTTATCGTTTGCTGAGTTAAGCTCGTTTTCTATCATATGCCTAAAAAACGGCAGACTGTCTTGCAGCACACCAATAACATGGGGTGCACAACGGATTGAATACCTATCTTGAAGTCTGTCGGCATTACGAGGGTGATCGTGATGGTTTAAATCTTCTCTTATCCAACGTGCAATTTGTTGCTGCCCAGGATGTGGCTTAACTGAAAATAATATCTCATCAAAATGATGGCTATTTCCTTTAAGCGCTAAACTTGATAATGCAGTAATACGGCTCGCCAGTTTAGCTAAGTAATTAGCCCTATCAAACGCTAAACACGCTAATGCAGTCATTACCGCTGTGCCATTCATAACGGCAAGACCTTCTTTTGGCCTTAGAGTGAGTGGCTCTAAGCCAACTTCTTTCATAACTTCTGCACTGTTACGTACTTGGTCTTTGTAAAACACATCACGTTCGCCTACCATCGCACCTGCAACGTAAGATAACGGTGTTAAATCGCCACTGGCACCTACTGACCCTTCTTGAGGGATCACAGGCACTATATCGTTATTTAAGTAATCTTTAAGTAGATGCAGCATTTCCCAGCTAATACCAGAGTAGCCCTGTGAAAGTGATGTTAAGCGGGTCGCTAAAATTGCACGCCCTTGCACTTTATTAAATACATCCCCGAGTCCACAGCCGTGAAAGCGAGTTAAATGCAGAGGTAATTCATCAACTAAATCAAGGGGTACAGCCACCGTTACAGAATCACCGTAACCAGTAGTAACGCCGTAAATTACGCCATCTTCTTTTAAAAGTGTGTCTAAAAAATGCAAAGCGCTATTAATTTTAACGCTAAAAGTTTCACAGCTATTTAATTGCACTTGTGTTTCATTAAAGGCAACTCGAACAATATCTTCAATTGATAATCGCTGATTGCCAAAAAGCTGTATATTTTGTTCAGTCACACTTGTTCTCCATTGATTGATCGCGCACTACCTGCTGATCACTTTTCCAAAAATCGTAAAAATTAAACCACTGATAAGGATATAAAGCTGCGTAATAACTCAAACGCTGTGCATAGTCAGTAATAATAAGTGTTAGCGCCTGCTGTCGCTCTCGTCGAGGCATTTTTAATGATTGGCTGTAATGTTCAAATATCACTTGATACTTTTTGCTTTTTTTATCTTTTAAACAAAACAAAAAGTAAACAGGGCAATCAAGCAGCGCGGCTAATATAAAAGGTCCCTGTGAAAATGGGGCTTTTTTGCCTAAAAAAGGTACCTGTACCGACCGAGAAGCCGTTGTTGTGCTTGTTCTGTCACCAACAATAACGATTATTTCTCCCTGCTCTACTTTTTCTTTTAGTAAAATAGCTAAGTCAGGCCCCATATCAGTCACTTGTATTAAATTAACCGACACATCTGGGTTAATCTTTTTAAGCATTTTATTAAATTCAACAGCGTGATGGGTAAACACCAGTACATTTATTTTTTTACTGCTGCGGTGCTGGCTAAGTGCCCTGCACACCTCTAAATTACCCAAGTGGGAACCTATAAAAATAGCCCCTTGATTCTGCTCATCTAGCTCAGCAAATAAATGCTCATTAGTGTATTTAATATCACGTTGGGTTATTCGCCCAAGCCAAGCATCAATTTTATCTAATGCGCTATCTGCAAAACTGCAAAAGTGCGTTAATTGCATTTTAAACGTAACAGGTTGTTTGCAGCCTTGGTAAACATAAACCTGCTCTAAAAACGTTTTAGATGCTACACGCGCTACTTTTCCTGTTAAAAAAAGATAAAAAACCACAGGAAACAAAACAATCCACAGCCCTTTTCTACCCAGTAATTTATGAGCAAACAACAGTATTTGAATACCTAAGAAATTACCGCGCTCTTGCATTTTAGACCAGTGTTTAGCGGCCATAACGCCTCTTTAATTTATGCCAAATTAACACAGGAGAGCGAATCAACATTCCAAAAAACAAGCGGGTGTGTAACCAAGAAATACGCACGTTATCGTGTAAAGGCTGAAAATGAGAAAGCCCATTTTCGGGGTAAATTACTTGGCTAGGTAAAAATACAAAAGGCACATTGCGCCAATATAAACGCACTAAAATTTCGGGGTCAAAATCCATGCGTTTTCCAAGCGATACCTCATCAATTAGCTTTGTACTTTGCTCAAGCGGATACACTCTAAAGCCACACATCGAATCTACAATTGTAAAACTTAACGTTTCAATCCATACCCAAACATGCGTTAAATAACGTGCTAAATAACGGTGTTTAGGCACTGAATCGTCATATATTGGGCAACAGCTTATAAGCGCTTTAGGCTGAGCGTTTGAAAGCGCTATTAGTTTTTTAATATCAGATAAGTCATGCTGACCATCAGCATCAACCTGTATCGCATGCGAAAAACCTAGCTTATATGCTTGCTTTAAGCCTGTCTGTACCGCGCCGCCTTTACCTTGATTATCGTCGTGGGTAACTACACTCAACTGCGTGTATTTTGCATCAAGCTTACTGAACACACTTTTAGCTTCGGCGTTGCTTGCGTCATCAACCATAATAATAGGAAGATTAAATGACGATAATTGGCTCAGTACATCATCAATTACCGTAATGTGATTATAATTTGGGATAACAATACAAAAGTTATTCATTTATTAGGCTATCAAAAACAACACGGCCAGATGCATGCTGTCCTTTGTTTGAATTATACGAAAAGGTATATTTATTCTCTGCCTTTTGCTCAAGCAATAATTCAACTGTTATACCTGGGGTAATCACTACCTGAAACTTTAATACTTCAACATTTTTAACAGATTGCTGAACATTATAATATTTACAAATTGCAGCCACAGCCCAGTCTAACTGCACAACACCTGCGAGTATTGGACCACCCGTAAAGTGTCCTTTGAAATAATCTAAATCATGAGGAACTAGTAAGCTTAATTTACACTTTTGCTCTACTTGTTCACAAGACAGTAAATCAGGCTGTGTTTTAGTCAACTTTTGCAAAAAGACTCTCCAATGCTTTTAAATTTAACTTTGCCTGTGAGTTGTATGGTAATTGTTCTACAAAACGCCACTTTTTAGGGATACAAATTCGCTCAAAGCGCGCTAATGCATGCGCTTTTAATAAATTATTTGTAGCTAACTTACCGTCACCATTAAAAAATATCTGCCCTTTATGCGTAAGCACAATAATAGCGCCTACTATTAATCGCTCACCAGGCAAGGCAATTACTTTAGCTTCACTTACCCACTCACTAGTACACAAATGCTGTTCTAGCTCGTCTAAACTTAATCGCTTTTCTTCTAATTTTATAATTCGATCGAATCGACCTAATAATCTAAATTGACCATTTTTAAGCACTTCGCCTCTATCATCTAGAGGGTAATTTTTGTCAGGAACGAGCGGTGAGTTTAAAATTAAACGCTGATCGTCCAAGGCCCTTACTTTAATACCCAAGAATGGCTGCCAAAGGCTAACCTTTTCAAGTGAAGTAACTTGTCGATATGCAATACCACCTGTTTCGGTACTACCAAAAACTTGTGTGACTGGTTTATTCAATTGCGTAAACAATGATACAGCATCTTCGTTCAGTAGCGGTCCACCTGATGAAAATATCCATTGTAAATTAGACTTATTATCCACTAAAACATTATCAATACATAACCGTTTTAACTGCGCAGGGCTTGAAACAAACACTACTTTTTTAAATAACTTAAGCTTTGTAGCTACATGTTCTGGGTAATGCAGTAGCTCAGTATTTACAACCTTTTCTGCGCGTAATGGCCACAATAATCTAAACAATAAGCCGTATATATGCTGATGCGAAACGCTCGCTATAAAAATAGGATTATCAACCAGTGCGTAGCTGTTTATTAATGTATTTAATTCTTTATTTATTACCTGCCACGTTTTTACAATTGGCTTTGCTTTACCCGACGAGCCCGACGTGTAAAAAACAATTGTACCTTCTTCAGGCCATTTAATTATTTCAAGAGATACGAAATGAGGTTGATTGTCTAACGTACCTACATCTAAAAAATCAGCCTCTAAATCGGCTACTAATTCAGATTCACCAATAAAAAAAGGCGTTTGTTTAAGTAAGGAGTTTAACGTTGCAGGTTGCCCATTCGACGGCAAAATCACTGCGTTACCGTGTAATGCTAAAGCAAATAGGTACACGGCAAATTCATAGGTGTCTGTGGTGTATAAAACAACCGATGATTTAGTATTTAACGTTGATAGCTTTGCTAAAACTTGGTTTATATCACTAACAAACTGATACTCTAAAATATTATTGTCGTTATGATTAAAACATGCTCTTAACGCATTACTCTGAAAAGCATTAAACACCGGCATTCCTTTTTACTTTTTGTCTGACTAGCCACTCTATCGCAAACAATGCGCCCATGCCTAAGTAAGCAATAAAACCATTATAAAAAGCCCAAGTTTCTAGGCTACTGAAAATACTGGTGTACAGGGCAATACCACCGTTTAATACAAAAAACACACACCACACTAGCGTTACTTTTTTTGTATAAATTACACCGTTTTCATCAAGTGAGGGCTCAGTAATTCGCGCAAAGGTTTCAATAATAGAAGGCCCTTTATACAAAGAATACGCAAACACAACTAACATAACTAAATTAATGATTACGGGATACAAACGCAGCCCTAAGTCGCTATCCATTACCTTGGAAATCAAAATAGTAATGGCTGCTAAAAATGTAGCGGGCTTTAACCACGGCATTTTATCAAACAAGGTTCTGCTTAACCAAAGTCTAAGCCCGAGTAAAAATAGCAGTAATACTGTAATAATCTGACTATTAAAACGCGTAAGGCCTACGTACACAATAATAGGGTAGCAAGCCAAGCAAATCATAATTAACGTTGTTAAAACTGCTTTTAACATAGTATTAGTTAACTAACTTTTCTATTTCGGTGACTATGTCTTGCACTGTGCGCACAAGCTTAAAGGCATCAGGCTCAATTTTTTTACCTGTGATTTCTCTTAATTTTACAACTAAGTCAACTGCATCAATACTGTCTAAATCAAGATCTTGGTACAGGTTAGCCTCTAAGCTAATATCTTCTGGGTCTATTTCAAATTCGTTTTCTAAAATGCCGTGTAATACATCATAAATTTCAGCAGCGGTTTTCATCTTTCTTCCTACTTTTATATATTAAGAACGTGCTTGTTCAATAAATTTTGCTAAAGAATTAACTGAGGCAAAGTGCGCTTTAGTTTGCTCAGAGTTTGCATCAATTTTCACATCAAATTGCTTCTTTATCGCAAGGCCAAGTTCTAATGCATCTATGCTATCTAGCCCTAGGCCATCTACAAATAAAGCGTCATCATCTTGAATGTCAGCAGTGGTCATGTCTTCAAGGTCAAGGCTTGAGATAATCAGTTGTTTTATTTGTTCTTTTAATTCGCTCATATATTTTTTAGCTCTTGTGTAAAATAATGTTGTAAATCTTTAGTCAATTGGCGTGATTGCATCGCAGGCATATCGCTGTGGTACGTTGCACAATTAAACTGCTGGCTCGCAAGCCCCATTGTAAAATGCGCCTGATATGGCGCGACCTTATACCAAGGTGTGCCTTTGGTTAAAGTGTTTGGCTTCATTTTAATTAAAAAAGTAGTAATGGGCGCATGACACCTAATTGCAATATTTGCAGCGCCTCGTTTAAACTTTAATGCTTTGTTAGGCTCTGTCCGTGTCCCTTCTGGAAATACAATTAAGTTATTACCCTTTTGCAAACTACGCTCACACTCTCGTAATAGCTCCTGTGGGTCATCATTACTTATGTAGCCGGTGCTTTTAATAACGCCACGCATAAAAGGGTTTTTAAATAAATGTGCTTTTACTACGCAATCTGCATTTTTTACTACCGAAATTAAAACAACAACATCAATTAAAGAAGGATGGTTTGCTAATATCAATTGCCCTTTTAAGCCTGCAATTTTTGCTTTATCGTTGACATGAAATCGAATAACGCCCGTTACATGCATTAAACTAACAAACCATTTGAAGCTATAATGTACTGTTTTTCGAGCCTTAAGCTTTTGTTTAACTGAGTCACTTTGAAATAGGCGCTGAGCAGGAAAAACAATAAAGGCTAATACTAAACCACCAATTCCAAAAACTGAAAAGCAAAATGCAGTCGCAATAATCCGCCAAATCAATCCACATAGCCTTTGTGCATTTTTAAGCATGGTACGTAAGCTGCCAATCGTGCTCAAGCGTGTTATGAACAAGTAATGTATTGCTTCGCTCATACAAAGCTTTAGCGCATTGGATACTCATTGGTAAGTCGCTTTTTTCCATGCCCATATTAAATACTTTATTTAAACTAAAATAGGGTTCGCCTTTTTGCGGCGCTCTTATTATTAAACCAATAGAGTGTGCTATTTGCTGTTCATCGGCATACTGAGCGTAAATATCGGGGAGAGTCTCATCGGTGTGAACTATTAACATGTGTGGCTGATCGTTATCAGCAAGTCTTACAAAGCCATCTACGAGTGCATAAATAAAGCTTTCGGCTCCTGCAGCAATAGCATTTGTAGCACTTGTATTACCCAGTATTATCCCGAAAAGCCCCGATGCGGCATTATGCACACTTAACCCAAAACCAGTGGGCGACAATGGCTGATCATTTACTACATCAACAAGTAAGTTAGCCGTTTTGTGAAAATCGCCGTGGCGAGAAGAAAAGACACTCGGTAAGTTAACATAGTTACCTTGTGTGCTTACTTGATGAGCACTAAAGAGTGCCATTTTAATAAAGGAAGTCATTCGGCGTCGCTGCATAGCAGGCACCCAACTAAGATTTAATACGGAGGAATCAAACCAATTACTCTCTTTTATTTGTCGCTGTTCGGGCTTTATCCATATAGCGAGTTCTTCAACAACAAATTTCACAGCTCTGCATATTTTATAAGATATAAGGGAGGGAATTTTACCGATTTTAGCAATAGAAGTAAATAATCATTAATAAAAAGCACTGAACTAACCCCTTGTTCAGCGCTTGCTCATATTGCTAAGAAAGTAGAGCTATATCATCCTGCTTTATGCACTTAGCTTTACCGCCGACAACATCGTTGTTGTTTAACTCATTAATTAAAACTTCGCCTTGAGCTTGTTGTTCATCACTAAGCGGTAAATACGGTAATCTAAATACTGGATTTACTGCACCTGTCATCATCATCGCAGTGTTAATAGCAATAGGGTTTGGCTCACAGAACAACCAGTTCATTAATGGTTGTAATGACGTATTTAACTCATCATTTTTAGTATCCATTAATTGGCGAAACAACCCAGGAATAAGGTTAGAAGTAACCGAAATAACACCGTGAGCTTTGTGTACATGACGAGCGTCGTGTGCTTCATCGTCGTTACCAGACCAACACGCAATGCCTTGCTGCTCATAGTGTGCAATGCGCTCATTGCCGCCACATTCTTTAATACCAATTAGGTTCGAATGCTGTGCTAATGGTTCAATAATATCAGGTGTTAGGTCTTGACCTGTGCGACCTGCTACGTTGTAAATAAAGGCAGGTCCAATATCAAGTACGCGTTTAAAGTGCTCTTTAACACCCGCGATTGACGTACGTCCGTAATATGGGTTAATTTGCAGTGCTGCATCCATACCGCTGGCAAAGCCATATTTAGTTGCTTTAATCGCTTCACGGGTGTTGTTACTACCGGTATTACCAACAATAACCAGTTTGTCACCATATTTGTTTGCACTGTGCGCTATAAGCATTAAATGCTCTTCCCAGTTCATTAACTGGCCTTCGCCTGTTGTGCCACCGACTACGATGCCATCAACGCCCGCTGCAATTTGTATTTCAACGAGTTCATCGTACTTTGCGAGATCAATTTCACCGTTTGCTAAATATGGCGTTTTAATAGCTGTAATAAGGCTTGCTTGTTTAATTTTCTCTAGGGTGCGCATAAAAATTCATTATTTATAAAACTTGCGCTATTTGTAACATACTTGCCGGTATTTTTGGAGGTATAAGCGCACATTTAATTATAAAATCGCTTGTGTTATTGAGTTTGGTAATACAAAATGAAAAACTGTATATATAAACAGTGTTTTATTTTAACGATACCAGAGGCTTTATGCGTTTATCTGACTACTTAGCAACTCATTTTTATAACACCGATGAACTGTGCCAAGCATTAAACATAGATGCAGATACACTTTTAGCTTGGCAAGAGCGAAGTGTGTTCCCCAAACCAAGTTACTGTATTAAAAGTCAACTTAGCTGCAGCTCATATTCGGGTTTGTATGAATGCGAAGAATATGACGACTATTATCCGCGCGGCTGTGTTAATTGGGGGCAAGGTCTTTTAAAACAAAAAATAGAATCATCAAGCCATGCTTTTAATTATTTTGCGCAGCAATATACTGCAAGCCTAACTAAACTCGCTCAGCATGGATTTACGTTTAGCGAAGAGCTATTTGGCTGTGAAATAGACGAGCACTTACAGCAAGTTTGGCAACAGTTTTTATGCAGTAAATATGGCGTACTTACTCAAAATGGATTAATAGATGAAATAGTCTCGGTAGACATTGGCAGGCTACTAGTTGACGACATTACAGAACTGCGCAGTAAAGCGAGTTTAAACCAAGAAGAAAGAGCGCTATTACACCCCGCCATAAAGCTTTTAAACAAAGCGCTAGGGCATGGCGCCGATCATGAAAAACAACATACATTACGCACCCGCTATATAGATGCACTTATTTTAAAATACGATTTATCTATTAAATAGTTTTGCATTAGTTTAATTATTTTAGGATTATTTGACGAAAAACAAGAGCTGTTAACTTAATTGTTACGCAAAATATAATTTAAAGGCACTGACTCAATGACAATCAAAACACAAATAAGTGTAATTTCTGCTGTAATCACTATCCTGTCTTTTAATACACTAGCTAAAGCTAACCACGAAATAGTAAATGACGACATAATAAAAATACAGCGTGCAGCGCTTGCTAAAAACACCGCTAATAAAGGTTTTGGGCCACAATCTCCACGCAATATTGATAATTATAAAGGCGAAAACACGGCAGTTTTCTCTCATGCCCCAACTTCATCAAATATGAATTTATGTAATATACACTTTCATAAAAATGCTGAACACGCCGGTGGCGAATTTAGCAAATATGCAGGAAATGGTAATGGAAAAGGCTTTAAAAGTGGCTACTTATATTCAGGCTCTTTAACTAAAAGTGAAAGTAAACCAGCAAAAATTGAAATTTGTCCGAGCGATCACGGCGCGCTTTTAGTTGGCGATACCATTGAGGTGCATAACGTTCATACGTCAGCAATTGTAAAACCAGGCCCTACCTTGGGGAGTTGTTTAAGTGATTCGATTAAAAATCCGCAACTACGTGTTGAAGCTCAAGTATATGTATTAGTAAACGATGCTAACGCACTTGATTTTACTGAAATAAGCGCCGTGTCATCTGTTAATGGTTACTATCAAGCTATTGCTACACCGACAAATACGGGTAAACCTGTTGTTTATAGCGGTTCAACTACTGGCCCGAGTTACAACGAAGCAGGCTCTCCTTTTCAAGTAACATGGTCAGTTAAACCAAAAGTGGCAAAGGTTGATATAAACAGTGTTGGCAAATGGTGTGAAAGTAACACCTTTAACGAAGATCATGCACACGGCGTACGAAATCTCGTAATAAATCCCGCACTACTCTCTAAAATTAAATAATTAAAATTTAGCCAAATAAAAACAACCCACTAATTAGTGGGTTGTTTTTATTATGACCGTTAAAATGAGTACTTCGCTTAATGGGATAAAAATGTCACATTAAATGTATTTAAATCTTCATATGTAATACATGTTTGCTCATTAGTATTAAGCTCAACCACGCCACAGTAAGAACCTGTTATAAACACTTGCCCTGCTTTTAAGTTAATTCCCTTTGCTGATAAGTAATTAACCGCCCAATAAAGTGGAAGCTGCGCAAGTTCTGCAGGGTGCACACCTACCAAGTTTAACTCCAGCTCAGTTTGCTTAACGTTGATATTTACAGTACTTGCGTTATACGCTTTGGCTTTATCTATTTGCGGGCCTAAATACACGCCTTGATTAGATAGGCCATCGGCCAGTTTTTCAATGTGAGTGCTTGGAGTGTCTTCATCAAACCTTTTTTGAATAAGCTCAAGTGCTAAATGGGCGCTGGCAAATGCAGTATCTACGTCTTTATTTGTATAGGTTTTATTACTTGGTAAATCGCTTTGCAAAATAAATGCAATTTCTGGTTCAATAAGCGCTTTATTGTTTGTTGTATACAGTGGGCAATTTTCAGCTTGTTTTATAGGTGCATGTAAAAGAGGCGCTAATATAATTGAGCCATCATCTAAAGGCAGCATACACTTCCAGCCATATACGGTTTGATCATTTAAATAAATCATCAACTTTTGTACTTCTATCGCATCGTCAGTTGAGTCTAGTACTAACTCTTTAGGAAAGTTTGAACGCGCTGGGTTTTCTCCTCTTTGTGCTAAGAAGTGAGTAGCAATTAGTTTTAGCTGTATTTAGTTGTTCACATAAATCTCTTTAAAATACGTTACTGGTTAAGCAGTAAATAGGAAGGATTACATTATTAATGTATTAGCTTAAGCATTAGAACATCATATTAAATGCCTATAATTAAAATTGTATTTAAAACAAAGCGTGGTAATTATTTAAGTATCAATAGATTTAAGCGATCGTAAAAACAGCCCTAAGCCGCCAAACGCTAAAATTATAATAACAATCAAATCAAACGACGTCATAGTTCGCATACTAAATCGAACACTCGATATAACGCCAAATATGAGTGCGGTTAACGAACCTAGAGATAGCACCCAACCTAAAATATTTTTAGAATTGTAAAAAATCAGACCCACACCAAAAATAAATGGGATCATAACCATGCCGCCTGTAACGCCAAAGCCACCTAAAACATTAACACTATAAATGCGAGAACTTAGTCCAAAATTAGAGGTCACCGAAATTGCGTTTAGGAGCATATAAAAGCCACCGCACATCATAATTAAACCAATAAAAAAATGCCCAATACCACCAGAGCTTCCACCAGCACCTTTCATTATTAATTATTCCTTTTAGATTTTTGACTTATTTGTTTTAGATGGTAATTGCTCGAGTATTCACATTGACCGCAATCTACATAATCAATCAGTGCACACGCGAAAGCACTTATCGCGTAATTACATGCCAAATAACATAAAACCAAGATAAAAAACCGTGCAAAATTGCCCATAACACAGACTCGTTAGCACTCCATGAAATAGCAATTGCTAGGGCCGTACCAAAAGAGACTCCATATTTTACTATCTCATTTCTTGAGTTTCTCATTAATTATATTCCTAGTTTTTAACTTATTAGCTACTTGATTTGCTTACTAAAACTGACAGCTCTTTACCATCAATATTAATACTTGCTTCTTTGCCTAATTCAACAACTAAAGAGGGAGCCATGTGTTTTCCACCTAGTTTTAGGTCAGTTGCTAAACTAACAGTAAAATCATCAATTGGCGTTACTGTAAGAGCAAAACTATACGAATTATCAACTGAAACTGACGCCTCTTCGTTTGAATTGACTACCAAAATAGGTGAACCAATTAAGTTTTTATTATCATAAAATTTAGCATTCACTACAAAACTATCATTAGCTTGTGCAAATGAAGCAAAGCCTAACAACGCTACTATTGCGATTAATTTTTTCATTATTATCTCCATATAAATTATACAGTTTAAAGCTGTTAAGGCTTTATTGGCTGTGATTTTTTAGCTAGCAATTTACCCGCTAATGATTAAAAACTTATGTTTTAGCTCTGATGACATAACCAACGCCCAGCGAACTAATATAGAACAACACTCCAAATACACTAATATCAATGAGTAGCTTTAGAATGTCAAAAGTATCTGTAAACACAAGATACTCAAAAGAAAATAAGTGAAATATAACTTTTGATCCAAAATACGCAGCTAATAAAGGGATTACAAAAACAAGAATAGATTGATTAGATTTATTAATTTCCATACCCATGTCTCCGTTATAAGTTTATTTAACTCAGCTCTAAAAATATAACACACTAAAAATATATAAATAGTTTGCTATTTTGAGTCTCTTATTCAGTACCACTCGAACTATTTACGGCTGACTAAAATGCCATATTATATTTCTACAATTTACACCAGAGAACTTTAATGTAAACAACAAATTAAATAGGCTATTTATTAGAGTGGGTTGTGGTACCAAAACGACTTTTAATAAAGTTATGAACCTCTTTTGATTTCGACGCACTACGAATGCGAATTAACAAAAAAGAGTCCTAATAGGTTTCATTGATATTGGCGAAGTTGGGTATTTAGGCAGGTTGGGGTGTAAGAATAAAAGGTGATGTAGGTTAACAGCACCTATTTGAATATTTACTTTATGACATGTAATTTAGCTAAGTATTTTAATACGTACCATAAAAGGCACTATAAAAAGAATTTAACCAATTGATTTATATACATCAATACTACTATTGGTTAAAAGTCCAGTAACTTGCGTACCAAACGCTTTAAAGTGTGGCTCGTTTTTATGCGCTTCAAAGTGCTCATCAGACGCCCACTGTTCGCTAACAACGTAATCGGTATGTTCATCATCACTTTTTACCGATAGTTCATAACGTAAGCACCCTACTTCTTGGCGCGATGACTTTTGTAAGTTTTCAAGTGCTGTAAGCATCACATCTGCATCAATATTTTTGCACGACAGTGCAGCTATAACCGTTAACATGTGTATTCCTTTTAAAAAGTTAAGGTGTAGATAATCTACACCTTAAAATATTTAGTTTAACTTTGCGTTTGAGGTAAGTTTACTGATCCCACTGCGGCGCAAAGTCTGGTGTTGCTTGGCGGTCGCCACAATCTAGACCATCAATGCGGGCTATGTCTTCATCATCTAATTTGACGTGGTCGTTAAAGTTATCTTCTAAGTTTTTGCGCTTAGTTGATGATGGAATTGTCGTCATGCCGCTTGCGTTAACCCATGCTAAAACAACTTGTGCTGGACTTGCATCGTGCTTTTTAGCAATGTCGATAATGGTTTGATCTTTAAGTACTTTGCCTACTACAAATGGCATGTACGCTGTCACATGTATATCGTGCTGAGCACAAAATGCACGCAATTTAGTATTAGTTAAATATGGGTGAACCTCAACCTGATTGGTAAATATTTCACGCGAGTCAAGTGTTTGCATTGCTTCATTTAAGTTTGCAATGGTGAAGTTTGATACACCAATGTGCTTAGTTAAACCAAGCTGCTTCGCTTTTAGTAATTCAGTGAGGTATTCACTCATTGGCTCGTCGTTAGCAGGCGATGGCCAATGAATTAGCAGTAAGTCGACAGAATCAACTTGTAGCTTTTCAAGTGACTTTTTAACGCTTGGGATAAAGTCGCTTTTATTTAATTTGTTATTCCACACTTTGGTGGTTAAGAATATTTCACTGCGCGGAATATTACTATCTTTTATGGCTTGACCTACTTGCTCTTCGTTGCCATAAATTTGTGCGGTATCAATATGGCGAAACCCAACTTCGAGTGCCATTTTTACTGAGTTATAGGCAGTGTCGCCCTCTAAGCGGAATGTTCCCATACCGAGTTCTGGCATTTCTATTACACGTTTTGTCATGGTTTATCCTTATAAAATAATCGGTTAAAAACAAGCTCTTTTAAAGCTTTACGAAATACACCTTTTACTTCTTTTGTGCCGTCACTTAAAAATCTATGACCTCATAACAGGTATGAGGTCATTAATTTTAGTTTCAAGGTTAACAGAAGATACTTTATGCTTGCTGAATTTCACGTTTATCAAGCATACCGCTGTAGCGTGTAACACCGAGTGCTAAAACAGAGATAACGGCGCCTATCCATGCTGTATCTTGCAGTGTCATGTTCTCTACTACACTACCGCCAATAATTGAGCCAAGTGCAATACCAATATTAAATGCGGCTATGTTTAAACCTGATGCAACATCTACCGCATTGGGCGTGTGCTTTTGTGCTTGCTTTACTACATAAAGTTGCAAGCCTGGCACATTACCAAAAGCAAATGCGCCCCATACTAAAATAGTAAGTACAGCAGCAATTTTTGATTCCATCGTAAAAGTAAATATCAGTAAAATAATACTCAAAGCGCTGAATATAATGCTCAGTGCGCTAATTGGGCCGCGTTTGTCGGCCAACTTTCCACCCCAAATATTACCTACCGCGACCGATACACCGTAAACAAGCATTATTAAGGCAATAGCCGAAGGCGCAAAACCTGTTTGTTGCTCTAAAATAGGTGCTAAATAAGTAAACGCTGTAAACGTGCCGCCATAGCCCAATATCGTCATTAAATACACCAGTAATAAACGCGGTTTTACGATTACCTGTAGTTGCTCTTTAAACGTCGCTGGTATTGATTGTTTTAAGTTTTTAGGCACTAAAATAGAGCTGCCGATTAATGCAATTAAACCTAATACCGACACAACTAAAAACGTTGCACGCCAACCAAAGTGTTGTCCAACCCATGTACCTAGTGGCACACCAGTTACGAGTGCTACAGTAAGCCCGGTAAACATAATGGCTATTGCACTGGCTTCTTTGTCTTTGCTTACTAGGCTAGTGGCAATCATCGATCCGATTGAAAAAAACACACCATGGGCAAGCCCCGTTAAAATGCGCGCAAGTATTAATGTTTCGTAACTTGGCGCTTGCCATGCAAGTAAGTTACCTAAAACAAATAAGCCCATTAAGCTTATTAGTACCACTTTACGATTCCAACGACCTGTTAAAGCTGTTAGCACCGGCGCACCAATGGCAACGCCAACCGCATATAAACTTACAAGCAAACCTGCTGAAGGTAGACTTACGCCTAAGTCGTTTGCAATGGTGGGTACTAATCCCACTATTACAAACTCAGTTGTTCCTATTGCAAATGCGCTTAAGGTAAGCGCCCACAAAGCCAATGGCATAGTTATATCCTCATTAATATTTGAAGAATGTAGTTTGGCTAAAATATCGTTTGCAAAAAATAGCATTAGTGACAAAATACTTTTGTTAATAATGCAAAGATGGTGTTGGTATACTTATGGCTGTTCATTCAAAAACTGAAGATTTAGAAACGTTTATAACGGTAGTAGATTGCGGAAGCTTTTCCGGGGCGGCTAATTTGCTCGATCAACAGGTGGCTAAAGTGTCGCGAGCTGTATCACGCCTTGAAAATACATTGCAATGCACTTTACTAAACAGAACAACACGCCGATTAGAACTTACCGAAGAGGGCCATACTTTTATAAAATATGCGCGCGAAGGATTAAATACGCTTTATACCGGTGAAGAAGCTATAAAGCTTTTAAAACAAGCGCCAAGTGGCAAGCTGCGAATAGATGCTGCAAGCCCTTTTGTATTGCACCAACTTACGCCTTTAATTGGCGAATTTGCCAAGCAATACCCTCACATAACGCTTGATATAACCTCGCACGACAGCATTATTGATTTACTTGAACATAAAACCGATTTAGCCATACGCATTGGTGATTTAAAAGACTCAAATTTACATGCTCGTAAACTCGGCAGCAGTCAGTTACGTATTGTAGCCAGCCCAGAATATATAAAAAACAACACAGCAATTACGCAAATAGATGACTTACAAAATCACAAGATAATTGGTTTTAGTGACTCCCCTAAATTAAACACTTGGCCGTTAGTAAAGCCCGCTTTATTTACGTTTTCGCTTAGCGCAAGCAGCGGCGAAACAGTGCGCCAACTATGTATTGCAAACCAAGGCGTTGCGCTACTATCTCACTTTATGATTGGCAATGACCTAAAAACAGGTAAATTAGTTGAAGTGTTACCCAGTGCAGTTAGCTCACCTAATAACCGAGAGGTTGTACAAGCCGTGTATTATAAAAATAGTGCGGTATCGTCTCGCATTACAGCATTTTTAGATTTTATAAAACCCAGGCTTAGTTTATAAATTTTGGGCATTGATGTGCTTATCAAATATTTCACATTATTTTTTGACGCTTTTGAATAATCAAAAAGTATAAATAATAAAAGTCGTAATTAAAGGTATTAATCAAAATGGATTCTTTAACGCAGGTAGCATTAGGTAGTGCTGTAGGTTATGCGGTATTAGGCAATAAAATAGGTCGAAAAGCCGTTTTATGGGGAGCAATTTTAGGCACACTCCCTGATTTAGATGTATTTTTGCCTTATGGTGGCTCTGTAGAAGCATTTACTTATCACCGTAGCTTTAGTCATTCGTTATTAATACATTTATTAATTAGCCCGCTCATTGTATGGCTAATATTAAAAATACACACCGGAATGAAAACTTATAAAGTGCGCTGGTTTTGGCTAGTATTTTTAAGTTTATCTACACATGCCATATTAGACAGCCTAACGGTATACGGTACACAATTACTTTGGCCTTTTACTGAGTACCCCTTTGCGGTTTCTAGTGTGTTTATTATTGACCCCGCTTACACGCTTCCTTTATTAATTGGCGTAATATGTACGCTAATACCCAAAATACAAGCAGCAACGGCTTATCGTATAAATGCAGCGGCCTTAGTTTTAAGTAGCTTATATTTATTTTGCGCTTTAATTTTAAAAGTAAATATTGATGAGAAGGTAAAAACTGCACTCAACAACAGGCAAATACCAGTAAATGCGTATATTAGTACGCCTGCCCCGCTAACCACTTTGCTGTGGCGTATTGTTGTGATGTCTGACGGACAATACTACGAAGGTTATGCATCAGTATTTGACGCGCCCAGCGATGTTACACTAACGCCTTATCAAACAACGCCTTCATTGTTAAATAATATTAGCGATGAATGGGCTATAAAACGCTTGCAGTGGTTTACTAAAGGGTTTTATTCGGTGCGCCAACAGCAAAGCAGTATTGTACTTTCTGATTTACGTATGGGGATGGAGTGCAACTATGTGTTTAATTTTGTAGTGGGTCAAAAAAATAATTCAGAGGTGAGCATTGGTAACTTTGAAAAAATAAGTCAAAGACCAAACTTAAGCAATCTTCATAAAATATGGGACAGGATTTGGCAACCAAATGTGTCTTTAGCATCACCCTCTGCAAAAAATGACTGTAATAGCGAATAACGTCATATTATAAGATTCGTACTAGCATGAGGAAGTGAAGTTCAGGCAGCAATTAAACTAAATAGCTCACTAAAGTGATTGCTGCTTTTTTTGCTGATACATGGCAACATCAGCATCTTGAATCATATCCTCAACCGATTTACCTGTATCGTATTTAAAGTGTGTTACCCCTACACTGTAATCAATTTTGTATGGCTTATTTAAGGTATTATTGGTATGCGCAATTGCATCCGCAAACCTTTGTAAAACAAACTCAGCTTTTGTTTCATCTAAATCACTTAGCATTACTACAAACTCATCTCCGCCAAGTCTGCCTATTACTTCACAATCACAAAATGAACTAAGCATAATTTGCGCAAATTTATTCAATACAAAATCGCCTTCGTGGTGTCCATAAACATCATTAATTTGTTTAAATTTATTAAGATCAAACAATATAAACGACATTGATACTTTGTTTCGCCTACATATATTTAGCGTATGCTCAGCAAGGTTCAAAAAGCCACGCCGGTTAGAGATTCTTGTCAACTCGTCAATTGTGGCTAGTTGAATTGATTGAATCTCTTGCTCAACCAACGTGCCTAAATCTCTTAGTAATTGTTTTTCTTCATCATTAAGGTGTCTAGGTTTATTATCGGCAAGGCATAAAGTGCCTATAATAACCCCTTGCCTTAATTTTAAAGGAAAGCCGGCATAAAAGCGTACTTTAGGATCGCCTGCAACAAAAGGGTTATCAAAAAACCTTTTATCTTGGGCTGTATCTGGGATTATTAAGAGCTCGTCTTGATTTATGGTATGGCCACAAAATGAGGTTTCGCGAGGAAGCTCAGGCGCATCAAGCCCCTGCCTAGATTTAAACCATTGGCGGTCTTCGTCAATTAAAGTAACCAATGAAATAGAAACATTAAACATACGCTTGGCAATACGAGTAACACGATCAAAGCGCTCTTCATGCGACGTATCTAGAATTTTTAATGTTTTTAACGCATGTAATCGCTCTGCTTCGTTACTTGGGATATCAGGTTTAATCATTAAAGCTCAATTAATTTTAAGTGTTTTATGAATTACGAAATGGGAGCGAATATTTTCGAGTATATAACCCATAAACTTATTTAAATTATAAACAGTCTGTCTATTAAAACTAGAACATTACCTTAAAATAGCAATAAATACTTATGAATATCAGTAAGTCGTACTTAAATAAAGATAAGATTAAATCCGCAAAAAATTATGATGAAAACAGGTGGGAGTAGTGGTTGATACAACATTACTACTTTCTAGTTAAAAAGTAGTAGTGGCTATTTAGTTTTATTTAAATAACCACTGGATTTGGCATACTTACAAAAATAAACACTTTAATTTTGGTGCTCATATTGTCCACGGTAAACTTCAAATACTTTTAAAACAGTATGTTGCTCTTTAGTTAGGTTATCAAACCAAGTATCAAACAGCTCATCATCTTCTTGCTCACTAAGTGCCATATACCTTGCTAGTAACTCTACAATATCATTGTGGTTGCAGGTTAACGGATTTACTTGTTGCGCCAAGGTACTGTGGTCGCGCTCTCTTAGGGTTTCCATCACCCCTTGGTCAATTTGTTCTTGTTGTTGTGTTGCGTCACTCATACATAACCTCTGTAATAACTTTATAACCGTATTTGTTAACGTTTTAACTCTTAAATATAGTTATAACAGCCTAAACGCCAATAGCCAGCATTTTTAATTCAAGTGCTTATTTTTTGATTTGTTTGCACAAATAGCCAGCAATTACGCCCCTTTTGGGGAGCATTTAAATAATTTGCAATGAGAGAATAAATACGTCAAATTAAAATGATATATTATCACATATTATTTATTGAGGCGTATTATGAAACCAAATATTCATCCTTATTACCAAGTGGTTGCGTTTCACGATACTGCTGCCGATTCTTACTTTATTATTGGCTCAACCATTAAAACAGGCCGCACAGTAGAAATAGACGGTAATACTTATCCATATGTACCTATTGACGTATCAAGTGACTCACACCCATTTTATACAGGCAAGCAAAAAACTGTTGCTACAGATGGCCGTGTTGCGCAGTTTAACCGTCGTTTTAAAAATTTATCGACTGTTAAAAAGGAAAAGGTATGAAAGTATTAAGCTCTCTAAAAAGTGCCAAGCAACGTCCGGGGTGTCAAATTGTAAAACGCAAAGGTCGTGTATTTGTAATCTGTAAAAACAACCCACGCTTTAAAGCAGTACAAGGAATGAAAAAGAAATAAGTTAAGCCGTGGAGCACTATACATAATTAGGTAGCCTGTTAAAGCTACCTAATTTAGGGAGGATTATTTTACCACTACTGAAAACTCTGGCACTGCCTGAATTACTTTTTTTACCGTACAGGTATTAACGGCTGCAATAAGCGCCTTTTTATATTTATCAGGAAAACCGTCTGGTAGGTTAATTTCAATTGAAAATAACTTTTTACCGTTATCATCTACATTTTCATTATTTTGAGTAAGCGTCATACCTTGCGTTGAAATATCACGCTGCTCACAAAATTTACGTGCATAAAAACCTGCACATAAAACCATACTTACTAAAAAGTAATCAAACGGTTCTGGATGCTCTGCGTTGCCACCAGCGTTTACACTTTGATCGCTGATTACTTCTAGGTCGCCAAATTTAGCGCTTTGCTTTTGGCCTTCTAACATTGAAACTGAAATTTCCATTGTGTTTCCTTATATTTATTGCTGCAGATACTTTTAACGCAATTAGCTTAAAAGTAGCGACTAAAGATACATATAGTTTAGGTTTATGAACCGAACAGTAATTCAAAGAACCCTGGAGGCTCATGTAGCTCATGATATTTTTTACGTAAATTATCTATATTTTTTAACGGTTCTTTTGCTGCACTTAGACCCTGCTCGTTCGCTGCTTTTTTAGCAAGCTCAGCTTGGGCAATCACTTTATCAAGGCCCTGCAATGACTGCTCAGGCTTTTTGTAAAACTTACCTGTTTTACTCACTTTAACCAGCTTTATGAATTCATCAATCGCAGTATTAAATTCACTAAGTTGAGTTGCCTGCACCGCTTGTTTATATGCAAGGCCCGTGTTTTTCATATTTACTTCAAGATCGACAGGTTCCTCGGCTAAAACCAATGAGCTAAATAATAACGCAATATTTAATAAGAAATATTTCATGAACAACCTTATGAATGAAAGACGCCGAATTGTATCAATTAAAGTAAAAAAAGTAACTCTACTACTCTAAACTTTGGAAGCTATCTGTAAAGCCCCTTTACAGTTTGTATTAGCGGTGGAAGACAGAACTTAATCTTGAATTTATGAAAATAAATTATCAAGCTAACCCTATACGATACAAACCTCAAAAGTAACAAAATAATCCCCAAAAACACAACTATAAAACCATGAAAATAAACATATAAATATTTATACTTTTAAAAATCAATAAGTAAAAAACAATAAAAAAGACAAACAAGATACAAAATATAAACACATTGCCAATAGGGCAAACAAGAAGTTAACAGAAACATTTTAAACCATTGTTTTAACTGCATTTTAACAAACCGCTTGTCTTCTTTATTTGTAGGTTCAGCGATAATCCATTGCCTAAAAAACTGCAAGTGTTAAATCTGGGTGCGCAATGTAAATTTTGTATACAAATAATTACTAACATGAATTTTATATTGCACTTAAGTTTAAAAAAACAACTAATTCATCTAGGGGATAATATGAAATCTTATAACCAGCTCTCAAGCGGCATAAAAACAGCTCTCTGTTTAAGTGCAATTGGTTTGGCGCATACTTCTATTGCAGCAAATGCTGAGGATACAAAAATAGAACGAGTTGAAGTAACAGGTTCAAAAATCAGCCGAGTTGGTGCAATTGCACCTGCACCTGTAACTGTAATTACTGGTGAACAACTTCTTAATACTGGTGCAGTGAATATCGGTGAAGCGTTAAATAAACTACCAGCACTAGGTAACACATATTCTTTAGCAAACTCAGGGCGCTTTATTGGTACTGCAGGTCTTAATATTCTTGATCTACGTAACATGGGTACTGACCGTACGCTTGTACTTGTAAATGGTAAACGCCATGTTTCGAGCTCAGCTGGCTCACAATCTGTTGACACTAATACTATACCAAGCGTATGGGTTGAGCGTGTAGAAATTGTAACAGGCGGTGCATCTGCTGTTTACGGTGCTGATGCTGTAACAGGTGTTGTTAACTTTATTTTAAAAGATAATATTGAAGGTTTAGACTTTACTGTAACTAAAGGCGTTTCAGATTTAAGTGATTACAACAATGAAAAGGCAACCTTTTCATATGGTAAGAACTTTGATGATGGCCGTGGTAATGCTGCATTTGCAGTTGAATACTCAGCTCAGGACTCTTTAAATGCGTTAGATCACCCTTGGACTGATGGTTCATACTCAAGTCTACGTAACCAAGCCCAAAACGATTCTAATAAAGACGACCCTAATTTTCCTGATAAGATTTATACGCCAAATGCTGGTTACTACGCAATTAATAACGCAGGCGTATTTAGCCTAGGTAATGGTTATGTAAATACATTTAATGCAGATGGCTCTCATCGTGACATTTATACTGGTGACAACGTTGACGGTCTTCTATGTGCAGATTGTGATTCGTTTAACCTAGCCCAGTTTGACGAGATACAACCAAAATTCGAACGTTACAATGTTAACTTTAAAGTTAACTATGATGTAACAGACGATTTAAATGCTTATTTTGAAGCCAAATACGTAAACAGTGAAGGTGAAAGCATTGGCCAACCCGCATTTTTCTTTGGCGATCCACGTAATACCATACAAATTGATAACGCATATTTAGACCCAAGTGTTAAGAAGCTTATGGAAGAAGCTAACGACGGTGAAGGCGTAGAATCAATAAATGTACTTCGTATGATGACTGATTTAGGTCGTCGCATTGAAAACAATACACGCGAAACAACACGATTTGTAGCTGGCCTTAAAGGTACGGTCTTTAGTGATTGGGATTTAGATGCATCTATTGTACGTGGTAAAACAGAATTAGAACGCGTCAATGGCGCGAATATGATTCTTGAAAATTACTCTAACGCACTTGATGCGGTAGATGATGGCAGTGGTAATATTGTATGTAGAAGTGAAGCAGCACAAGCTGAAGGCTGTGTTCCTGTAAATATTATGGGCTTTGGTGCGCCAAGTGATGAAGCAATTGACTACATTAATACTGTTTCTACAGGTACATCTGAAATCACTCAAACTGTAGTATCTGCTTCTTTGGCCAATGGTGGATTATTTGAATTACCTGCAGGTTATGTAGGTATGGCTTTTGGTGTTGAATACCGTAAAGAAGAAAGTGAAACAAAAGAGCCAAATAATGCTGAAGGCACATTCTTTAATGCACTTGGTGAAGACAAAGGCGACTTTGATGTAAGTGAAATTTTTACAGAAGTTTCAATTCCACTACTTTCTGATATACCATTTGTTCAAGACTTAGTGCTGGATGCAGCTGTACGCTACGCTGATTACAGCACAATTGGCGATGCAACTAGCTGGAAATTAGGGCTTGATTGGACTCTAAACGATGAGCTTCGTTTTCGTTTAACACAATCAGAAGCGCTAAGAGCGCCAAATATTGGTGAAATTTTTGGTGCACCGAGCCAAACTTTCTACAGTGTCGACGATCCTTGTCAAGCTGATAACTTAAATGATTTACAAAACAGTAGTACACGCCGTGCCAACTGTGCTGCATTAGGTGTGCCAGAAGGTTTTGATTCTGACTATGATTCACAAACACTTGAAGGTTTACAAAGCGGTAACCGAGATGTGAAGGGTGAAGAATCTACAAGTACTACTATTGGTCTAGTTTACCAACCAGAGTTTATTGAAAACGCAACACTTACTATCGATTACTGGAAAATTGAGCTCGAAGATGCAATCTCGACTATCAGTGCGCAAGATATCCTAGATCGTTGTGTTGATAGCGGCTCAGGTATTTCAAATCAATATTGTAATCTTATTACACGTGATGCAAACAGTGAGATTTCGTTAATTCAAAACTCAGTGCTTAATGTGTCAGGTCAAGAAGCATCTGGTGTTGACTTTGAATTAGGTTACGACTTTGATGCGCTTGAAGGTAGCTTTAAAACACGCTTTATTGGTACATATTTGATTGAGCGTAAAGAGTTCCCATTCCAAGATGAGCCTAGCGACTACATTGAATATGCGGGCGTTACAGGTGAAGCGCAATGGCAAGCTAACTTAAATATAGAATACAGCTACGAAAACTTATACACATCTTTGAGCACTCGTTATATCGAAGAAGTAAGCTTATACACAGATCAAGATTTAAGCGATAACCCCAATCCAAATAGTTTAACTACTTTTGGTACATACATAATTACTGACATGACAGTCGGTTATAACTTTGATAACGGTGTTGGCTTAAAAGTGGGTGTAGATAACCTATTCAATCGTGAGTTACCTTATGGTACACGTGGTGATGGTAGCGGAAGTGCTAGCTACGATAATATAGGGCGTTTTGGTTACATTACTTTTTCATATAAAATGTAAATTTTATTGTTAATAAAAGGCCCATAAACTGGGCCTTTTTTACTTTTCAAAGATGAAATTTACTCATTTTATATTTATTAGCAACAAAAACAGCGTATTTTAAATTACTTCACGACAACATGAAATTACATAAATAAAACATTAAAGACTAATAAACCTTCTATTAAAATTTATTAATTAACTAACCTTCTCCTAAAAAATTAATATGAAAGCCATAAAAAAGTTCATTATTAACACTCAAATGAAAACAAAAAACACTACATGATAATGAAAAGTGCATAGACAATAAAAAACCTTATTTTTAGTTACAAACTCATATCAAATAATTAAAATTATAAATGTAAAAAACGCAACAAACTGAACTTTATAAAAATTGATACAGAAATAACTCATTTGAATCCATCAAGTTACCTCTCTTCTATTACTGGTTTCCCCGTGCAATAATCGCCGACCTCATAAAAAAGTTATAGGTTTTTATCTAATACAGACTGTATTAAGTAAAAATAAATATTGTATTAAATTACTATAAAATGTCCTTTGGAAAACACATGAAACGTCATAATTTACTTTCTACTAGCATTAAATGTGCATTAATTACTGCTGCTGCAACAGCAAGTAACTCTGTGCTTGCACAAGATGAGCAAGCAACAAAAATTGAACGCGTTGAAGTAACGGGTTCACGTATTTTACGTGAAGGTGCTATTGCACCTGCACCAGTAACAGTTATAAGTGGCGAGCAGCTAATTAATACAGGCGCTGTAAACATTGGTGAAGCGCTAAACAATTTACCAGCACTTGGCAATACATATTCTATGGCTAACTCAGGCCGTTTTATTGGTACTGCTGGTTTAAATATTCTTGATTTACGTAACATGGGTACAGACCGTACCTTAGTACTTGTAAATGGTAAGCGTCATGTATCAAGCTCTGCAGGTTCTCAAGCTGTGGATACCAATACTATTCCAAGTGTATGGGTCGAGCGTGTAGAAATTATCACTGGTGGTGCATCCGCTGTATATGGAGCTGACGCGGTAACAGGTGTTGTAAACTTTATATTAAAAGACAACATTGAAGGTATGGATTTTAGTGTTACCCGAGGTTTTGCCGATTTAAACAGCTACAACAACGAAAAAGCGACGTTCTCGTACGGCTCTAATTTTGATAACGGCCGTGGTAATGCCGCTTTTGCTATTGAGTACTCTGGCCAAGATTCATTAAATGCACTTGACCACCCTTGGACTAGTACTTCGTTTAGTAGTTTACGTAATCAAGCCCAAACAGATGCAAACAAAGATAGCGCAGCCTTCCCAGACAAAATCTTAACACCTAATGCTGGTTATTACGCAATTAATAACGCCGGTGTTTATGCACTTGAAGATGGATATACTAATAGCTTTAACGCCGACAGTAGCGCTCGCGACTTATACATAGGTGATAATGTAGATGGCTTGTCATGTGCAAACTGTGATTCGTTTAATCTTGGTCAATTTGAAGAGATTCAACCTGAGTTCGAGCGCTACAACGTAAACTTTAAAGTTAACTACGATGTTACCGACGACTTAAATGTCTACTTTGATGCAAAATACGTAAACAGCCAAGGCGAAAGCATAGGCCAACCTGCATTTTTCTTTTTCGACAGCGACAATAGCATTAAAATCGACAACCCTTACCTAGACCCAGCCATCAAAGCACGTATGCAAGAGGAAGGTGTTGATTCGATCATGGTTAACCGCATGATGACCGACCTTGGCCGCCGCATTGAAAACAATACGCGTGAAACAACGCGCTTTGTTACCGGCTTAAAAGGTACTGTATTTGAAGATTGGGAATTAGATACATCAGTTGTTTATGGCCAAACTGATCTTGAGCGTGAAAACGGCGCTAACATGATTTTAGCCAACTACTTTAATGCACTTGATGCCGTTGAAGATACAAATGGTAACGTAGTATGTCGTAGCGCTGCTGCACAAGCTGACGGCTGTGTACCTGTAAATATTATGGGTTTTGGCGCACCATCTCAACAAGCTATTGATTACATAAATACAGTATCAGTTGGTACCTCAACAATTAAGCAAACGGTTGTTTCTGGCTCACTTGCTAATGGCGCTATTTTTGAATTACCAGCAGGTTATGTAGGTGTTGCATTTGGTGCCGAGTACCGTAAAGAAGAAAGCGAAACTAAAGAGCCAGATAACGCAGAAGGTACTTTCTTTAACGCACTGGGCGAAGATAAAGGCTCGTTCAACGTACGCGAAGTATTTTTTGAAGCGACGATGCCAATTTTAACTGATTTGCCGCTTATCCAAGATTTAGTATTTGACACTGCAGTACGTCATGCTGACTACAGTACGATTGGCGAAGCCACTAGCTGGAAACTTGGCCTTGATTGGACTGTAAATGATGAGCTACGTGTACGTGTAACACAATCTGCAGCACTTCGTGCGCCAAACATTAGTGAAGTATTTGGTGCACCGAGTCAAACTTTCTACAATGTAGACGACCCGTGTCGCGCTGAAAACTTAGGTGACTTATCAAACGGTGCAACACGTACTGCAAACTGTGCCGCATTAGGCGTAGCGAGTGACTTTAATTCAGATTACGATTCAGCCTCTTTAGATGGTTTAAGCAGTGGTAACCGCGATGTTAAAGGCGAAGAGTCAACAAGTACAACTGTAGGCATTGTTTACCAACCAGAGTTTTTAGAAAACGCGCTACTTACTATTGATTACTGGGAAATTGAACTTGAAGATGCAATTGACACAATTAACGCGCAAGACATTCTTGATCGCTGTGTTGATAGCGCAACAGGTATAAACAATCAGTACTGTAACTTAATTACACGTAATGCTAATGGTGAAATTACTTTAATACAAAACTCTGTATTAAATGTTGCTGGCCAAAAAGCATCAGGGATAGATTTTGAACTAGGTTACGACTTTGACGCGCTTGAAGGTAGCTTTAAAACCCGCTTAATTGGTACTTACTTAATTGAACGTAAAGATTACCCGTTCCAAGACGACCCTAGTAACTACATTGAATACGCAGGTACTACAGGTGAAGCTAAGTGGCAAACTAACTTATCTGTAAGTTATGTTATGGATAACTTTTTCTCAACAGTTGAAACACGCTTTTTAAGTGAAGTAGATTTATATACAAATGTTGAGCTTGAAAATAACCCGAACCCAAGTAATCAAATGTCTTACGGTAAATACTTTATTACCGATATGACTGTTGGTTACAACTTCGATAGCGGTTTAGGCGTTAAAGTAGGTGTTGATAACGTATTTAATCGTAAACTTCCGTACGGTTCACGTGGTACAAGCGCGGGCAGCGCAAGTTACGACAACATTGGCCGCTTTGGCTACATTAACTTAAGCTACAGCTTATAATTAATAAAATAACTTATTAGGGCGTGTTGATCATTGGTGGGTGAATTTGCAGCAGTATGTTTGGTTTTTAGGCAAGGCAGAGCCTATGTAGTGTGGTTATTCCCCATAAATAGGCGATAACGCAGCATAAATACCAAACATGCGCTGCCCGAAGGGTTCTTTCTAGGGGCAATTAACTCTTTGTTGCTCGGTTTTTACTTAGCCCACTAGGTTACAAACCTCGCGTCGCGATTTAATTGCCCCTAGATTGAACAAATTTCAATCCACAAAGATCAACACGCCCTAGTTAAAACAAAGGCTCGCAGTGCGAGCCTTTTTTAATACATTTTATTTAATATTACTCAGCCACACGCTTTGGTATGGTTCTAGCTCTATTGTTAATTGGCTTTCTTCAATCGTTTTATCTGCCACCAAATCAAACCACTTTTGGGTGTTAATTAAGTTTAAGTCGGCCAATGTGAGTGTTTGTGGTTTATCACTAATGTTATAAACACAAAATATGCTTTGGCGTCTGTCTATACTTTGTCGCCAAAAACCAAATAATCCCCCTGCTAAATGCAGCGTAAACTGTGTAGCATTTGGGTGGAAGGCACTTTGCTTTTTGCGTACTGCCAATAAACTTTTTATGCCGTTAAACACTTTATGATGATGACTGTACTTTTCACCAATTGCCGCCAGTAGCTTTGACTCTTGCCAACGATGGCGGTTAATAGCACGGTTATGCTGTGAATTTTCAAAGCGTTCGTAATCGTTAGTTGTACCCAACAAACTATGAATATAAAGCCCTGGGATACCTTCAAGCGCAAACATAATTGCGTGAGCACACATAAACCGCTCCAGGCCAAACTTATCTGGGCCATTGTGCGTCCCTTGGAGAGCATCAAATAAAGCAATATTTAGCTCGTACGGTGTATGTGTGCCATCGTTACTGGTTCGCATTGATACACGTCCACCAAATTGCATTGTGGTACTTACTAGAGATGCCACTTCACTGGGTTGCAATAAACCTTCAATTGGTCTGAGTCCTATTCCATCGTGCGAGGCTATAAAATTAAAGTATGCCGTACCATTTTGCGCAGGTGGCATACTCATCATCCAATGTTTAAGTGCTGCACTATCGCCACTTAATAGTGTATGTAGCAATAAAGGCGGTAAGGCAAAGTTATAAATACTGTGCGCTTCGTTGGCATTACCAAAATAAGATAAGTTTTCTTGGTTTGGAATATTGGTTTCGGTAATTATAACTACGCTCGGCTCCGCGTGCTCAATAAGTGTTCGCATTAGCCTTACTGCTTCATGTGTTTGCGGCAAGTTAATGCAACTTGTATTAAGCTGTTTCCACAAAAATGCAACCGCATCGAGTCTAAATAAACGCACGCCATTGTCTAAATAATGCCTAATTATTCCCACAAACTCTTTAAGTACCTCGGGGTTTGCAAAATCAAAATCAACCTGATCGTGACTAAACGTACACCACACGTGTTTTTCGCCGCTTGGCGTAGTTACAGTATTTAATAACGATGAGGTTCGCGGGCGTACAACTTGGCTTAAATCATCCGTTAAGCTCGCCGTTTTGAAATAATCTTTACCAGGGTGTAAATCATTTAAAAAGTTCTCAAACCATACACTTCTGCTTGAGCAATGGTTAATAACCAAATCCGCCATTAGCTTTACATCTTTAGCGATATTTTGAATATCTCCCCAATCACCCAAGGACTCGTTCACTTGCACGTAGTTCATTACGGCAAAGCCTTCGTCAGAGCTGTACGGGTAAAATGGCAATATATGCAGCGCATTTAACTGCATATCACATTGCTCTTTTATAAACCTGTGTAGTGTTTTAAGCGGTGCCTCCATTGGGCTCGATACGGCAAATTCGCTATCATCGTGTTTAATAATAGAGTCGCCATAAGCAATCAATACTATATCTTGTTCATCCCATCGGTTTGTATGGGGTGTCGGGTCGCGCAGTGCATTGCTACCTAATATAATTTTAATAAGTTGCTGAGCAAGCTCAGTAACCGATAAAGGCAGCTCAACACCCTCATAAATAATATGAAGATGTTGCTCTACTCGTTGTAAAAATAATTCGCTAACTGTGCTCACATGCGCCCCTAATATTTATTGTTTAGACTTATAGGCTAGTTAACCTGCACGCAGGTTAACTATATTCTTCGTTATCTAGCTCTACGGCTTCTTTTAAGCGCTCAAGTACGTCTGGCATTGCTGATACAACACGGTTCCAACTTGGCACAAATGGCGCTTCCATTGGGTTTTCTAAAAAGTGTTGCCCTGCTTCCATAATATTTTGTGCAAACATTTCTACTGCTTTTTCTTCTTGGTGTACATCAAGCGTTAACCCGTTCATAAGCGCATCGTTGTGATAGGTTTCAATAAAATCTAGCCCGATACGGTAGTAAGTCGCTTTTAATGAACGAATTGTTTCGCTGGTAAAAGTAACACCTTGAGTCGCCAGCTTTCTAAACAATGCCTTAGTAATATCAATCGACATTTTAGACAAGCCTGCGCTTTGGTCATCAAGTGAAAGTTCTTGGTGCTTATGATCGTAATTATCTGCAATATCTACTTGGCATAAGCGGTTATGAGAGTAATTACGATACATTTCACTCAGTACGCCTATTTCAAGGCCCCAATCACTTGGGATACGAATATCGTTTAATACATCGCGTCTAAACGAAAACTCACCTGCAAGTGGGTATCTAAAAGAGTCCATATATTCAAGGTAGTCGGTATTGCCTAAAATTGTTTTAAATGAGCGAAGCAATGGCGTTACTAATAAGCGCGATACACGGCCATTAATTTTGCCATTAGCAGTACGCGGGTAAAACCCTTTACAAAATTCATAGTTAAAACGCGGATGCGCAACGGGGTAAATTAAGCGAGCAAGTAGGCTTCTGTCGTAGGTTAAAATATCACAATCATGCAGTGCGATAGACTCTACTTCTGCTGTTGCTAATTTATAGCCCATGCAGTACCACACATTACGCCCTTTACCCAGCTCGCGTGGGGCAACACCTAGCTCTTGTAATTCTTTATCTAGTGCTTGTAAGCGTGGGCCGTCGTTCCATAATACTTTATGATTTTGGTTTAGCTCTTTAAAAAAGCCTAGTGCATGACGGTATTGTGCTTCGTCGGCTCTATCTAAGCCTATCGTAATTTGTGATAAATACGGTACTTCACACAACTCGCTAACTATATTTTGCAGCGCAGGGCCTTCAAGTTCACTAAATAGCGAAGGAAGTATTAACCCCATAGGGCGCTGCTTACTAAAAGTAAGTAGCTCTTTTTCTAGGTCTTCTATTGGTCTGTCGGCAATATTATGTAGTGTTGTAATAATGCCATTTTGGTAAAAATCAGCCATGAGATGTTTGCTCCTCAGAAATACTTAAAATACTGCTAATACACGGCAACGACGTTATTTCTTCAATCCAACCCAGCGGTGCTGGTGATTGAGAATATCGTGCTTTGTTGTGTGACAATTTAACCGGCTTTTTACTCGCCGGATTGGCGATAATAATGGCGATATTTGCATGCTCTAACATTTGCTTATCGTTATCGCTATCACCCAATGCAATGACCGTGAGAGGCTTTCTGAAATGATGGGTAAACTGTTTAACTAACCACTGCTGTGCAGCGCTTTTATCGGTATTTTTGGCAATATGAATGAAGCGCCCACCAATTTTTATATCGTAGCCGAGTGCTTCAACATCGTTTACAAAAGCTGTGAGTAATTCGTCATTGCCATACCAATAAAGAGGGTCTGAATAATCGCGGGTTTGTGCGCGTCTTGCTTGCGCATCATCGAGACCTGTAAGTTCTGATATTTGCTCACTCGATAAGTCACTAAACAATTTGTAATGTGCTTTATAATCTGCCTTTAAAGTATTTAAGTCCTTTAATAAACTCGATAGCGGCTTTGCCATTGCGTAGCACCAATACGCGCCTATTTTTTTACAACCAATTGGCTTTAATTCAAAATAGTCTTCTGGAATAAATACCGCAGCACCGTTTTCTACAATAAAAGGCTGCTGAATGTTTAAATCGTTTTTAAGCTCTATAACTTCGCAAAAAGTTTTGCTGGTATTAAACACCACGGGAATATGCGCATTTTGCAGCTGCTGTAATAACTCACTGATATTATTAGTATTGTAATCGGCGTGATCGAGTAATGTGCCGTCCAAATCTGTAAAAATAATAGGTTGAAGGGTGTCATCACTCGTTAGGTGCATACCGCTAATATCGCGGTTGCTATCAAGTTCAATTAAAGCGTTTGCTTTAGCGCTCAGTGTGTTTAAGTTCTCACGCGTAATGCGCTCAAAATGAGAAATAAAATACACCAATTGCTCGTTAGTCATGGTGCCTGAGCCTTCACCTTTTTTGGCTATTAGCTTTTGTTCTTGCTCTTGTCGCCATGTAAAAACATCACTAAAACTCGGTGCTTTTAGCATAATGGTATAATCAATTAGGTTAAAAACGGCTTTATATTCGTTTGCCAAACAGCTGTTTACACAGCGGCGCCAAACGCCTTCTTTATCAAATTGTTGCTCTAACTCGTTAAGCGGCTCACTCAATGAAAACAACGGTTGTGGCTCACTGCCCACGCACCACCCTTCTAAAATAACAATATCAACTGGCTTTTCGTTTGTTAGCCAATCACTTGCTGGCACGCAGTCGTCTTCGTGTTTATTAAAACGTGGAAGCGGTACGTTTACCTCTCCTGCCAGTAAGTTAGTTATTGTGCTATTCATTAACGCTACATCGTGAGTACCCGGTACTCCGCGAGTAGTAAAAAGAGGATGTACGTCTTTGGCAAGTTCACTACGTGCTTGTTTTGCTAAATAAAAGTCATCAATTGACAATGCTACACTGTTAAGTGGTGTGTTTTTAGAAAACCACGTAACTAAAAAATCAGCGAGTGTTGTTTTTCCTGAGCCTTGGCATCCATTTATGGCAACAAAAATAGGAGTATTTGTTTTTTTAGATTCGAGGATGTCATGCGCAAGTGGAACAAAATATTGCTCACTCAAATATTGATACTTTAAAGGCAGTTGGTGTTTTGCTAAAAACGGGGTTATATCCACAATATTGGCCTCTGACATAGTAACTCCTTTGCATACGGTGCGTTCTGGAAATTAAATGCAGATACTAGACCATTATTATTTTTGTATATTTATTAACAAGTTAAAAAAATAGCGCATTAAAAATGCGCTATTATGGTGCAATATTTTTAACTTACGTGCACTATTAACTCTCTTGAGGCTGCGCCTTAGGTAATACAAGGTTGAGCACAATGCCTAAAATAGCGCATAAACTTACGCCCTCTAAACTAAATTGGCTACCACCAATATGCATACCGCCAATACCGCACACCAAAATAAGTGCAACAATACTTAAGTTACGTGGTGCTGTTAAATCATCGCCCGACTTAACTAATGTATTTAAACCCACTACAGCAATAGAGCCAAAAAGTAGAATCATAATGCCGCCCATTACAGGTACAGGTATAGTCTGTAAGCCAGATCCCATTTTAGCAACAAAGGCTAAAATAATGGCGATAATGGCTGTCCACATCATTACTTTAGGATTGAAGTTTTTGGTAAGCATAACTGCTCCCGTTACCTCTGAGTAAGTTGTGTTAGGCGGGCCGCCAAATAATGATGCGGCAGACGTCGCAAGGCCATCACCAAACAAAGTACGGTGAAGCCCAGGCTTTTTCAAAAAGTCTTTATTGGTTACTTGGCTAATAGCCATCATATCGCCAATATGCTCAATTGCAGGTGCTATTGCTACAGGCACCATAAACAAAATAGCCTGCCATTTAAACTCAGGCCATGTGAAGTTTGGTACAGCAAACCACTGTGCGTTAGTTACTGCGTCAAATTGCACAACGCCCATTGCAAGCGATAAACAATAACCCGCTACAACCCCTGCCAGAATAGGTATAAGCTTAAATACGCCTTTTCCCCACACTGCAAAAATAAGCGTAACCACTAACGAGAACAACGAAATATAAATAGCGCTGTTGTAATCAATAATTTGAATACTGCCGTCGCCACTTTTACCCATCGCCATATTTACAGCAACAGGTGCAAGCGCTAAACCAATAACCATAATTACTGGGCCCACAACCACAGGCGGTAAAATTTTATGAAGCGTTGCAACGCCTTTAAATTTCACTAATAAACTTAAAAGCATATAAGAAAAGCCGGCCACCATTAAGCCGCCCATAGTGGCTGGCACGCCCCACATTTGCACAGCGGCAATAATGGGTGCAATAAAAGCAAACGATGAAGCTAAAAATATAGGCACTTGGCCTTTAGTCACTACCTGAAACAGCAAAGTACCAATGCCAGCGGTAAAAAGCGCAACATTAGGATCCAAGCCCGTTAAAAGTGGCACTAATACCAGCGCACCAAATGCTACAAACAGCATTTGCGCGCCCGTTAAAATAGTTTTTATTGAAAAGGTGTCATTATTTTGCACTTAAAGACTCCTAAACAGTACCGAATATTTTGTCGCCCGCATCGCCTAAACCAGGGATAATATAGCCCTTTTCGTTTAAGTGGCTATCTACAGAGGCTGTAAATATTTCTACGTCGGGATGTGCTGTAAGTGTTTTTTCCACACCTTCTGGTGCAGCTACTAATACAATTACTTTGATTTCTTTACAGCCTGCTTTTTTAAGCATATCGATTGTAGCAATCATTGAGCCACCTGTTGCAAGCATAGGGTCAATAACTAAGCTTAAGCGCTCATCAATATTACCAACGAGCTTTTCAAAATATGGTACTGGTTCTAGTGTTTCTTCGTTACGTTCAAGACCAACCACACTTACTTTAGCGGCTGGTAATAACTGCATAACACCGTCCATCATGCCAAGACCTGCGCGTAAAATAGGCACTACGGTAATTTTTTTACCTTTAATATGCTCTACTTTTAACTTATTGCCATCCCAGCCTGTAATTTCGTTATCTTCTAACTGTAGGTTTTTAGTTGCTTCGTAAGTTAATAAGGTTCCAACTTCAGAACATAATTCACGAAAGCTTTTAGTACTAATACCATGCGCTCGCATTAGGCCTAGTTTATGTTGAACAAGAGGGTGTGAAATAACGTGAATTGCCATGATATAAACCTACTGATACAAGAATTTGCAGTATTTTATATTAAAAAAGGTCATTTGACCTGTAGTTTTAAAGAGATTTTCATACATCGTGCCAAAATGTATTGTTTTGCTTGATATTTATGCAAGCAATCAACCCGTTGTGTTTATTAAATGTTATTCGCTAACCAGCTGTTTACTTGCTGTTGCATATAACTATTTATTTTTTGGTGCTCGGGGCTCCAGCCAGCTAAAAATCGATAAAAGTCAGCCCATGCAGCAGGCCATAAAGCGAGCCAATCGTCAGCTATTTTACCTGCTGGTGCTGTAGGATGATAAGTTGTAATAGCAGCCTTTAAATTATCAAAATAATACGCAAGATACTCATCAGCGCACTCGTGTAATTGTGCATCACTTAAGCAACTGGTCATAAAATACATTACATCAATTATCCCAGAACCTGCACCTATATACTGAAAATCATAACCGAGTATTTCATCGCGCTCATTTGCTGCAAAGTTAGCAAGTTTTGCATCGCCATGAATCAGCGTTTTATACGCACAACTTTGTAGCTGCTCATCTATTTTATGTGCAGCATTTTTAATATCGGACTTTTCATTTTCGCTTGTTTTTAATTTATTAAACTCATCTGGTCGCGTGCTTAAATGCCAATAATTGCCTTGCTGCCATAACCCATTAGCGGGTTCACTTAAGTTAAACGCATGAAAGTGCGCAAGCCACTTTAATATAGCTTTAACATGTTGTGGCCCTGCTTGAGTAAACCCATGTTTGGTGAAATCCTTAAACACCAGCGCGTATTCATCGTCTTTATTAATTGCGCTTATACATTCAATACTTTGCGCATGTACTGGTAAATGCTGGTTATAAAGCTTATAAAATGTGTATTCAACACTATATGAGTGCTGCTTTCTTTTAAGCGAAAATTCACTTTGTTTAATTTTAGGATGGTGTATATAACTGGGTATTTTAATCGCTTTAATAACACATGGCTTATCATCAAGCTGGCACTGCACAATATTGCCACACCCACTCCAAAGGGATGTAAGCGTATCGCCAATTTCAATTTGCTTAAAATGACGCTGTATTAAAGGAAGATAAAATGCCATAGCTATATTAAGTAATTAAGTTTTTTGTAGTTTAACATTAGTGGACGTTTTTAATAAAACTACGGCATAAAAAAGCCCCACTTGGTTTTATACAAGTTTGTATATAAATAGTGGCCAAAATCACTATGCCACTGCACTTTGATTTTGAAATTAACTGGGTAAAACCATGTCTTCCTAGGTTGAGTATATTTAGGCATTTTAGCCTCTTCAAAGTGATGAGGAGGTGTCCACTAAAACGGGTGAGGAGCAATGTCCTGCTTGAATGGTTTGTTATGTAACCTTTATACCACTTTCCTCAAAAAACTTTTCTAATTTACTTTTATTAATGTTTGATAGAAAAGCAAAAGATCTAAAGGTAATACCGACTTTAGATTTAAAGTCTATTAGGTGACCCAGCGGACCAAGATTATAGGAGCGTATTTCTTGAAGTGAATCAAGTGCAATGTCATCTTTAAAAAAGCCATAACCGTAAAAGTACAACCTATTTTGATGAATTTGAAAAACAGGCTTACTTAAAGCTCTAATAGACCAAACCCAAAGGATAAAACCAACACCAAATAAAATAATCAAAGTAAAATCTAAACGATAGTTAAGCAAGCTAAGTAATAATTCATCATCGCTCCTATTACGAGCCTCTAAGAAATAAACACCTAAAAAGGTTCCTATCGGAACTCCAGGTATTACCCAGATGTACATCAAGAATGCTTTCCACATTGGATAATGTTCTGTGGACGAGTTTCTCCAGAATTTCACGATTCTTCCTTGGTTACATAACTTTTAAATAAGGGGCGCAGGCATGTGGGCTAAAATCCGAACGAAGTGAGCAGCCCACATGTTTGTGCCCCAGCCCGCGCAGCGGGCGAACTTAATTTTTTTGTTATACGTTTGATTGAACAAAAAACTGCCTCATGCCAGTGCTATAGAACACATAGTACGCCCAAACAGCTATTATTGCCCCACCTATTACAACCCCAGTTAAAGAATAAAAAGACATGAAGGCAATAATAGATGCCCAGTATAAAAAAGTACCAACACGGCCAGCCCAGTGTTTATTCACTGAAGCAAAGCAAATTGCAATGATTAGTATGCTAAATAACAGAAAGCCGGGCGCCATACCTGTTAACCAAAATTCTTGATAAGTAAGGCTACGCCCATTCAACGAATACTCTCCGTTTGGCCAAGGCCAGAAAGCAAAAAGCACCATCAGTGAATATGTAATTGAGTTGAGCATATGCTGAAACCGGAATAACTTTGGCATCCCTTTCGTTTCTTTGAATACTCTCATGAATTTATTAAAAATCATCCTTGATGCCTGTTCGACGTATAACGATTCGAATATGCGGCGCGCGCTGTTTGCGCGTCGCGCCATAATTTGTTTGTTATATGCAAATTACTCAACAGCCTCAGTAGTATTGTTTTGATTAATGTCATTTTTTAACACTAGAATGGCAATATAAATTAAACCGAGTGGCGGAATAAATGCTAATAGCACGCCTATAAATGTAGCTATTTTAGGTGTGCTAGTTTTACGTTTAGCCAAATAATAACTAAGGACACCGATAACGATCCCAGAGATAAATATTATCTCTCCTAATAGTGTTGCATTGATATTCATACGCGATTCTCCTTTTGCATATAACGCCCATTTAAGAGGCTTTTAATTGTTAGTTACAATGTGAAGCGAAGCGGAAAAAGTCCTGCTTGAATGGCTTGTTATGCTGAACTTTACACTAAACTATTAATTTTAATGCAATATACGGTGATAAGTTTAAAAGTAATATGCCTATTTTATAATTTCCCAAAAACTTAAAATACATATTTGGTAAATCAGAAGCCTCAACGCCTATAATTTTACTGTGGATATTAATCGTAAAACTTTTAAATACGATAATAAAAAACGCTGAAAACAAATAAACACCAAGATTTATTACAGTACACCAACCGAAAAAGGAAGTAAGTTCATTTACGCCAATCATTGATTATTTCTCCGTAATATTGGTTCTGCATAACGCTAAGCTTTGGGGCGGCTGGAGCGCAGCGTAAGCCATCCCAGCCACGAAAGTGGCGACAACAGCGCCTTGTTAGGTAACCATTTCGCCATGGCTATTAAAAATAAAAACCCTTTTACCTACTCTATTTTCGATAATGAAATTAGACTCTTCCCATGTACCTACAAATAACTCAAACCAAACTGTATTCCAAATTGCATTGCTAAATAAGCAATGCCTAGCCAAAGTAACACCTTGTTTATTCACTAAAGTGAAATTAACATCTATACCGCCAACTTTATGATTCAACTCGGTTATTGCTCTCAAGTTCCTTGCTTTATTCCACTTTGTCGTTTTTTTATATTCGCGTTTTAGCTCAAAATTACTCTCTAAAACTTGTTTAGAGACTGTTCTTATAACTTCAGATACCTGATCGGACAGTTCAAATCTTTTGCAAAGCACGAGCAAGGAATCTCTTACATAAAATAGAGATCGTTCATTTTTATCCTGTTCGGGAAGTTTTTTGAATTCGCTAAAATCAAAATCGCATCGACGATAAATTGCTATTCCATCTGTAGATGCTTCAGTAAAGTTTTCACCTTCGAAGGGACCAAGATAAATATTTAACTTAGATATCCCGTAAAAATCGAACTTGTTGGGTAAAAGGGTGCAAAATATATCCCGCAAGTTTTCCCAATAAGCCATCAAATACCGATTTTGAGCTAATTTCTCTTCGCTATGTTTTCCAGCGTTAATTAGTTGTACGTCTCGGAATATCATTGGTTACCTAACTTTAAGCTAAGGGGCGCAGATGCGTGGGGCATAATGGCGAAGCCGCCCCGCGTATAGGCGTCCCTGCGACCAGAGGGAGCGAGCTTGAGCGTTTTGTTAGAAGTGCCATGCTACCAACCCTCCAAATGTGTACCAACTTCTTTGCCTTTTTCGAGGTCATCCTTTGCAAGGTAGCCAAATTTGTTATGCTCATTTCGCATACTTAGCCTATGAAATGTAATGCAAAAAAGTAAATATACAAACCAGAAAAAGAATAATAATCCACTAAACAATAGTGACTTTTCTACTAAGTCTAAGCCATCCCTAAAAAATACAATCGGAATTCCAATTAGGGCAACAAGCCAAGAAATATGTAAAAAAGAGACTTTTGCAGCGGTCTTTAAAATAGTGCAGTTGTAATAAGACATTTGCAGATCCTTCTGGCACTTCTAACGCCCTGTTAAGGGGCTGATAATTGTTGGCTAAAATGTGTAGCGAAGCGAAACCGAGCCAACTGTTAGCAGTCCCGCTTGAACAGCTTGTTATGCGTCTTTTTGCCATGGCAATTGAAGATATAGCAACGTCGTACACGCAAAAATTAATATTGTAAAAAATTTGGCTAACCTTATATTTATTTCAGTTGAACCAAGAGCTACTGCAATAAAATAAAGTACTAACACAGAAAATGAAATAGCAAATGCGAAAACAAGTGAGCAAAGGTATTTATTTAAGTTTGATAGTTTTAATTTTGTATAAGCGAAAACACCAATTAAAAGTGTTGGTATAAAAGTTAACAACACTAAAGGTGCGGTTGGATCTTCAATTTCACCTTCTTGGAGTTCATCGATTGTTATTTTTATGATTAATCCAAGTAGCACAATTCCAACGAATTTAAACGTGACTTTTAAGTTTGACCAAAATTTAGATTTGAATTCATAGGTCAATTAGAAACTCCATTTTATCGAGACGCATAACGCCACTTTAAGCGGCAAATGATAGTTGGTTAAAATAGGCGACGAAGGAGCAAAAACCAACTGTTATTTGTCCGACTTTAAAGCCTTGTTATGTGGCTTATTCACCTTGCTTATTGAAGTCCCACATATTTAGTTTTGCACCACGAACAAAGTCATCAATAATGACAAAATGAATTTTTTCACCTGCACCTTCATACATGTACGAAAACCTACATTCCTCCGAATATTCTGAGTCGAATTTTAAGTATTCAATTGGTAGTGACTTGCTAGTTAGATACTTCACAACCTTAGAATGCGCATATTCTTGATCAAAACTGCAAGTATCAGCAACAAACCAAGAGTAGAAGAAGCAAACAATGAATAGTGCAACTAATCCTTTTTTAAGCACCGAACCTCCGAAGACACATAAAGCCCTAATAATGGGCAAAAAATTGTTGGCTAAAATGTTGAGGAACGAAAACAGCCAACTGTTTTTTGTCCTTATTAATTAGCTTGTTATGTACCGATATTACGCTTTAAACCGAAAAATGCATAGAGCGAAATGATACTAAATACGATACCCGAACCAAATTGTATTAATGCCCATTTACCATATATATTTTGCCAACTTTGAAAATTAAAACCTGACTCAATTAGAAATGAAATAGCTTGCCCAAATGGGAGTAAAACACCAACAAACATTGCGCTATACATTGAATAAGCGAGGGCTATTTTAAAAGCTGCGATTTTGTAATTACGTTTAGATGTTAATAAGGACAATGCAAAAATTAAAAGTAAAGCGATAGGAACAATATATAAAGATGAAAATACGCCGTCTTTTGAAGGTAAAAAAGCAAAGTCTAACGCTGTAATTCCAGCAGACAAACTTATTATCAATTGATTAAACGAGCTCAGGTTCATATTTAGGTACATAACGCCGCGCTAAACGGCTAAGTAATAGTTGGCTAAAATTGAAGCGAAGCGGAAACGAGCCAACTGTTACGTGTCCGATTTTTTAAGCGTTTTGTTAGCTGTACTGTAATCCGTAACCACATACAAACCAAAAATATTTTCTTGCACCGAAATCACGAGCGTATTGCCCACTGATTGAGAATTCCAAAATTCTTCGCCAACTTTTAGATCTAGCGTGCCGAATTTTTCTGGAGCTATAGCCAATATATAACTAGTCGACTTCCCTCTGCTGATTCTTTTTTCGATTATTTCAGTATCAAAATACTCCGGCTCACCAACTAACATGTAAGAGTTCAAGAAACCTACAACGGCGAGAAAAAAGAACATATAAGTTGTTCTACGCTGACTTCTAAAAAAATTCCTCTTATCTACAAAACTATCCCAAAGCTCAGATGGGTTACGCTTTTTGTGTAAGACAAGCCCTATAATTAAACCAAACAGAGCAGTACCTATTGCTAGCTCAAAGCCGAAAAAGGTACTGTTCACGGTTTCGATTGAAAACCAAACACCTAGTATTAGGAAAATGAACCACAGAAATTGAGACGTTTTATCAGTTTTCATGAGTACAGCTAACACTTTCCATAACCGGTTTGTGGTGCTTTTCCACAAATCCGGTTGATGGTTTTGTTAGATTGCGCCACCTCGTTATGGCACATAAATTAACCCTATCTCTAAACTTATATTACCGTTTTTTTCCATTACTCGACCGTTTAATACTAAGTCACTCCGCCCTTCATTTTCGGTAAAAAGGTCGACTATAATTTGCCAATAATCACCCATCCATTGAGCACAAGATGTTTCCCAAGTTTCTTCAGGCAGGTTGATTAGAACCTCTCCATAATCTGCTACATAACTTTTGTTAGCAAGTGCTATGTCGACTGGTATAGGTTGAATATTTTCTATCGGTGTCGAGAGTCCAAAATCATTTTGTGAAAATGCATCTACAGCGCGCTTAATAATTGGTCGCCAATGAGAGGCAATAGGATGTTCGTTTTCTAGATCTTTTATTGCATCCATTTTCAAATTCCCTCGCGATCTTCCAAGCTATCTAACGCCTAAATAAGAGGCGCTTAATAGCTGGCTAAAATTAGTGAGGCACGAACGACAGCCAGCTGTTAGGCGTCCTGCTTGATTTTCTTGTTAGGTACCGTTTTGTGCAATACATCCCCAACCGTCAACCTCAACGTTATATAACTCTGCAAGACAAGTCATAAAGCCTGAAACGCAAAGTATGATATTTTGTGTTACAGGCATTTCGATTAGCAATTGAACCATATATTGATCGTCTTCTGTAATCACATTTGCTCTTCCATATTGGTAATCATCTAGGAACCCGGCAATGGTATCGGCTTTATCTTTGCTTTCACACTTGAAGGTAAAATCTACCTCTCTGAATTTACTAAAGTCATCGTTATTAGAATCAAGACTTCGAAGCACATCTGTATCGGCTTCGGTTGCTTCCATTAGTTTCGAGATTACAGACATTTTAAGGTACCTAACGCCCAAATAAGGGGCTAATTATTGCTGGCATAATAACGAACGAAGTGAGAATTAGTCCCACTTGATTTGCTTGTTATGAGTAACTTAGGTTAACTCAAAATACTACACTAATAGTAAACACCCAATTTGTAGATAAACTCTAACTTGAGCTACTAAATAAAACCAGCCTGAACTAATGGATTTGCCACAAAATCTCTTTATAAAGGCAAATTCTATTAGTGGCTTTAACAAAGCTATAATAGCGAAACTCGTATGAAGCGCAAAAGAATATTCACGTTTAGAAAAATCCTTTTAGCAACAATAAACAATCCAATTAGATAAAACTCATAACGCCCGCATAAGGGGCTGATAATTGTTTGCTAAAATGTGAAGCGAAGCGGAACCGAGCAAACTGTTAGCAGTCCCGTCTTAATGCGCTTGTTATGCTACTAGAGCTCTTTAAATTGTATATTACTAAAAAACTCTTCTGCACTTTTATTTAGTTCAGGGTACTCTTTACCTTTAAAATGACGAAGAGAATACTCGGTATGTACGCCAACAGATTTTTTAAATGGATGTATGCAATTATACCCAATATACTCTATTTGCATTACGGCTGATTTATTACCATTAATTTTAGCATTGTTATCTTGTGAAATTGTTCTGTGCTTTACGCATGTTGCACCGTTAAGGTTTACTAATTCTTCGACGTTTTCTTTAAGTTCAAACCTACCGATATCAGGTGAAGATGCTCTGTGCTTGACCACGTGCGATAAGAATTCTTTTTCCGAAGAGAATTCTGGAATTTCATAAAGAGACATATTTATAACGCCACTACCGTTATCAGTCACTTTAGCTCCAAGAGCAACTTGGTAGCCACTTGCAGTAATAACAGACCAACTGCCATTTTGGGGTGATAGTGATGAAACACCATAAATATTAACAGGCGTGCCTGAATTCAATTTTGGGGTAGTTGTTGCGCATGAAGTCACAAGCAACAACGAAGTAATAATGATGGTTAGTTTAAACACCGAACTCTCCTTGTAGCATAACGCCGTTTTAAGCGGCAAATTGCAGTTGGCTAAAATAAGTGAGGCACGAACAAAAAGCCAACTGTAATTTGTCCGACTTGAAAACCCTTGTTATGCGTAACTTAGTCACACTTATCAAGGTTGTTACCACTTACCCAACTCTGAACCAAACTTGTAGTTTTAGACCAGTTGTCTGACATACCATAAGCTTCTACCAAAACAGGACAGTTATTTTTAGAGCTTACATCAACAATTGTTTGGTAAAACCTATTCCAATTTACATGCGCTACAGAAGCCAATGTAACTGAATCACTACCAACCCCACTTTTTTCGATAAAAGTATCACTTGTACCACCATAAATCTCATGCTTACCGCGCGCGAAACATTTTTTTAATTGGCTCTCAATTATTTCAACAGTTTCATTAAACGCTTTGTTGGAGCAAAAACTGCTTTTAGCTTTACCTGCTGATCTAAGTTCATCTACTGACTTAGGGACAGATGCACATCCTGATAAAAACATTAATGATATTAAGACAAAACTAGATTTCATTTCTCAACCTTTGAATTACGCATAACGCCCTAATAATGGGCAAAAAATTGTTGGCTAAAATGTTGAGGAACGAAAACAGCCAACTGTTTTTTGTCCTTATTTATTAGTTTGTTAGGTATACAAGGCCACCAAACTAAGAAAGTACCGTAGCAAAAATAACAACCATAACTATGAGCATAATAATAACTAAATGTTTGAAGTTACTACTACCTAGAAGCTTTAAATTTTTCTTCATGTGATTGCACATCACAGGTGTGAATTTTATACCGCAGTGCCGACAGAAATTATCACCGAATGAAACCTTTTTAGTACAATCTGGGCAATTGTATATTGCAGAGTGGAATCGCTCTCCTGATCCTGTATCAATCCAATCGAAATCGTCCATGCTTTCTCCGTATACCTAACGCCCCATTAAGAGGCAAATAATAGTTGGCTAAAATAAGCGACGAAGGAGCAAATAGCCAGCTGTTATTTGTCCTGCTTGAATGGCTTGTTAGGGCTATTATTCACACATATTGTAAAGCATACTAATTTGTTCCCATTCAGGATCATCTTCAACTTGTAGGTGAATAGGTAACTTAGGAAAAGTAGAAAGCGCTGAATTAATTTTCGGACCAATTTGCTCAATATCACTTACATAGTAATGCCACTCTCGACAACCGTTACTTGTGAGTACGAAAGCTAAAATAGCTAATCTTTCTGGATCAAGAGTTCCAACTAAAGCATCTTCAAAATTCTTCATTTCTTCGCTTTGTTGTTCCGAAGGCATACCGCTATTATTAGTTATTTCATAATCCCAAATGATCACCAACCTTTTAGAATAGTCAGAACTTCCAATATACGGTTCTAAATCTGGTCGGTAACGAATTAACCTTAGTTTACCGTCGTTTTCACCTTCAGCGATATTCCATGCTGAAGTTTCTGCAGAAGGAATCAATATACTCTCCATTTTATGAGTAGCCCTAACGTTTAAGATAAACGGCGAAGATCTCTTTAAAATTTTTTAAGTTTTTCATTATATTCAAAAGAGCTTTGTCCGATTCATCGCCTTGTTGGACTGCCGGTATCGCTGTGGAAAACCATCGCGTATCTCAGTCGCCAAACATATTAATTATGTTCGAATGATAACCATCTCTGGCAATTATAACCACTGTTATTTGGGTGTTTTTTAAACCCCTCACCCACACTCTATTGCTCCGCATCTAAGCGCAGACTGTTCCTATAAACCCAATTAACGCTTAACTGGTGCCGCCGCTATTCGCTCCTGACTCCCGCATTCTGGACAACTTAATGTTGTACCTAATTTATTGAGTATGTCTTGCCATGTAGGTAACTGGATCCCAATAAATACTGGTTGTTTAAATTGAGCTCTTGCCAAATTAAGTTTGTCTACCACTGTTGGATGATATACCCCGTAATAACGGATTGTCGGTTTGCCTTTTAATGGTAGGTGCTTCAACACCATACAACTAAACGTGGGCAGGCTAACCTGCTGTCGTTCGGTCTTTTTAGTTTGATGGGATTTATATTTAAACGTCACCATATTATCTTTTACTGCGGTGATTTGACTGCTATTTATCGCCCCACCACGCATGTATCGAGCTAAATACTTAGCGACGCCTAAGCCATGTGAATAGGGTGAACAGGCATAAACTTGCCAGTCAATTCGACCCAATTTATTGCTCAGGTTAGTCAATTGTGTTGCTTGCTGCTCTGGCGGAAAAACCAATTTACCATCGGCTAAAGCTTGTTTAATGCCCGACAAAAACTTGCCACGAAATAAACGCCGCATGATCTTCACCGGAAACATCACTGAACGCTTAGGTTTCGCCCAATTGCCCGAGTCGTCCAATCCACCATGGGTGATTAAACAATGAATATGAGGATGCTCACTCAAGTTTCTGCCCCAGGTATGTAACGCCAGTAAATAGCCCGGTTGAGCACCTAAATGCGCTTTAGTACGACTAAGTTGCTTGATAGTATTCGATACAGCAACGTACATTTGATTCTGAAACCATTCACGATTATATCGCCATAACATCAGCAACTCGTGTGGCACAGTGAAGATCCAATGGTGGTGCTGAACATTCAATAACCGCGCAGACCACTGAGCTAACCACCGCTCCTTCGCAGCATATTGGCACTGAGGACAACCGCGATGTCGGCAGGAATTATAAAATACGCCACAAAGATGACCATTGGCACAATATTGAGCATGACTGCCCATAGTTTCAGTACGACAGCCGCTAATCGCTTGTGCTGCCTTAAGCTGATATAAGGGGACGTTGAGTGTGGATGCTGCTCCATCAAGTTGCGATTGAAACAGTTTTTGAATTGACCATTTTTCCATCTAAAAAAGATAGAACAACACTACTTATTTATCCAGAAACCTAGGCCTTAAAGTCACTTCCCCGAGCTTGCGAGGCAGGTCCAACAATTTAATAGTGCGCTCATCGCGCATATTTCTGCCAACCATACGCTCATGTATTTTATAAATCATTTTTACCAAATAACTTAACACATTGCTATATATAATTTTTTATTAGCATTCAAACTCTCAATAAAAGAGAAAATGCGCTCGCCGCTCATTTTCTTGAATATGTGTGCATCACAACTATACTGTATATAAAAACAGCGCCATTATTGGTAATAGTATGAAAACACGTTCCCCATTTTTAAATTATATAGCCGATTATATGTTAGTACGTCAGTATTCATTACGCACCGTAGATACCTACCTAAGATGGATTGCATCTTATATCCATTTTCATAATAAACGCCATCCCGCCTCAATGGGGGACAATGAAGTCGAACGCTACTTAGAACATTTAGTGTTAAAGCAAAACGTTGCACCACGTACGCAAGCCACCGCACTCAATTCATTGTCATTTTTATACAAGCACATAATAAAAAAAGAACTCTCATTAAATTTAAATTTTGCCCGTAGTAAAAAACAAGCAAAGCTCCCTGTAGTGATGACCCCAGAGGAAGTTAAAATGTTGATGGCTCATTTAAATAAGCGCTATTATTTAATTGCAGCCCTTATGTATGGAAGTGGCTTAAGAGTAATGGAAGCGGTGCAATTAAGAGTAAAAGATATTGATTTTGATTATAAATGCATTCAAGTATGGAATGGAAAAGGTAATAAACACCGCATTGTTACGCTGGCCACAGAGCTAATTCCTATGCTGAGAAATCAAATTTTGAACGTTGATGACTATTTAAAACTGGATTTAAATAATACTAAATATTCTGGCGTATGGATGCCATATGCTTTAACAAAAAAATATTCAAGTGCCGCAAAATCGCTTGCGTGGCAATATTTATTTCCTTCTCATATATTAAGTTCAGATCCTCAAAGTGGTGAAATAAGGCGACATCATTTTCATCACTCTTGTATTAGAAAAGAGATTAAAAAAGCCGTCCAAAAATCAGGGTTAACAAAAATAATAACACCTCATACATTAAGACACTCTTTTGCTACTCATCTACTGCAAAGTGGCGCCGATATAAGAACTGTTCAAGCTCAGCTTGGCCATTCTGATGTTAAAACTACACAAATTTATACCCATGTACTACAGCAAGGTGCTAACGGGGTTGTTAGCCCTTTTTCAAGATTATAAGCGTCTCTTTTTAATCCTCTACGCATACATATTCGCTTTAAGACCAATACCGCCATCTATTTCTACTTTTAAAAAACATAAAAAAGCCCCGCTTGTTTTTACACAAACGGGGCTCCACACTAATTTTTTAATCAACAATAAAAGCGCCGATACTGCGGGCGCTTTGCATCATTGAATTTAATTACTTTAACTTACTGATTAACTACGCTTTTAAGCGGGTTAATTGGCTGTGCGTTATCGTCTAGTATGTTCATATCAAAATCGAACTCATCTACACGAATCGCTTTTTCACGTTTGATGTTGTAATCAATTAACTGAACGTGTTCAGCTTGCGTGATTACGTTTGCCGCTAGTGCGTTATCAAGCGTGATGTTAAAACGTGCACCTGGCTTAATTACTTTAGCACGTAATGCTTTTTTAACTTTAGCCAGCTCGCCAAGTGATGCCATTTTAGCTTTGTAAGCTTGCTCATTAATATGATGGCCATCGCCCACTACTGGTTTAACTAAATGCGTGATTTGCGCTTTAAATGCGGTATCTAGCTGAGCTTGCTTAGCTAGTTCGCGGATTAAATCGTCGCTAATTTTTGGCATTTTAGTTGAGTAGTTCATTGTAATGAAGCGAATAAACTTACGTGTACCACTTGCAGGGAAGTTATCTAAAAACTTATGCAATGCTTCTTCAGCACTTTGTAGTGCAAAACGAGTCGCGTAATGGAAATACGGCGCTGCTTGCTCACGGTCACTACTTGATACTTTTTGCTCGTAGTATTTAATTGATGCCATAGCTGCATATAAGAAGCTCATTACATCGCCTAAACGTGCCGATAGCATTTCTGCTTGTTTTAACTTACCGCCAAGTACCAGTAACGAAAAGTCTGCGTACACTGCAAGTTTTGCAGATAATTTATGTACTGCTTTTTCGTAGTCACGTACTTCTGGTAATTCAGAATTAGCACTTGCTGTAAATGGTAAAACACCAAGGCGGAAAGCACGTAAGCTGTTTGCTGTGCTGTAGCCGATTGTTTTACGCAAAATGCCGTTAAATTCTTTATCTGCGCCTTTGTCTTCACTGTGAATTGACTCAACCATAGATTGTAAATATGGGTGACAACGCATAACACCTTGACCAAAGATCATTAGGTTACGTGTAAGAATGTTCGCGCCTTCTACCGTAATGGCAATCGGCTGAGCAACATAACCGCTTGCTAATGTATTTTGTGGACCGTTTTGAATCGCTTTACCTGCTTGAATATCCATTGCTGAATCAAGCACGTCGCGACCAAGCTCTGTCATATGGTATTTAGCAATTGCGGTTACTACTGATGGTTTTAAACCCATGCCTAAGCCTTCAGTTGTAAGTACGCGCATTGCTTCTTGTAGGTATGTTTTACCTGCAATGTCGGCTAGTTTTTCTTGAATACCTTCAAACTGACCAATGGCTAAACCAAACTGTTCACGCACTGCTGCGTATTCAGATGCTGATTTAAATGCAACTTGTGCTGTACTAACACCTAGCGCAGGTAATGAAATACCACGGCCAGCACCTAAACAGCTAACCAGCATTTGCCAACCACGGCCGATGTTTTTCTGTCCACCAATAACAAAATCCATTGGTACAAATACTTTGTTACCACGTGTAGTACCGTTGTAAAAACGAATACCCATTGGGTCGTGGCGATTACCAAGCTCTACACCTGGGTGCTCTTTAGGAATAAGTGCACAGGTAATGCCTAGGTTTTCTTTACCACCTAGCAGACCATCAGGGTCAACTACTTTAAATGCTAAACCAAGTACGGTAGCAATAGGTGCAAGTGTAATGTAGCGCTTGTCCCAGGTAATTTCTAGACCAAGCACTTCTTCGCCGTTGTACATACCTTTAGTTACTTTACCAACATCAGGAATACCACCTGCATCAGAACCCGCTTCTGGGCTTGTTAATGCAAAACATGGAATGTCTGTACCATTTGCTAGGCGTGGTAAGTAATGTGCTTGTTGTTCTTGCGTACCAAAGTGAAGTAATAACTCACCTGGGCCTAACGAGTTAGGAACCATTACGGTTACCGCAACTGCTGAGCTTTTAGTCGCAATTGTGCCAACAATGGTAGAGTTTGCATAAGGGCTAAACTCTAAACCACCAAACGACTTAGGAATGATAAGCGAGAAAAAACGCTCTTTTTTCAAAAATTCTAAGATGTCATTTGGTAAATGAATGCCGTTTTGAATCACTGAATCGTCAATCATGCCCAATAACTCTTTTACTGGACCGTCTAAGAATGCTTGCTCGTCTGCGCTTAATGTAGCAGCAGGTACGTCGCGAAGTGCACTGAAATCAGGTTTACCTTGGTAGATAGAACCTTCAAGCCATACATCACCCGCGTCTAGCGCTTCTTGTTCTGTGATAGAAATACTTGGTAATACTTTTTTTAGTTTTGTACGTAAACTCATGATTGAACTCATCCGACCAGCTAAATAATACCTACATTACGTCATAAAAAATCGTTTAGATCAATTACTCTATTCAATTAATTAACAGTTTTTTCAATTTATTTTCTTTACCTGAACGTAAACTGTTGAAACACAAAGGCTTACAGTTGTACGCTGAAAAAAAGTATTTTGACTAAAATGATGAATAAAACAGCAAAAGCGCTAGCGCTGTATCTATTTTTTGATGGGCATAAAAAAACGCAGCACAAATAGGCTACGTTTTTATTCAATTTGTAGAGGCTACATTATCAGTTGATCTAGCTAAAACTACTTAAATTTAAATCAAATTGTATAAGCGCTTCAGTTAGCAACTTTAACAATTTGCTTGCCGGTAAAACCACCAGCAAGTTGTTTATTAAGCGCTTGCGATACTGACTCAGCACTAAAATCTACGGGCGTTATTTCAGGGTATTTAATGTCGCCACTAACAACTCCTTCAAGTAACAAGTTGCCCATAAAGCTCAAGCGTTGTTGTGCACATAAACTATTAGCAAGCCATGCACCACCAATTGATACAACGCTAATATTGGGGGCTCGGTGATACATTAAGTCTTGATCAAAACAAGGGAGCGGATTTAAGCAGGCAATACGTCCGCAAAAACGCATTAACTCAATATTACGCTGAGTACACTCGCCACCAATTGTATCAATAATCGCGTCAAAGCCTTGCGGGCCAAGTTCTCTGCGGATTTTTTCGCATAGCTTTTTATCGCTATAGTCAAAAACCACATCAGCGCCTAACTGCTTAACCAACTTATGGTTACGCTTTGATGCTGTGGTAAATACATCTGCACCGCGCTGTTTTGCATATTGAATAGCAAACTGCCCTACTGCTCCGGCTCCGCCTTCAATAAAAATAGTATCGCCTTCACTAATGCCTATTTTATCTAAGCTGATGAGTGCTGCCATACCGGCGCATGGAAGTGTTGCTGCAATGGCCGGATTTAAACCGCTTGGCACAACCGACACTGCAAAGTTAGGTACTTTGGTGTATTCACTCAAAGCACCTTGCTCACCAATGTTGGCATGCCACATAACGCGCTCGCCAACATTTGGAAACACACCTTTATTAGCTTTAACCACAACACCTACGGCATCTAAGCCTAAAATATGTGGATACTGCCATTTACAAAAGCCTGTTTTAGCAAATTGACCATCAACTGGATTTAAACCAACGTACTCTACTTTTACAAGCAGCTCGTTATCTGCACAGTCTGGAACAGGCAGCTCAGCATCCGCTAAGTCAATTGCTTCATTTGGTTCTGGCAGTACAATAGCGCGCATTGTTTGCGGGATAATGTATTCATGTAAATTTTCAGTATTTGGCATCAATATAACTCTACTTATTAGTGTCGTTTAACGCATAACTCCATTGGCCATTAAATGACTGGTAAGCATTTACTTTGGCAAGCAGTGAAGAAATTGTTGTTTCAACAGCATTTTCTTGTGCTATTAAAACATCCTGGCGCGCATCTAACAACTCAAGGTAAGGAATTTGACCTTCTTCATACATTGCTTGTGCTTGTAAAAATGCTTTATTAGCAAAGTCATAGCGTTCATCGGCAAAGCGTTTTTGCTGTGCTTGATTGACCAACAATTGCAGTGAAAGTTCACTTTCACTGAGTGCTGTTAATACTACTTGTTGATAATCGCTGTAAGCGGCTTCACTTAAAAACTGCTGCGCGTCGCGCTGAGCTAATAATGCTGGGTAGCTTAATAACGACCATTGCAACTGCGGCGCTACTTGCCACTGCTGATCGGTATTTTTTAAGCCGGTACTGTCTATACTCACAACCCCTGCAAATGCAGATAAGCTAATATCGGGTAATAACGCTTTGCTAGCTGCAACACTTAAACTATTTGCTTGGCTAAAATCAAACAGCGCGCGGCTAATATCAGGACGTAAGGCAATGGCATTATTAGCGTTTTTTAGTGCGACGCTAAAGTCACGTTCAAGCACGCCTTGCTCGTTTTCAATAGCAATATTTTGCGCTAGCTTACCGCTTAGTACTGCAAGCGCAGATAAGTCGCTGTATTTTGCATACTCAATGGCAGGCATAAGTGCTTGTTGCTGCCTAAGCTGCGCCATAGTACGGTTTAAATCAAGCTCGTTAGCGACACCTTCATCAACTCGTGCTTGCAAAACGTCAATACTTTGCTCAAGCGCTTCTATTTGAAGCGCTACAATGTGTTGTTTTTCAACATTACCCTGATAGCTCACAAAGCCTTTAACAACTGACGATACTACTTCTATTTGTAATAAACGTACTTGCTCTGCTTGGCTCATGGCCGATGCATTTGCAGCATCAACCAACGCCGTTATGCGACCAAATAAATCTAGCTGCCAATCAAGTGCAACGTTTGCACTTGATTGGCGGTCAAACACGCTTGGTGCATCGCTTCGAGCTGCGCCAACATTTACGCCACCTTGCGGAAGGTACTGGGCTTTTTGCTCTCCTAATCGCGCTAATGCACTTTTAAGTGTTAACTGGCTTGTTTGCAAATTATAGTTATTTGCAAGCGCACCAGTAACAAGCTCATTTAGTTGATCAGAATTAAGCTTTTTCCACCAGTTTGTTTCATCAGCAACGCTAACGTTACTAGCAATATTAGCCTTAGCAACAAATTCGTTAACGGCTTTTTGCTCGCTCATGGTGTCTATTTTACCCGCGCACCCTGCTAAAAACGCAGCAACTAATACTGCACTGACAGTTAGACTTGTTTTCAGCCTTTTTTGCATTAATTTAGTCATGAGTATTCTCCTGCGCTTTCTCTTTTTTGTTAGTCACTAGCATATAAAATACCGGCGTAAACAATAGGCCAAACACGGTTACACCTATCATGCCTGAGAATACTGCGTTACCCATTGCGTGTCGCATTTCGGCGCCTGCACCAGTGGCAAGTACTAACGGTACAACACCTGCTGTAAATGCAATTGAGGTCATTAATATTGGGCGCAAACGCATACGACATGCCTCAAGTATTGCCTCTAAGTGCGATAAGCCTGAATCGTGTCTATCTTTTGCAAACTCAACCATCAATATCGCATTTTTAGAAGCCAACGCGACCAGTACTATTAGCGCTATTTGGGTGAATATGTTGTTGTCAGAGCCAACAAACCACACACCTAACAAGGCTGAGAAAATAGTCATAGGAACAATTAATATAATTGCCAGTGGTAAACGTAAGCTCTCGTACTGCGCTGCAAGTACCATAAATACAAGTAATACAACTAACGGGAATACATAAACCATGGTGTTACCGGCAAGTACTTGTTGGTACGTTACTTCAGTCCACTCATACTCAATACCTGTTGGTAGTGTGTCTGCGAGTACTTTTTCAATAGCAACTTGTGCTTGATCAGAACTATAACCTGGCGCTGGGCTACCATTTAACTCTGCACTTGGGTAACCGTTGTAATGCATAACACGGTCAGGACCAATCGTTGGAGTTACTGTTAATACAGAGCCTAGAGGCACCATATTACCTGAGCGGTTACGTACTTTTAAATTAAGTATTTGATCAGGGTCTAAGCGGTAGTCAGCATCAGCCTGTGCATTTACTTGGTACGTACGGCCAAACATATTAAAGTCATTTACGTACACAGAGCCTAAATAAATTTGCAGAGCATTAAATACTTCATCAAGTGGAATACCTTGAATAAGCGCTTGTTCGCGGTCAATATCAATATCCATTTGTGGAACTTGGATACGGAAACTTGAGTACAGGCCCATTAATGCAGGGTCTTGTTGCGCTTTACCAATAACGGCTTGCAGGCTATTAAATAATGCTTCAAACCCTTTGTTAGCTCTGTCTTCTATTTGCAGTTTAAAACCACCGGTAGTCCCTAAACCTTGAATTGGCGGCGGTGGAAATACCGCTACAAATGCCTCATCAATGGCAGCAAAACGTTTATTCAACTGCGCCGCTATCGCCATCGCTGATTGGCTCGGGTCGGTACGTTTGTCAAAGCTTTCAAGTGGTGTAAATACAATGCCGCTGTTAGGGCTATTGGTAAAACCGTTAACCGATAAACCTGGGAATGCGACAGTATTTGCAACGCCTGGTACTTCTAGTGCAATTTGCTGCATTTGAGCAAGTACGTCTTCAGTACGATCAAGGCTTGAAGCGTCAGGTAACTGCGCAATAGCCACTAAATACTGTTTGTCTTGCTGTGGAATAAAGCCACCTGGTACGGTATCAAATAACTTAATTGTGCCGCCAACAAGTGCAATATAAGCCACCATTACAACAACGGTCATACGAATTAGTTTTTGTACCAGTTTTTCGTAACCTTTAGCACCACGATTAAATACGCGGTTAAATGGTTTAAACAACCAACGACCAAACAATTTATTAAGTAAACGCGTAAATGCATCTGGTTTTGCATCGTGCGATTTTAGTAGCAATGCAGCAAGCGCAGGCGATAACGTTAATGAGTTAAACGCTGAGATAATCGTCGAAATTGTAATTGTAAGGGCAAATTGCTTATAAAACTGACCTGATAAACCGGTAATAAACGCAGTAGGAATAAATACAGCACTTAGTACTAGCGCAATGGCAATAATAGGGCCTGTTACTTCGCTCATTGCAACGCGGGTTGCTTCAAGAGGCGATAAACCATTTTCGATATTACGCTCTACGTTTTCAACAACTACAATCGCATCGTCTACAACAATACCTATGGCCAATACTAAACCAAACAACGACAAGGTGTTAATTGAGACACCTAACCACTGCATTACAGCAAACGTACCAATGAGTGAAATAGGCACGGCAATTAACGGAATAATTGATGCACGCCACGTTTGTAAAAATACAATAACAACAATAACTACCAATACAATTGCTTCAAGCAAAGTGGCAATTACCGCGTCAATTGAGCCGCGAACAAATACCGTAGGATCGTACACAATGTCGTATTCAACACCGGTAGGGAAATCTTTAGACAAGCGCGCCATTGTTTCACGTACTTGATCAGAAAGTTCAATAGCGTTTGAACCTGGGCGTTGAAATATTGGCATTGCAAGAGCTGGTTGGTTATCAAGCTCTGCACGCAGTGCGTAAGTGTCTTGCCCTAAATCAACACGGGCTATATCAGATAAACGCGTTAACTGACCTTCATCGCCTACTTTAATAATAACTTGTTCAAACTCTTCAATACTGTTTAAACGGCCTTTAACATTTAACAGTATTTGAAATTGATTGTCGTTTGAAATAGGTTGCGCGCCTAAGCTACCTGCAGCAACTTGCTGGTTTTGCGATCGAAGCGCTGTTACTACATCTGTTGCTGTTAATTCGCGTGCAGCAAGTGCATCTGGGTTTAGCCACACTCGCATTGAGTATTTACCGCCACCGAATAAGCGAATATCACCTACGCCTGGTAAGCGTGCAATTTCATCTTTAATGTTTAAATCAGCATAATTAGATAAGTAAGCTGTGTCGTGCGTTTTTTTAGGTGAATATAAATGCACTACCATGGTTAAATCGGGTGATGACTTTTCAGCCACAACACCTAAACGTTGTACTTCTTCTGGCAAACGTGGAAGTGCACTGTTTACACGGTTTTGAACTTGTACTTGAGCACGGTCTAAATCGGTACCTAACGCAAAGGTTACCGTTAGTGTCATACGGCCATCACTGGTACCTTGCGAAAACATATATAACATGTTTTCAGTGCCGTTAATTTCTTGCTCCAGCGGTGTTGCCACTGTTTGCGCAATAACGGTAGGGTTAGCACCTGGGTAACTGGCAGTAACAACCACTGTAGGAGGAACTACTTCTGGGTATTCACTTACTGGTAGTTGGAATAATGATATGCCACCAGCAATTAAAATAACCAACGATAGCATGGCCGCAAATATTGGGCGCTGTATAAAGAAATGCGAAAATTTCATCAATAAACCTTATTGCTTAGCCACAAGTTGTGCGTTGTCGTTTGACAATGTAAATGCCACACCGCTTGTATCAATTGTTACTGTTTGAGGAGAGATTGGCATACCAGGACCAACGCGAGCAGGACCATTTACTGCAATTACATCACCTTTGCTAAGGCCTGAAGTAACCGCACGTAATGCACCGTAACGCTCACCAATAGTAATTAGTTTGTATTCAAGTACGTTGTTTTCGCCAACGGTTAATACAAAACGATTTTTAAGGTCGGTACCAATTGCACGCTCAGGAATAATAACTTTTTCACTCACTTCATTAGCCGCTAACTTAATGCGTGCAAATGAACCCGCTCGAAGTTGATTACTATCTTCATCAAATACTGCACGTACACGTAATGTGCCCGTTGATGAATTAATTTGGTTATCAATAAAGTTAATGTAGCCTTTGTATGCAAAATCACTCTGACCGACTTTTTGCATTACAACAGTTTGATGGCTCGCAGCAGTAACATCATTAAAAGAGCTATTCCATGTGCGTTCATCAACATCAAAATAAGCGTACATAGCTTGGTTTGAAACAATCGATGTTAATACGCTTTGACCCGCAAGTACGTTATTACCTTTAGTAATATTTGCACGAGAAATAATGCCGTCAATGGGTGATACTACTGACGTAAATTCTAAATCAAGCTCTGCTGAAGTAAGTTGTGCTTGCAGTGCAGAAAGCTGTGCTTCGCGTTGGCGCAGTGTTGAAGTACGCGCTTGTGCTTGCTCAGTTGAGATTGCCTTACGGTCTAATAAGCGTACAGCACGTTTGTCTTCACTTTTAGCTTGTTCTAAGGCAGCTTCTGCACTTTTAATTTGTGCTTTTAAGCTTGCAACAACCGCTGCAAATGGGCGTGCATCTAATTGAAATAAAACATCGCCTTGCTTAACCACGTCGCCTTCTTTAAATTCAATGCTATCGATGATTCCTGATACACGCGGCATTAAAGCAACTTCTTGTGGAGACTCTAAACGAGTTGTATATGTGTGCCAGCTTTGTACCGGCTTAACAAGCACCTGTGCTACATCAATTGGTTGAAGTTGCTGTGCAGGTGCTGATTGAGCTGTGCTCTCATCAGCACAACCCGCAAGTGTTAAAGATGCCGCAGTAAGTGCAGCAGCAATTAGATGTTTGTTCATGAAGACGCTCCATTGTTGATTAGCCTCGCATAATACGGATTAAACCCGTGTGTAAAAACCATAGATTTTTAAATTCATTAATGCCAAAATGGCATCAATAGATTAGTTAAGGTGTAATAATGGATACAACAAGTCGACTTTTAATGTTACTTGAAGTAGTTGAGCAAGGCTCTTTTGCTAAAGCTGCAGAAATACGCAACATAGATCGCTCTGTTATATCTAAACAAATTAGCCGTTTAGAGGATGAGTTAGGCGTTAGGTTACTTAACCGAACTACTCGTTCATTTTCGCTCACAGCGGCAGGCGCCGAAATGATCAAAAAAGCAGCTGAGCTTAGAGAGCTGCTCGGTGAAACCGTGCGCATGGCTGAAAACTATCATTTAGAGCCGCGCGGCGTTTTAAAAATCACTTCATCAACTCTTATTGGTCGCCGTTATTTACAACCTGTGCTTAATGATTTTCAAAAACGCTTCCCGCAAGTAGAAGTTGAACTGCGCTTAGACGATAGATTAGTAGATATAGTCTCTGAAGGATTTGATTTGGCTTTTCGTGTAGGTGAACCCAAAGATTCATCACTTATTGCACGTAAAATAGCGCGTAATCGATTATTAATTTTAGCTGCGCCACAGTTTATTGAAACTTATGGTATGCCAAAAACAATGGAAGAGTTAGCGAAATTGCCAGCAGCAAGCTATGCCAGTAATTCTATTCGAGTAGAAGCAATAGATTATTACGATAGTAAAGGTGAGCGCTGCGAGCAAAAAATAAAAAGTGTGTTTAGGGCAAATGATGCAGAATCATTGTTAATGAAAACATTGTCGGGCACCACTTACTTTGTTGCCCCTGCATTTATTATTGGTGATGAAATAATACAAGGTAAGCTAGTGCCTTTATTGACCGATGTAAAACTGATGGAGTTTAGTGCGATGTATGCCGTATATCCGCATCGAGATTTACCAGTAAGAACCCGATTATTTTTTGATGCTGTGCGCGAGCATTTAGGAAAAGATAAGCCGATTTGGGAAAACGGGATCCCTAACTTTGAACAAATGTACTAAGTAGCACGACTTACGCAACAACTGCCTCGTAATCATTTTCTGTTTTAAACTTACAATACACTTTATTGCGACCAAATTGCTTTGCTTTATATAACTGTTTATCAGCTTGGTTTACAAAGCTTTCCAATGAATTGGTACTTTTAAATTTTGCGACACCAATACTGGTTGTAACATTGATTGCAAGGCCGTCAATGTCAAATGTGGTACTTTCAAAACATGCCCTTATTTGTTCGGCAGTTTTAAGCGCGGCCTCATCATTTTCAAAAGAGCTAAATAAAGCAAACTCCTCACCGCCTACTCTAAATACATACCCTCTAGCGAGTAAAACTCTTAGTAAAGTCGCTACTTCAATAAGCACTTGGTCACCCACACCATGGCCATACTCATCATTAACTTGTTTAAAAAAATCTAAATCGAGTAAGAATAAATATAACTGTGACTTATCTTGTAGTTCTACTTCAAAGTAGTGGTTCATTGAAAGGCGATTGCCTGCACCCGTTAACGGGTCAAGTAACGCTAAATTTTTAAGTCGCCTTGAAAAGTGCGAACGACTCCCTTCAAAAACGTGAGAAATCGCCCAAATACTTAAATAAGCACAGATTAAATTAAGGGATAAGTTAAAAGTCTCAAAGGGGGCAAGCGTAGACTGACTACCTAAAATAAATACTTGGATGACTAATAAATTTGCAGAGAAAATTACACCATATTGTTTACCTAATAGTAGGTAGTACAAAATAGGTAATGCAAACGACCATACATAAACACCGTTACGAGGCGACGCCAAAGATGTACCTAAAATAACAATGGATGTGATAAGTGCGCACATTACAACGGATTGCCAAAACTGTAATGGGCGGCGTATAAGTGTAATGTAAGTAAATATACAATAAATAGAAAAACAGATTTCGATATAGCCAAGCAATGGAAAGTTATTTACGGTTAAATTAAATCCCGCAAATCCAACCGATAAAACACCAAAGCAAAGGCACATTCCTCTTAGAACGTTTTTTCTTAATGATTTAGTGCTATTAAGGGCTGCGATATCCATTCTAATCACTTAATAAAAATAAAAAGTAAGTTTAACGTGAAAATACAATTTAACAAGCTTTGTTACTCTAAAACCATGTAAACACTCCCTTTTATAGATATTTTAGGAACACGTTTGATGTTTTCGTTTACAAATTAGCTCTAACAACTAGCCACCTAACATAGATAAATTAGTAGTAATACCTGTGTTACCTTGATGTAAAAGATGAGTTGGCTTTTTAGTTTTAATATAGCGAGATAACAATGCCATTAATTCACTATTCGAACTGTCGTTCATATATTCTCTTAGCGAAATACCCTCTTCAGAAAACAAACACAAGTGCAGATTTCCTTTTGCTGTAACCCTTAATCGGTTACAGGTACTACAAAAATCGTTGCTGTAAGGCATTATTAAACCAATCCTGCCTTGATAATCAGGATGCGCAAACTCTTGAGCAGGACCTGCTGATGCACTACGCGCAACTTGCTGCCAACCCGTTTGTAATAGCTGAGTTTTTAAAACTTGCCCAGATACATGGTTAGCATCAAAAAAGGCTTTGTTGTCGTTTGTTTGCATCAACTCTATAAAGCGGATGGTAACGGGGCGGTGTTTAACCCAATTTAAAAATGTATCAAACTCTTTTGCGTTGTATTGCTTCATCAGCACGCTGTTTATTTTTACCGAATCAATACCCGTTTCAAGCGCAGTATCAATACCTTTCATTACTGAGGTAAATTTGTCATGCCCAGTAATGGTGTTAAACATGCGTGAATCTAAACTATCAATGCTTACATTAATGGCGTTTAAACCTGCATCTACCCAGTCATGAATATTCTTATGAAGAGAAAAACCATTGGTAGTCATTGCAATTTTTTTTATGCCCGCAACATCTTTCGCCGCGCGAACAACATCTATAAAGTCTTTTCTAAGGGTTGGCTCTCCGCCAGTGATCCTTACTTTTTCAATACCATGGTGTGCAAACGCTTTAAGCGTATTGCTAATTTCATCAATTGTGAGGAAGCCACGGTCGGGACCGCCCTGATAACCATCTGGTAAACAATAAACACACTTAAAATTACACACATCCGTAATAGACAAACGTAAGTAACTAAACTCTCGCCCTGTTGGGTCGATTAGCATAAATAAACCTTAACTAATATCAACACGTAATAACAACCTAATACCAATTTGCAATAATACTTAATCGTTTAATTAAGCAAACTGGTATAAACAACGCTACCTATTGATACATAAATAATAATTACATAAATATATTTAATAACTTAAAGGGGCAGCCTAAAGCATACCCCTTAGTTATTTTTGTTTTACGCTTCTAAGCCTTTTTTAAGTTCGCTTGGCTTCATTGGTAGGTCACGTAAACGCACGCCTACAGCATTAAACACTGCATTACCAATAGCAGGAGCAACCCCTATCACGCCAGGCTCACCTAAACCAACTGGAAACTCATCGCTTTGTAAAAACTCGATGTCCATATCTGGCATATCTTGCATTCTTAGCGGTAAATAAGTATTAAAGTTAGTCGCAGATACTTGCCCATCTTTATACGTATTTGACTCATGCAATGCAAGACTGCTGCCCCATAGTAACGACCCTTCAATTTGCGCAAGTGCGCCATCTGGGTGAACTATTAAGCCCGCATCTACAACAACATAAAGCTTTTTAAGCGTTATTTTACCACTATCACGATTAACGTGAACATGCGCTGCGGTTGCAAGCCATGCTGGCATTGTGCGTTCTTGCCCTGAGCTTACAGAAAAACCAATGCCTTCGTCTTTCGCCAATTTTACAGAAGCTACTTTGTCAGACACCGTTTTAAGCACATTACGTAAGCGCAGTGCTCCGCCAACGCTCTCAGGCGCTTTACCCGCTTGCTTGCCTTTACCATCTAACATTTCAATTCTAAATTGAACAGGATCTTTGCCTTGCTTATGGGCAATTTCATCAATAAACGACTCAAGACTCCATGCAATCCAGCCTGGCCCTACTGAACGTAACCAACCTGGATTAAAGGTGCTTTGCGCAACTTCATTATTAATAGCGCGTGCACGATGACTGCTCATGCTATACCAATGATCAGCGCCTGATGCTGAAAATGCATCAAATTTACCTTTGCCATCAACACCCGGTGATAAAAACGCTGGTGCCATTGCTTTAGTAGGCCAACCTGCAGCAAATGCATGCTCTAAACCAGTAAAAGTACCGTTTTTATCAAACGATGCCGTCATTTTTGCAGCAGATGCAGAACGAGACTGATCGAATAAACTATCGTCTGCTCGTGTAAATACCAGCTTTACTGGTTTACCTACTGCTTTTGCGGTTAGAGCTGCAGGTACAGTCCAATCACCAAATAATCGACGACCAAAACCACCACCTAAATAGTAAGGACGAATAATTACTTTGTTTTGTTCTATATCAAGTGCTTTAGCAAGCGCAGGTAACGTAAGTGACTGCCATTGGTTACCTGTATGAATAATCCAATTTCCGTCTTTAAACTCTGCAACCGCATTTAATGGCTCTAGCTGATAATGGCTCGCTGTCGCTGTGGTATACATTGATTCTAACGACTCACTAGCGTCTGCTTGGGTTTTCTTTATATCGCCTTCATCAACAAACAAAGTGCCCGAGTCGCGTTGCTCGCATAATCGCTTACCTTCTTTTTGAATATCAGCTTCAGATATATTTGCCGACTCACCCTTTTTGTAACTCACCTTTAAAGCATCTACTGCTTTAATGGCACTTGGGTAACTATCAGCTAATACAACAACCCAGCCTTGCACTGTGTTACTAGGGTCATTTAAAATTTCATAGCCTTTGTAACCTTTAATTGCTTTTGCTGCACTATCGTCAACGTTTGTTACTGTGCTGCCATAACGAGTTGGTGGAATAACTGGACGCGCGTACAGCATGCCTTCAACTTCTACATCTATCCCATATACTGCTGTACCATTTGTTTTGGCTGGTATATCAAGCGCTTTAAAGTCTTGTTTAAGCCCTGTTAAATGACGTTTATTAGCAGGTTTTAGTGGCAGGTTTGCAACTTCATTACTGGTAAATGTACGATTAAACTCGCCTTTTTTAACTATGTCTGCGTAACTAACCGATTTTTCGCCTGCAATAATATAGCCCTTTTCAGCACGACATTTATCTGCAGTCACGCCGAGCATTTTAGCTCCAGCTTCTATTAATGCAATTCGACCTGCAGCACCGGCTTGAGATAATGGCTTAAAGCTTTGAAATACAGACCACGAACCACCCGTTACCATAAAGCCCCATTTTTCATGAGTATCTACGTAGGTAATTGATACTTTATCCCAATCACATTCAAGTTCATCAGCCACAATACGCGCAAGAGCAGTACCAATATGTTGACCCATTTCAGCTTTTGCAATACTTACTTCTACGGCGCCGTCGGTGCTCATAGTCCACCAAATAGTGGGTGAAAAAGCTTGTTGCGCAATTGATTCTTTTGCACTGAGCGAACCCGAAAATAACGCTGGGGCAAACGCCATGACTAAACCTGCGCTAGCAGTGCCAATCATAAACGAGCGACGATTTAAATTAACGGTTTCGCTATTTTTTTGAAATAATTTTTTCATTATCGGCTCCAGTTAAGCGTCTTGTGCATTTGGATCAAATATATTTACTACACTTTGTGACTCATCTGCAGCGCGCTGAATAGCAGTTTTAATACGTTTATAAGCCATACAGCGACAATAGTTACCATTCATATGGCTGACTATTTCTTCATCTGAAGGACTTGGGTTAGCTGCTAGTAATGTAGCAGCTTGCATTATTTGCCCCGACTGACAGTAACCGCACTGTGGTACTTGCTCTTCAACCCATGCTTTTTGAAGTGGGTGTTCGTTATTAAGCCCTTCAATTGTGGTAATGTTTTTTCCTGCAATTGCGCCAATTGGTAAAACACATGAGCGAGTTGCTTGCCCATCTAAATGCACCGTACACGCACCACACATTGCAATACCGCAACCAAACTTCGTACCTTTTAATCCAATTTCATCACGAATAACCCATAACAATGGTGTATCTTCACTTGCGTGTGATTCAACCACCTTGCCATTAATTGTAAACGTCACCATAGCTTGCCCCTTGATTAAGCTTTATAACCCGTGTTTAAATTATTTAATCTAAACGCAGGTTATAACAGTTAAGATTGTTGTAACTACTAATCCATAACACATATAGTTACCGCATCAGCTACATTAACAGCTAAGTACCATAACCACTGCACTAAAGCGTTAGCGCAGCTAAAACTTATTTTGCCCTACTAATACTTTTTCACTCATTTTTAGCTATAAAATTACTTAGCTGCTTTTGAGTATCGATGTCTACACTCGCACTACTTAAACTAATTGTATTAACGACCTCACTGCTGGAGCGCAGTAATTGCTGCGCACCTCTATCTGAAGTTAAGCTTGCAAGCTGAGATAAATCAACCGCTGGGAATATAGCGGGTACACCTAAACGCTCGCCATAGTTTGCGCACCAGCGCGATGAATTACGTTTAAAACCAGTAACTAGCTCACTTAAGTGCGCTACTTTGAGCTCAACCTGATCCGCAAGCATAAATAAAATCCCATCAAAGGACTTATTTTTAAACACAGTTTGAGAAGCTGTCGCGATTGAATGACCCAAACCTTGGCTCCATTGCTTGTTCTCAATCAGCTCTATGTTTTTATAACCTGCCAGTGCTCGCGCTACTTCTTTATGCCATGCCCCGGTAACTACATACACAGGTGTGTCATCAAGTGCTTGAAGTGTATTTACAGCATGCTCAATCATTGTTTGCCCTAAGCCCACATCGGCTATTAGCTTACAACCATCAAAACGAGATGATTGACCTGCTGCCAACACTACTTTTGCAATTAGCACGGCTCTTGCCCCCAATGGCTCAGTGATTGGGCATCTTTATCACACAGCACTGCATGTATTTCACTGATCAGCGATAGTGCAATACTCTCTGGCGAGTCGCCGCCTAAATTTAAACCGACAGGCCCAAAAACAGGAGACTTTATTTGTGAAACACGCGTATTTGCGTGCTCTAAAACTTGTTCACGTCTGTGCTTAGGACCTAATAACCCTATATATTTAAACGGAACATCTTTAAATTGAGCCAACGTACTGGCGTCAAGTTCAACGCTGTGAGCCATTAAAATAGTCGCATCGACTTTATCGGTTATGCAATATTCTTTTAACTCACTCGGTGTGATGCGCAAAATAGCATCTGCATTTTTAAAATATTGTCTTTTTGCATTAGCCGCGCGTGTATCCCATACCGTTACACTCCAACCAAGTTGTTTGGCAAATGTATAAACCGGAACTGCATCTGCTCCACCACCTACTATTAATAGATGGGGCGGTGGATAAATAGAGGTTTGCAAGCACGTAGCGCCTTGTAATTCTACCAACTGCGCTTTGCGGTTCATTGATAAGCCATGCAACTCATCATTTTGCGAAAATACACCACTACCGGCTGGCAAAATGGGGCTTACTTGTTGAAGATATCGCCCTGGTCTATTCTCATTAAGTGCTTTAGATACAAGCTCTAATTGTAAATAGTCATTAGCTTTGTGAATGGGCTGCAGTAAAATATGTACTATGCCCCCACAACCAATGCCAAGTTGGAATGTTAAATCGTCTTCATCGGTGGCATCATAACTAATGGTTTTACTGCTTAAACTACTCATTACTTGTTTAGCATGGCGTTGTATGTCAGCTTCTAAACAGCCACCCGAAAGCATCCCCAAGCGCTCGCCTAGGCTCGAAATAAGCATCATAGCCCCTAGCTTTCTGTAACTAGAGCCTTCAATTTTGTACAAAGTAGCTAAAACCCATTCTTGGTTATCCCTGTTGGGATACCAAGTGTTTAAGATACTTTTCAAATCTGTAACCATATATTGCCCTTTAAAAAGCATTTTTGCGTTTAAAAACAAATCAGCCTAAACAGCTAATTTAAAACTTAATAATTCACGCACAATTTAATTTTCTATTATATCGTTTAAGGTCTCAATTAACTCATCAAATTGATCATTAACGCTTTGGCGTTGTTTATCATTTAGAGTTGAGTTTAATTCGTAGAGTAAATTTATATATAAATCTAAGTTTGCTTCATTGCTTTTCAATAGTGCGTCGCTCATATATAGTTCGCGCTCTTTAATAACTGTACTCAACTGATTTATAAATTCTTTTTTTGTTATTTCAACATTTTCAAATACCTGTTTGGCTGCATTCAAACGGGTTTGTTTGTATTCCAACCACAACATTCCAGAGTCTTGATGTTGCTCATTAGTTGATTTAATCAGCGCTTTTTGTTGTTTATTAAGCTTGCCGATCCACTGCTCGTAGTATTCAAATTGCTCTTCCAAACGCTCACTTTTTCGCTCAAGCGGGGTTTGTTCGTCAAACTCTTCACGTTCGTCGTTAATTTTTATTTGAATATTGTTTAAAAGTTCTTCTCTTTGCTCACTTGATAAGGTTGCCCCAAGCTCTGCTAAAGGCATGTGCGCGTATTCGAGTAAGTTTTGCCAATGCTTTTTAGCAAAAACCACCTGCTCTTTTAACTGATCGTTGCTTAGTGTGTTGTTAAAAAGTGCCTTAATATTTTGGATGTCTTGTTTGTAAGCTGGTAGCTGCGTACTTCTATGCCATGCTTGAGTCGTGTTAATGATCTGTTTGAGCTGCTTATTTTGTGTTTTATTTAAATCAATATAATCATCTACCCAAAATGACGAAAGCCAGCTCAAGTTGTTATAAGTAAATGAGGCTGAACAACTACACAAAAATACCATGCTGATAGCAAAGCATGCATTTATCACTTTTTTAGTTTTTAGGTTATTAAGCATCACTTTCCTTATTTAAAATTTTATACTCATGAAAATCTTATTTGATAATAATTATCATTAAGCATTGACTTGCGCGGTAATCTAACTAATAATCATTATCAGAAACAAAGTGTACCGACCTCAGTGCCTATGGAAGAATATTCAGCAAGGATGCTGACACATTAAAAGAAGAACGTGCCGCTTCGTGTTATTGCTTACTCGACCCAAGTAATAGCACCAAATATCACATTTACTTGCTACATTGCTCATATTAGTGACGGTTAATATGACTCAAAAAAGCCCTAACGGGCTTTTTTTATATCTTTAAATTTTCTATAAAATCTGTATCTTACACTTCTTAAACTCATTTACTTACCTTGAAAGTCCACCGCGGTGTTATTTACATTTTATACGCACGATCTTATAAGGTGCCGCCTTGCGTTTACACTAAAGCTGGCGTAAAACATAACAGTAGACCCCTTTTTTGCATCTATTTATAGTAGCCGATCTAGTCTTTACATAAATGTATTGGGTATTAAACGTTTATAATGTGCAAATAGTGCAAAAATTTAATAAATTAGCATTTAACTATGGCCTGTTGAACTTTTAGGATTAAAATTTGTTCTATCTAGGCGCTATTTAATCGCCGCGCAAAGTTTGTAGCTTAGTAAGCTCATTAAAAAACCGAGCAGCAAAGAGCAAACCGCCTCAAGGGCGAGCCTAAATAGCAGTGGGTGTTTAACCTAAAAAATGTACTGGCTCTAAAATCTATCGAAACTATTACTAATTGGAGACATTAATATGTCACAGTTTAATCTAAAAGCACTCGTTCTTGCTGGCGTTTTACTTGCCAGCCCTTTTGCTCATGCAACATTAGAAGATGGCATAAGAGCAGCTAACGAAGGTGAATTTGCAGTCGCCCTAAAAGAATTCCAATACCTAGCAGATAAAGGCTTTGCGCCAGGAATTTACGAACTAGCCAAATTATACGAAGGTGGATACGGTGTAACACGCGATTACCGCAAAGCAGCTGCACTTTATCAACAAGGCGTTAAAAAAAACCATGCTGATTCGATGTTTGCTCTAGCGGTTTTATACGATGAAGGTAAAGGCGTTAAACTTGATCATCAAATGGCAGTTACCTTATTTGAAAAAGCAGCTAAGAAGAATTTACCTGCAGCTCAATTTAATTTGGGCGTAATGTACGCTAATGGCGTGGGTGTTACACGAGACTATGAAGCGGCACGTAACTGGTACGAAAAAGCAGCTGCAAACAATTACTCTTTAGCGCAATTTAATTTAGCCCTCATGTATTTTGAAGGACTAGGTATGCCAAAAGATCTAGAAAAGTCATATATTTGGAATACTATCGCTGAGTACAACGGTAATATGCAAGCGAGTCATAGCCGTAAACTTGATGAGCGTAAAATGCTGCCTAAAGAAATTGAAGAAGCTAAAGAAAAAGCCGATGCCATTTATGCAAAAATACAAGTGGGTACCTATGCTGGCGAAGGTCGCTTATTTTAGAGTTTAAGACCGTAACTTTAAACTAATCTAAAAAAGGCTGAATTACATAACGTAATTCAGCCTTTTTTATATATCTGATTTAGCAAGTTAAAAATCTATTTTACTTTACCAAATCAACATACTCTTATTTTATGTAAAGCCACTTTAGAAGCTTAATAATAAGTTTGCTTTGTTTTAGTAGCATAACAATGCGAGGATTAAACGAGCCCGATACTAACGTATTTTTAGCATGGCTAAACGTTAAAAACCCTTCTATGCCATGATAATGCCCCATTCCTGAATGCCCTACACCACCAAAGGGAGCATCATCAGCAGTTACTTGCACTAAGGTGTCGTTTATTGCCACAGTGCCACTGATTGTTTGCTTCATAATGTATTCTTGAGCGTGCTTATCTTGGCCTAAAATATAAAGCGCTAATGGGTGGTGATGAGCTTTAATATAGTCAATTACAGTGTCGAGCTTTTCATAACTCATTATTGGCAGTATTGGACCAAATAACTCATCTTGCATAAGCTGCATTTCGTCAGTTACTTGAGTCACTAAATGCAGCCCCATACGATGCTTTTCTTCGTCTTGCTGATTGTGTTCAAGTGGCTTAATAATGTTTGCACCCAGTTCTTGGGCTTGCTCTAAGTAGGTTGCTAAACGTTTATAGTGTGCATCGCTAATAATAGAGGTTAAGTTTTTACCTTCAACACCCTCTTTAAAGTGTTTTTTATACAGCTCGCATAATTGCTGAATAAGCTGATGCTCAAGCTCTTGGGGTACAAATACGTAGTCGGGTGCAACGCATATTTGCCCTGCATTGGCCATCTTGCCAAACAGTAAAGCTTGTGCCGCTTTTTTAATATCGGCATTTTGCGTAATTACAACTGGCGATTTACCACCGAGTTCAAGCGTTACCGGCGTTAAGTTACGACTTGCTGACTCCATTACTAATTTACCTACGTTCGTTGAACCCGTAAATAATAAATGAGCAAATGGCAGTGATGAAAACTGTGCGGCTACGTCGCTACCGCCTTGTATTATTTTACAATGCGCTTGCATGTCGTCTTTAAATATTTTTTCGATAACGGCGTTTGTATACGGTGTAAACTCGCTTAATTTAAGCATGACTCTATTACCAGCGGCTATGGCGGTAAGCACAGGTACTAACGCTAGCTGAATCGGGTAATTCCACGGTGCAATAATACCAACCACACCTTTGGGCTGATAATTAACACTTACTTTTGAAGGCCATAAGCTTAAACCTACAGAGCGATTACTTGGCTTTACCCATTTTGGTAATTTTTTAATAATGTGCGCGAGTGTTTGCACTGTAGGTAATATATCGCCGAGTAAGGTATCGAAAGCGGTTCTGTAACCAAAGTCTTTTGAAGCAGCATCCACTAGCTCTTGCTCAAGCTCAACAATACGTACACGGAGTTTTTTCAATAAAACGAGACGTTTATCAAGTGGCAAGTAAGGCATTTCGAGAAAGCTTTTTTGCAATTCATCAAATTGGGGAATTAAAGGCATTGCCTGTGATGTCTCAGTGCTCAAAATAGGTTACTCAATTTTTAAAGTTATTAACGACTATAACCTTGTTCTGTTTTTCGAGCAATAACACTAATTATCTAAAAAAGAGCTTCTTAGGCAATATAAATAAGCATAAAGAGTAGCTTTGTTTAAATTGTAAATATAAACAAAACTACTCTGGTAATAGGTTGGTTGGAACTAATTTAGTTCAGCTTTAAAAGCCAAATACTTGGGCTGCAATCGTCATTGTAACCAGCGTAATTAATACAATAGCCACAATGTTTAGCACAAACCCCGCTCTTATCATGTCGCGTATTTGAATTTGCCCTGAGCCAAACACAATAGCATTTGGTGGTGTCGCTACCGGCATCATAAATGCACAACTACACGCTATAGCTGCAGGAATAACCCAAACCAATGGTGAACCTGTTATAGACTCTGCAACGGGCCCTAACAAAGGAAGAAAGCCTGCTGCAGTTGCTGTATTGCTTGTGATCTCAGTTAAAAACGTAATTAATGCCACAACAACAAGTACACTCATAACAAGTGGAATAGTGCTAGCGCCTTCAATTAGGTGAGCAATAAATTCAGCAAGCCCTGATGACTTAATTTGAGATGCAAGTGTAAGCCCGCCACCAAATAATAATAAAACGCCCCACGGCACTTTAGCTGCGCTTTCCCAATCAAGGATACGCTCATCTTTGCCTTTATTCGCTGGCATTACAAACAACAGCAATGCCGCTGCAATTGCAATAGTAGTATCTGAAATATTAAGACCTGTTATGTCACCTAATAAAGGTCTAAATATCCAACACAGTGCTGCTAAAACAAACACAAATAACACGCCTTTTTCCGCGCGCTGCATTATACCTAGGCTTTTTAACTGCGTTGAAAACACCGCTTTTGTATCAATTTTTTGATCGTTTTTAATATTAGCATCTACTTTATACGCAAATTTAGTAAGCCAAACCCAGCTAATAATTAGCATGCCTAAAGACAGTGGTACGCCTACAATCATCCATTGCGCAAAGCCAATTTCTATTTGGTAACTATCTGACAAGTAAGCAGCCATTAAAGCATTAGGCGGAGTACCTATTAAGGTAGCAATACCACCAATACTTGCACCATAAGCGATTGATAACAGTAAAGCCTTACCAAAGCCTTCATTACTCGGGTCTGATTGCTTAACTAAATTAGTAATTGAAAGCGCAATAGGCAGCATCATTACAGCTGTTGCGGTATTAGACATCCACATTGACAAAAATGCGGTTACCAGCATCATGGCTAAAATTTGCAAGCTTGGCTTTTTACCCGCATATAACATGGTGCTTAGCGCAATACGTTTATGTAAGCCCCAACGCTCCATAGCAATAGAAATTAAAAAACCACCTAAAAATAAAAATATTAGCGGGTGCGCATACGGGGCAGCTACGCTTTTAATTGCTGCTATATCAGCAAGTGGTGATATTACCAGAGGGAGCAAAGCAGTTGCTGGAATTGGTACTACTTCGCTCACCCACCACGATGCCATCCAAAATGCTAAACCTGCGGTTTTAAATGCCGCTACAGACATACCCGTTGGTGGATCGAGTAAACATGTCAATAGCATTACTACAGGGCCTAGTATCAAAAAAAGCCATTGGAAATGTCTTTTCTTATCTGGTTTTTGCGTGAGTATATTATCTGTCATGGCAGGCCTCTAAAATTTGTATTTAAGACCAAGCGCAACACTGCTGTCGTCTTGTTCTTCTAAATTAAGGTCGGTGTATAAAAGGTAAGCAGTTGTTTGCTTATCAAATACATAGTCAAGGCCCGTAGTCCATTGCGTTGCCTCAGAAGTTTGACGAAGTAAAGAGTCATCTTTAGCAAACTGTAATTTAGGTACCCATTTATCAAGCGTATAGCTTGCACTTAACACATAACCGTTACCTGATTTTATACCATCTGTTGATTCAGAATGCTGATACAGTGCACCAAGCTGTAATTGTTCAAATTTATAGGCTGCTGCTATTCGGCTCGCATTAATATTATTGAGAGAATCAACATGGCTTAATGATAAGTAATATGAGGTGTTTTTTAAGCTACGATCACCATAAATAAAGGTTGCTGCAAATCCAGCTTCGTTATCTTTGTTGTCGTCTTTTGGAGCATAAGTAAACGAAAATTGCGTATTATGCCAATGCTTAGAAGTGTATGTTAGCGTATCACCCAGTCTATCTTGTCCTGCAATAACTTGAGCTATGTCACCTTGGGTTTCATTAAAGTTATCAACTTTGCCTTCAGAGTATTTAAAGCGAGTATCATTTCTTCCCACTACAAGCTCGCCAAATTGACCTTTTAAACCAAGGTATGTATTCCTTGCACTAAATGGCTCTTCGGTGTCATCTTGCTCAAAGCCTTTTACTTGCACTTCGTATTTAAAAACAACGTTTAAATATTCATTTAATTTGTGTTGCCCTTGAATACCTATACGCGAAAATGGCGCTTCAATCTGCGTGCCTTCTTCTGCGTAACGCATAATACCCGTATCTGTATTAGCAATTTGCACTTCGGCTTTACCATAAACATCATATTCAGTAGCGCAAGCCGTGTACGAGTAAAAAGCAAAGCTACTTATTGAGGTGAGTAAAATAGTAGAGTGTGTAAACTTTATCATTATGTGTCCTAATTATTAGAATCTACTTGTTGTCAGACCTAATAAGGCAACTTTACTGCCAATGGTAAAATACTTTTATATTTCAGATAATTAATGGGTATTGCGTATAAAAAAGAGAATAAATGTGCGGTTTCCCACACACCATAAAAACGAAGTTGTCACATAAACCACACAATTTAGTCAATAAACATATCGCGGTTTAAATTGTATTTACTCATTTTATCGTAAAGGGTTTTACGAGCGATTTGCAGTGTATCCATCGTATTTTTAATACTGCCATGGTTACGCTCTAGGGCTTCTTCTATTAACGACTGCTCATAAAAAGCAACTTTTTCAGATAGGCTTAAATCGGGAGAAAGCTCACCTTTAGCCTGCGTTTTGCTAACACTAAAAGCAAGTTCTACTCCTAATAAAACCGCGCGCTCAGCTTGGTTTCTAAGCTCCCTTACATTACCAGGCCAGTCGTACGCTAAGAGTCGCTGTTGTATTTCGCTATTAAGAGGTGCTGGCGGCTTGTGATAGCGTGTTGCTGCAATAGAGCTAAAATGCTTAAACAGTAATACTATATCTGCTTTGCGAGCTCTAAGAGGCGGTATATCTACTTTTACCAAGCTTAGTCGATAATATAAATCTGCTCTAAATTCACCTTTTTCAACTAATAAAAGCAAATCTACTTTAGTGGCTGCAACAATTCTTATATCTAACTCAATTGCTTTATTATCACCTACTGGAGTTACTTTTCGCTCCTCTAATACGCGTAATAATTTAACCTGCAACGACATTGGGGTACTTTCTATTTCATCTAAAAAAACTGTACCACCTTGTGCAAATTCAAACTTTCCCTTACGAGTGTGAGTTGCTCCGGTATAGGCACCACTTGCAGCACCAAACAACTCGCTTTCTATCAACTGCTCAGGCACCGCGCCGCAATTTATAGCAACAAAGTTACTTGCTGAGCGAATACTTTGATCGTGTAAGTAACGCGCTACAAGCTCTTTACCCGTGCCAGTTTCACCTTCAATCATTACATCAGCTGGGGTATCAATAACCGTATTGAGTAAATGCATCATATCTTGCATTTTAGGAGTATCACCCAGTATTCGTACACCCGGCGCTGAGGTTTTTTGTACAGCAAGTTTTAGTGCACGATTTTGAATCACTAAGCTACGCTTGTCGCATGCTCTTGCTATGCAATCAAGCAATGTTTCGTTTACTGGTTTTTCAAATAAGTCATACGCGCCTAATTGCATAGCTTTAACAGCAATAGTTACATCGGCGTACCCTGTTAAAAATATAACAGGCAGTTCACTATCAAATGCCGTGACTTGCTCAAGCAAAGTTAGCCCATCCATTGCAGGCATATTTATGTCACTCAGTACAACGCCCATAAAACGTCGATTAAGCTTTGTTAGAGCCGTACTTGCATCATTAAAGCACTCAACTGTGTAGCCTTCGAGAGTAAGTAATTGCTTTAATGAATCTCTGATCATCGCTTCATCATCAACTACAATGATGTGCTTACACGGTGAGTTTTCAATCATCTGTATTATCCTGCGCGCTTGATAGACTGATTATAAACTCAGCCCCGCCTTGCAGTCGATTGTGCGCGCTTAAAGAGCCATTAAACGAGTTAATGATTTGTTTTGAAATAGATAATCCAAGGCCTAAGCCGTTACTCTCTTTAGTACTATAAAAAGGTTCGAAAATATTACCAAAAGCATGTTGCTCTATTCCAGGCCCTGTATCTAAAATTGAGAGTTTTACTCGGTTATCAAAACACTCAACATTAAAACTTAATTTACGTATTATTGCGCCATTCATAGCTTGGCTCGCGTTAGTTATTAAGTTTACCAACACTTGCTCAAATTTCAGTGAATCAACCCACACTATTAACCCACTATCTAAATTAGGCTGCTCTACGTGTACGTTATCTTGCTTTAGTTGTGAGCTGGCAATCATCAAGGCGTTATTTAATAAACCAGCTAACGGATAAGGCCTTAATTGAGTTTGTGATGGTTTACTAAAATGTTTTAGCTGCCCCACTATTTTGTGTACGCGACCTACAAGCCCCTCAATCACAGTTATACTTTCGCCAAGTGCGGTGTAATTTTGCTTAGCGAGTAAACGTTTGGCGCTTGCTAGGTAAGTATTCATAGCGCTAAGGGGCTGGTTTATTTCGTGATTAATACCTGCGCTTAACTGCCCAATTGTTGCAAGTTTTGCTGATTGAACTAATGCAACTTGCGTTTTCTCAAGCTCTTGTGTGCGCTCAATCACTTTTTGCTCAAGACTATGCCTAGAGTAAACGAGCTTTTTATAACCCGCAAAACGAGCAAGTAAGCTATAACCAACAATCATAACTAAAGCATAAATACTAAATGCCCAAAACAAGCGTATTAATTGAGCTGAATTTACTTTTGTAATATCAACAAGTACGTTCATATGTGCACTAAAGTAACGCAATGGTTTTGTCGCACTCACATAAAGGTTTTTATTAATTTTGAAATGCGAAATACCCTGGCTCTTATATTGAAATTGCTTAATATATACAGGTTGATGATCTAAATAGGCACGGCGTAATTTTATATTACGTCGCTTTGTTATATCAAACTCGCTGAAGCTATTTAAACGCCATGTTTGCATATCAGACATCGCAATTACATTATCACTAAGCTCTAAATAAAAATGGCTACCTTTAGATGTATTTAAAAGCTCTCTGTCGTTTTCAAATTTGCTTACATTCACTTTTAATACAACAACACCAACCGCTTTGTTGTCGTGATAAACAGCCTGCGAAAAATAAATGCCACGCTCTTTTGAGCGCATACCTAGTGCAAAATAGGCCACTTTTTCACCTGCAAATGCACGCTTAAAATATGGTCTAAAGGCAAAGTTACTGCCTAAAAATGTGTAATCGGCTTGCCAGTTACTACTTGCCGTTACTGCGCCTTGGGCATTCAGTACAAATATATCTGATGCACCGCTAGCTTGTTGTATATCAGCTAAGTAGTTATTTATAGCGTTGTAATGGGCTTGGTCGCCGTTTGCAAATTCAATCATTAACTGATTATAAGTAAGTAGCTGGGGAATAGCCGAAAAACGAGCGAGTTCAGTATCAATGTAATTATTTAATTGAGTAACCTGACGCTGCGCTTGAGCTGTTGCTTTTTCAATATCGTGAGCGCGGCCTACCCAAAATGTAACAACCAAAATTAATACTAATAATATACATACTGTAATTATTTTTTTAGAAAACGTAAACATGGCCTACCCGAGAAATAGCCTAAAAATTTAAGGTCGCTAGTGTAACGACTTATATAAGGCAGGGATATAAACTTTTTGTTAACAAATGAATTTAATTATACTTGTTAATTAAATTTAGTCCCAAAAACAAAAAACACCGCAAACAGTTGTGCTTGCAGTGTTTAAGGTTTAGAACAAAATTAATACGTTATTAATTTGTAGCTAAAGCTGATCTGTTTTTTAGGTATTTGTATAAACCAATTAATGAAGCAGCTATCCAAAATATTTCTATCACAAAGCTCGCTAAATTAAAGTTATAACAAAGGCTAATTAACAACAAAATCGCCCCTGTTAAATTCATCATATTATACGTTAGGCTAGATGGAGACGTTTTTCCTAGCTGCAGTAAGAAAAATGAACCAACTACTAAAAAAGTACCTGTCATACCTATGATGTCAAATAAGAGTGCTATCACGAAACTATCCTTTATCCATTTTTAAATAACCCAATAAACTGGCCCGATCCATGGGGAGGGTATTTTTTCATTCATTGAAACAGCAAACCGGGCGATTCTATCAATATGGTAAATTCTAACAAGGCCATATGTCCGTATGAAGAAATTTTACTGTATCTGAATTATTTAAAAGTTACTTTGCCACCAATTATTTTATAGGCAGGTGCACCACGAATAATCGCTTCTCGGGCAAAAGGCCGACTACAGTTAGGGCAAATACAGGGCTCGTGTGTAAAGTCTTGACTAATACGCTCTTTAAAACACTTAACTAATGCTCCTTTGCCTCCTTTTCGATATTTAAATAAGGAAGCTTTACAAGCAGAGCAAAAAATATCGACCGTTTTAGTGGGGCCTTTTTTATTAGGTTTTGCCATTAAGTCCTGCTGTACTATATAAAAAATTATTCTTTATGATACCAGTTTATAGCAATTCGTTTAATTAAGTGATCTATTTAGAGGGTAGAAAAACGTGTTGATAGCTAGGCGAAAATTCGCTATTTAACTGTTCTAAATGAGAATTTTTTAACACAGGGAGCGACACATTTAGCCTCGCAAAATGATTAGGTATTATTGCTTATTGGTATTAGGTAGATAAAGGTGACCACTGGGTTGTAAAATTTTTACGCGGTATGGATACTAAAGTGAGCTCATAATAATTTAATGATGATGAAAAATGTAACCTAATCTTTGAAAAAGAAGCGGTTTAATTGAGATGATAGTACATTCATGTTAAAAGGTTTGATTATAAACCCCGATACTTTAGCTGCAATAACTTGCTTAACTTTATCTGTACTATCCTCACAGGTAACCATCAACACAGGAATATCGGCAAGGGCTCTGTCTTTTCGAATGTTTGTGAGTAAATCAACGCCATCCATTTTTGGCATATGAAGATCTGTAATAACCAAATCGAAATGCTGGTCACGTAATAAAGCCAAAGCTTGTAATCCATCTGTAGCTTCAACGATATTGCAATACTCCAATTTTCTTAGCATATTAATTAAAACATGACGCATGAGCGGCATATCATCAACAACTAATATTTTCATTAATACCGCTACCAAATCATGTAAATACGATTATATAAACCTACTCTACTCTCAGGTAAGAATCAAACTGGGCATTAACGGCTACTCAACCCTTACGGCCAAATACCTAAGATAAGCCCCATTAACGAAAACTGTAAAATACAGTAACTCCCATTAATTAAAAATAGTTTTAAAGGCCGTTGCTCAAATATATAACTTAATCCTAGTGAACTACTGATCCAAAAAAAGCCGATTACAAAGCCTGTTCCTACACACTCAACTAAACTTGCGTCTTTACCTAAAAATAGAGACAACATTAAAGCCGCTATAAATACTAAAAAGAAGCTGCCGCCAAATATCAACTTGGGATTGGCTGATTGTAAATCAAGGTCAGTTAAGCCAATACTTTCTAGCCAAGCGTTTTTAAAGAGTGCTTTTGAGTACCATATGCCGCCAAGCATAAAAGAAGACAGTGCAGCCACCAGTATTGCAAAATAATCTACATCTAAAAGGTTCATACAAATAGCCGTATACAAAATGTGTAATACCGTTTGGTATTAAATATTAACGGTATAAAGATACTCTCAATGTAGTTACAAATAAGGTATTGAGCAAATTGCTTAACTTGAGTTAATTGCCTTTATGGAGAGTGATTTTAAAAATAAAGGCTATAAATCGCCAAATTTAGCGTCAGTTAACGCCGCTAAATTAGTTGGGGAGAGTGCGATTTCTAAACCTCGCTTTCCGGCGCTCACATAAATAGTATCAAAAAGTGAAGCACTACTATGAATAAACGTAGCTAAGCGTTTTTTTTGCCCAAGTGGACTTACTCCACCTAAAATATAACCAGTGCTAGCTTGAACTTTTTGCGGGGCAGCCATGGCTACTTTTTTGGCACCACATAATTTTGCTAACTGTTTTAAGTTAACTTGTTGCGACACAGGAGTAACAGCAACAATTAGCTGCCTTTCATGCGTTTCAAAAACGAGAGTTTTATATACTTGGGCGCTATCTAAATTTAACTTTTCAACAGCTTCAAGCCCATATTGACTATTACCTGCATCGTGTTCGTAACTGAGTACTTCAAAGGGGATTTTTTGTTTTTTAAGTAATTCGATTGCTGGGGTCATACTATTTAATCGTGTTTTTTTTAACAGTAACAAAAATAAAATTTAAAGCAAAAAAAACGACGCTAAAAAGCGCCGTTTCATTATTAATAATAATTTAAATTTACTTAGTTAAATCATCAAAAAACTTTTTAACACCGTCAAAAAAGCCTTGCTCTTTAGGACGGTTTTTCGAGCTATCTGTACCCATACTTTCATCTAACTCTTGCAGTAGTTCACGTTGACGCTCGTTAAGATTAACTGGCGTTTCGATTACTACCTTACAAATTAGATCGCCTTGGGCACCACTTCGAACAGACTTAACGCCTTTGCCACGCATACGGAACATTTTGCCCGTTTGCGTTTCAGAAGGTATTTTAAGTTTTGCACGACCATCAAGTGTTGGCACCTGAATTTCGCCACCAAGACCTGCTGTTGTAAAGCTAATTGGTACTTCACAGTATAAATTATTTGCTTCACGTACAAATATTTCATGTTCGCGAACAGATACTTGCACGTACAAGTCGCCAGATGGCGCGCCGTGTATTCCGGCTTCACCTTCACCAGTTAAGCGGATACGGTCTCCAGTATCAACGCCAGCTGGAATTTTAACTGAAAGCGTTTTAGTTTTTTCTACGCGGCCCTGACCATGACATTTGTTACAAGGGTCTGAAATAATCTGACCTTGTCCCTGACACGTTGGACACGTTTGCTGAACAGCAAAGAAACCTTGGCGCATTTGTACTTGGCCAGCACCATGACACGTAGTACATGTTTTAGGCTTTGAACCTGCTTTAGCACCACTGCCATCACACGGCTCACAACCCACCCATGTTGGTACTTTAATTTCAACTTCTTTACCACGAACCGCTTCTTCTAAGCTCAAGTCCATGTTGTAACGTAAGTCAGAACCACGTTGTTGACGAGATTGACGTCGACCACCGCCGCCACCAAAAATATCGCCAAATACGTCACCAAATACATCACCAAAATCGCCATGACCGCCACCAAAGCCGCCATGACCACCGCCACCGCCTTGCTCAAATGCCGCGTGACCATGTTGGTCATACATTTGGCGTTTTTGAGGATCAGTTAAAATCTCGTAAGCTTCTTTAACTTCTTTAAATTTAGTTTCAAGCTCTTTATCGCCTGCGGTACGATCTGGATGATATTTCATCGCTAAGCGTTTATACGCTTTTTTTATGTCTCGCTCACTCGCATCTTTGCTTACGCCGAGGGCTTCGTAATAATCGCGTTTTGACATATCTATCACACTACTCTTTTCTGTTTGCAGCGTGAGCTGCTGGATAAACCGATAAATCGCATCGATTTATCATTGAATTTTTAAACCTTAAATACATGCAAAAGGCGCGACAAGCTATTGCTCGCGCGCCTCAATTGTTCATCCTAACCTAAACACTCGATTGAGTTAAGTGTTTTTGGCTAGCGAGAAGCGTTAGCAACAATTACTTGTCGTCTTTCACTTCTTCGAACTCTGCATCAACAACGTCGTCGTCTTGCTTAGCTGATTGCTGTTGCTCGCCTGCATCTGCTGAACCTTGCTGTGCTTTCGCTTGTGCAATTTCCATTAGTTTTTGAGACTTTTCAGCAAGAGCTTGAGTTTTAGCTTCAATCTCTTCTTTGTTGTCGCTCTTAATAGCAGCTTCTAAATCTACAACAGCCGCTTCAATGGCTTCTTTGTCTTCGCTTGGTAATGCATCGCCAGCTTCTTCAATTTGCTTACGAGTACCGTGTACTAGAGCATCAGCTTGGTTACGAGCAGCTACAAGTTCTTCAAACTTTTTATCGTCTTCAGCATGTGCTTCTGCATCACGAACCATTTTTTCAACTTCTTCATCGCTTAAGCCTGAAGATGCTTGAATTGTGATTTTTTGCTCTTTACCTGTATCTTTATCTTTCGCAGATACATGTAAGATACCATCGGCATCAACATCGAATGTTACTTCGATTTGCGGTGTACCACGTTGTGCTGGGCGAATACCTTCTAGGTTAAATTGACCTAAAGATTTATTGTCGCTTGAACGTTTACGCTCACCTTGTAACACGTGAATTGTTACAGCAGATTGGTTATCTTCAGCTGTTGAGAATGTTTGCGATTTCTTAGTAGGAATCGTCGTGTTTTTCTCAATTAATGCAGTCATTACTGAGCCCATTGTCTCAATACCTAGAGATAATGGAGAAACGTCTAGTAATAGTACATCTTTAACGTCACCAGCAAGTACACCACCTTGAATCGCCGCGCCTACTGCAACTGCTTCATCAGGGTTTACGTCTTTACGTGGTTCTTTACCGAAGAAATCAGCAACTGTTTTTTGTACTAAAGGCATACGTGTTTGGCCACCAACAAGAATAATATCGTTGATGTCGCTTACTGATAAATCAGCATCAGCAAGTGCACGTTTAAGTGGCTCTAGAGATTTAGTTACTAAATCTTCAACTAGTGATTCAAGCTTAGCACGTGTTAATTTCACGTTCATGTGCTTAGGACCCGATGCATCAGCAGTCACATACGGAAGGTTTACTTCAGTAGATTGTGCAGATGACAGTTCAATTTTTGCTTTTTCAGCAGCTTCTTTAACACGTTGCATTGCAAGAGGATCTGTTTTTAAGTCTAAACCTTGATCTTTCTTGAATTCAGCTACTAGGTAGTTGATTACACGGTTATCGAAATCTTCACCACCTAAGTGAGTATCACCGTTTGTAGCAAGTACTTCAAAAGTGTGCTCGCCTTCAACTTCATCAATTTCAATGATTGATAAATCGAAAGTACCGCCACCTAAGTCATATACTGCAACGATGTTTTCGCCACGGTTTTTATCCATACCGTAAGCAAGTGCCGCAGCAGTTGGCTCATTGATAATACGCTTAACTTCAAGACCCGCAATACGGCCAGCATCTTTCGTTGCTTGACGTTGTGAATCGTTAAAGTATGCAGGTACTGTGATTACAGCTTCAGTTACTTCTTCACCTAAGAAGTCCTCTGCCGTTTTCTTCATTTTTTTCAGTACTTCAGCAGAAATTTGTGGTGCAGCACGTTTTTCGCCACCCGCTTCTACCCATGCATCGCCGTTATCAGCTTTGATGATTTTAAACGGCATAATGCCGATATCGCGTTGTACTTCTTCGTCTTCAAAACGACGACCAATTAAACGCTTAATTGCAAATAATGTGTTTGTCGGGTTAGTAACCGCTTGACGCTTAGCAGATTGACCTACTAATGTTTCGCCGTCTTGCGTGTAAGCAATAATAGACGGGGTTGTGCGATCGCCTTCCGCGTTTTCAATAACACGTGCTTTGCCACCATCAAGTACTGCAACACAAGAGTTTGTAGTACCTAAATCGATTCCAATAATTTTACCCATGAAACTTCTCCAACTTCAATATTCGTTAATACGTTCGATGACATAGTAAATAGGGATGCGCCAAACTTATTTCAACTGTAAAAATGAAAAAAAATTCATTTTTTGTGATTTATTTACAAAATAACCCTAATAATTGTAAGGAATGGTGATTTTTACACCGCCAGAGACGTTTTTAATTACTGGTCTGACTAGTTTGGTTGTGTTATAAATTTATTAAATCGCACTATAAAAGGATATCTTCATGCATTTTGACCAATTACTTCTCCAAGCTGCAAAAATTGGCAATTTAGACAATACCGAACAATTAGCTAGCACAATGCAATTTCCAGAAAACTGGTGCCAAGGCAGAACTGCTTTTGGTGGGCTCTCAGCCGCACTGTTGTACCAAGCAATCAGAGGAAAAGTATCCAATGATCGTCGCATACTCTCACTCAGTACAAATTTTGTAGGACCATTACTAGCTGATACTCCTTTTTCGTTATCGGTAGAAATATTACGACAAGGTAAAAGCAGTACACAAGTACTCGCCAAAGCCATTCAAAATGAACAAGTGTGCGTTATCGTACAAGCATGTTTTGCTAAAAGTAGAGAGTCGGGTGTAAATGTGCCTGTTTCAAAATCTTTAGGGTTAAAACCGGTAGACGAGCGCCGTACATTACCCTTTATTAAAGGTCAGATGCCTGAATTTTTTCAACATGTTGATTTATGCCCTCAACAAGGTGCCATGCCATTTAGCAGCGCAGAAACTTCTCACTTAGGTGGCTGGATGCGCTTTAAGCACACCCCAGAGCAAATAACAGAAGCGCACATAATTGCATTAACAGATGCATGGCCACCTACGTTATTACAAATGTTTAAACAACCCGCTCCAGCTAGTAGCATGTCGTGGTATTTAGAGTTTGTACAAGAGCCAAACTTATCACCTGGCGAATGGCTTGGCTTTGAAGCAATCACTCATCATTCAAAAGATGGCTATGGTTTAGAAGATGGCTGTATATGGTCACAATCCGGTGAGCTAATAGCGCTTACACGCCAAACAGTGGCGTTATTTGATTGATGAATTAGTTTGGCCTTTATCAACAATTCTTTTATAAGTACCGTTTTGCTTGATGAGCGCCAAACCAATATCAAACTCAGTAGCTAAAGAGAGGTTATTAAAATAAGCAGGTCGCTTTGCTTTAGGAAATAAAGTGTAAATTTGCACAGCTTCGGGGGATTTATATTGATTGTAGTAATAGTAAAGAATACGCTTGTCTAACACAATTACATCCACCCAACCTTTTAACAGCTTATCTATTTGTGCTTTTTGATTAATAACCTCTTGATATGAGCTAAAGTGTTTAACATTACTTTTAAATATAGAAGGCAGATATGCAGTTGCATTTTGAAAAGCAAGAACGTTTTTATTAAACATGCCTTCTATTTCATCAATATTATATTTATTTCGCTTGAGTGTTATGGCTACATTTTCATAACTAAGTACCGGTTTACTTGGGTAAATACCAGGACTACTTCCTCCAGCATAATTTAAAAGTATATCCACTCCTTTATTATGCAATTGATGCTCAGCGCGTTTATTCGACACATATTGCACATTAATATTGGCAAATCCATTAGTCTTTAATGCGGCTTTAATTAAATCTAGGTGTATACCCGAGTCTGTTTTTGCAAAAACGTAGGGTGGAATTGATGCGCTCGCGGCGATAATTACTTCTCGCTCTTTATTAATAGCCACAGCATTTTGCGAGCAAATAAAGAGCCACATTAATATGCAGTAAAAATAATATTTCACACGCTTCCTTTATATAACGAGCAGCTTGATGGCAGAACGCGTTGTATTAATGTATTAAATATAGCAAAATTGGAGAAATATTCTTCTTGCTTGGTATTAAATTGCAAACTGTCTGCCCCTGTTGTGATCTGATCATAGATATACCTCGCATAATCGCAAAACAAATGGCGATATGCCCACATTGTCACCATAAACTTTGCGAAGCCGATGTTAATCACGACAGTCGCATAGTTGCACTAAGCTTTAGCGCACTGTTAATGCTGCTCAGCAGTATGTTTTACCCTTTTATCTCATTTAGTAGTAGCGGTATAACTCAAACTATTACACTGCCCGACGCGGCTCGAATTTTATTTAATTATGATAGTGAGCTACTTGGCTTATTTATTGATTTGAGCATTATTGCCCTGCCCATGGGTTTGCTTCTTATTTTAATTCCTTTACATCTTGGCCTTTTAAAAACATTACCAGAGGGGATTGCAAGGCGCCTACTGAAGTTCACTTTGGCGTTAGAGCCTTGGATTATGTCGGAAATATTTTTAATTGGCGTACTTGTTAGTATGGTTAAAATCATGTCGCTGGCTGATATTAGCTTCGGTACAAGTTTTTGGGCTTATGTGGGGTTTGTTATTTTATATATAGCTGCGCTTGTTCACTTAAATCGCCCGCGCTTATGGGCTCAAATAAAGCCTGTAAAAGTACTTGAAGGCGCAGAGCATGCTAAACGTGCAATAGATGAAAATATTAAAGCCTGCCATGTGTGCCATCAACTATGTACCGGTAATATTTGTCAGCGTTGCCATACAAAAACACACGTCAGAAACCCTTACAGCGTACAAAAAGCGGCAGCTTGGCTAATTACCTCTGTTGTTTGTTATATTCCAGCTAATGTGTTGCCTATTATGCACACCACTAGCCTTGGGGATGAGTCCCCTTCAACTTTAATTGGTGGTGTTATTACTCTTTGGAACAGTGGCTCCTACCCTATTGCCGCTATAATATTTTTAGCCAGTGTGGTTGTACCGCTTGCTAAGGCATTTGTATTGAGCTTTTTATGCTTTATGGTCACAAGGCCTGCCAATAAACATACAAAAAGTTACACCCGAATTTATCAACTGACTGAGTTTATTGGAAAATGGTCGATGATAGATGTATTTGTGGTTGCTATTTTAGTGGCCTTAGTTCAATTGGGTAATTTAATGTCAGTAACGCCAGGATTAGGCATTGTATTTTTTACAGTTATGGTAATATGCCAAATGATGGCTGCCCATGCCTTTGACCCACGCTTATTGTGGGATTCCCCTAAAAACAAAAAATCAGAGAACAAAGCATGACCGAAACCGCCGAAATAACAAAAGAACCGAAAATTTCCGCTATCTGGATCATTCCGGCAATTGCGCTGTTGGTAGGCATGTGGATGTTATACCAATACCAAGCTAATAAAGGCCCTACAATTTTTATCGAAATGCCACAAGCAGAGGGCATTATTGCAGGTAAAACTGAAATAAAAGTGCGCAGTGTAAAAATAGGTCAAATTGATCATGTTCGGCTATCCGACACGCAAGACAGCGTAATTGCTCGCGCGCAAATAGATAAAAATTACAACGAGCTACTGACTGACGATGCCAAAATTTGGGTCGTAAAACCACGCATTGATGAAACAGGTATTAGCGGGATGAGTACGTTATTGTCTGGTGTTTATTTAGAGTTTTCACCAGGTGAAAGTAAAGAGCTAAAAGAGCGTTTTAAGTTACAAGATGAACCCGCCCTCATTGGTAAAGATGTGAAAGGTGGTCGTTTTAAATTAATGAGTTACAACGCTGAAGTACTTGATGTAAGCACCGGTATATTCTTCAAAAATTATAAAATAGGGCAAATAGAAACCGCCACTTTTGATTGGGAAAACCAAGCAATGAAGTATGGCGTATTTATTAAAGCCCCTTATCAAAATCTGATCACCATGAACTCAATATTTTGGGTGAACGCAGGAATTGAAATTGACCTATCTGCCGATGGTATCAATATTAATACGGGCTCTTTGAGTAAACTATTAAAAGGCGGTATTTCGGTTGGTTTACCTGAACAACAGGCCCCGGGTGAAATAGCACAAGATGGGCACAGCTTTTCATTAAGCCAAAGCTATAAAGAGGCGTTAGAAGAGCGCTTTTATGATTTTGATTACTACTTAATTGAATTTGAACAATCTGTTCGAGGACTACGCACAGGTGCACCTGTCGAATACAGAGGTATGCGTGTAGGTACTGTTGTTGAAACCCCTGCCAATGTAATTATTGACGGTAAACCTGCCCACTTTAGAAATCATAATACGGCGGTTCCAGTACTTATAAAAGTAGAATACGGACGCTTGTATCATGACAGTGCTTCAGCAAAAGAGTATTGGCAAGGCAGTTTAAAGGGCTGGATTGAAAGTGGTATGCGCGCCTCGTTAAAGCCTGGTAATTTATTAACGGGTGCTGTGTATGTAGATTTTGATATATACCCCGACGCGCCAGAAGCGCACCTAGGTAAACTTGTGCAGTATGATGTTTTTCCGAGTATTTCTAGCGGTATAACTGTATTAGCAGATCAAGTTTCTGACGTACTTAATAAGGTAAATAACTTAAAAGTTGAAGATAGCTTGGCACAAATGCAAGCTACATTTACCGATTACCGAGCGCTTGCTAATGAAATGCGAGAGCTGCTAAGCCAAAAAGATACACAAAACTTACCTGGCGACTTTAACCGTAATTTCGAAAAGATGACAAAAAGCATGGAGCAGTTTGAAGTCACTATGCGCCAATTTGATAAAACCATGGCCAGTTACCAAGCCGGTTCTGAACTTCATCATCAAATACAGCAAACATTAAAAGAGTTTAAACGTTTAAGTGAGGGCCTACAGCCTCTAACTCGCGGATTAAACGAACAACCTAATATGCTAATTTTTGATAAATCATTACCAGCAGATCCAAAACCAAGGAAGCAATAATGAAATCGTTATTTTTAACTGCAAGTTTATTATTACTATTGGCAGGTTGTAGTTCGTCAATACAAACTGCGACACAGTATTACCAGTTTGAGCAGCCTATAGGTGCATCGTCTCGAAACGTTGCAGATACAGATGCGCAACTAAGAATACAAACTGTTGTACTTAGAGGCGCTTTAAATAATTTGGGCATTGCGATGAAAATAGATAGCAACCAAATTCATGCTGCAAATTACAACCTGTGGGGCGAATCGCCGGATGTAATGCTTACTGCAACAGCCCAGCAAACACTTTTTAATGCTATGCCCAACTGGATGGTAATAAAAGGCTTACCGGTCATTACTGAACTCGATCAACAAACATTTTATGAGCTTGAATACGAAATTCACCACTTTAATGGCGATATGCAAGGTAACGCTGATATTTCTGGGCTTTGGCGTTTATATTACACACACCCTGAAACAGGCCGACGTCTTATAAGTATTCATAATTTTTCAAACCTAGTGCCTATTGATGATGATGGCTATGACGGCCTGGTTTCGACACTTGAAGCAACATGGCTAAATATAAACCTAAATGTTGCAAAACAAATAGAACAAGCAAGACTTTAATCGTTAAGTGACAATATAATCACGGCGGTTTTGTCATCATTGATAACCGCCTTGCCCTCTATTTTAAAACCCAATTTTAACAACACATTCTGCGATGCCCTATTATCTGGTGATGTTATTGCACACAGTTTTGTAATTCCAAATTCATGCTTATGTTGCAAAAGTGCGCTGGCCGCTTCAAAAACATAACCCTTTTTTTCAAAACCGCTTACAAGTGCAAAACCTAAATCAGGTTGCAGTAACGCGGCGCGTTTATAAAACCCAACAACGCCAACCACTACAGCATTATGCAAAGTAATAATGTAAGGCCCAAAGCCTTGGCGTACATGAGAAGCAATAAATGACTGATTGATGTACGACTTGGCATCATCAAGGGTATAAATTGCTTTATCACCAATATGCTCTATGAAGCTCGCTTGATTAACTAGCTTAAGTAAAATAGCTGCATCAAGCTCATTTGCATGGCGCAACAACAATCGATTTGTTTTAAATACAGCGTTCAATATAAGCTCCTCTAAAAAACTTTGTTTTGCATGTAACTTTTTGTTGACTGAAATTAAAAAGCAGATTATTTTTGCGCCGATGTTTTTACAGGCACAACAATAGCGGTTTGCACTCCTTGCACCGTCTGGCGCCAAAGCCAACGCGTTTCACTTAAGCCGCTATTTAACATAACTGTTTATGTGTCCCTCCCTCGCGTACAAAAGCAGTGACTTGGAAGATGATTTTACAACAAACTTATCATCTTCTTTGTTTTGTATAAGCAGTTTAAAAATTAATACTATTTTAATTTTTATACATGCTTTTAATTTTGTGAATACTTAAATGCTTGAACCTTCTGCGTTAAGTTTACTACCACCGTTGGTGGTAGTTGTATTGGCTGTTGTATTACGCCGCCCTATTTTATCTTTACTTATTGGTGCTTTAGTTGGTTTAGTTATCGCCGATCCTGCACAAGTACTTACTAACTTTGCGAGTACATCGCTAAAAGTGATGACAGACGAAACCATCGGCTGGCTAATACTTGTATGTGGTGGCTTTGGTGCTTTAATCGCGCTATTAGTGCGCACAGGTGGCGCATCGGCTTTTGGCAAGTTAGCCCTTAAATACACTAAAGGTAAACGCTCATCTTTGTTTATGACCTTTTGTTTGGGTGTAGTTATTTTTATTGATGACTACTTAAATGCGCTTACCGTGGGTGAAACCATGAAACGCATTACCGATAAATTTAAAGTGAGCCGTGAAATGCTTGCCTATGTTGTAGACTCTACTGCTGCACCAATTTGTGTACTTGTCCCTTTATCTACCTGGGCGGTTTTTTTTGGTGGCTTACTTGTAGATAACGGTATTGCTGAAGAAGGCAAAGGGATTGCAGTTTATATCCAAGCCATACCGTATATGTTTTATGCGTGGTTTGCAGTGCTTGTTGTTTTACTTGTTGTGCTGGGTATTATTCCTGCGATTGGTCCAATGAAAAAAGCAGAGCAAATGGCACAAATTGAGCAAGCTCAAGTCGACCCTGCTCAATACAATGACGTTCAAACAGCGGATGAATATGCGGTAAAAGCCGTAGAAGAGAACTTTGAAGATGCTGATCCTAAAGGTAAATTACGTAACTTTTTGGTGCCGATTATTTTACTGGTTGCATTTACTGTTTACTTTGAAATAGACGTATACAAAGGCTTATTAGCAACAATGGCGGTCACTCTCCCCTTTTATGCTCTACAAAAATTAATGAGTGTAAGTGAAATGATTGAGCGCATGCTTGATGGCTTTAAAAGTATGATCCCCGCGATTGGTACTGTTATAGCTGCGTTTATATTTAAAGATGTATGCGACTTAATTGGTTTGCCTCAGTTTGTTATTGGCAGCTTAAGCCCTTATATGACCGCTGCATACTTACCAGCCGTGGTATTTATTTCAATGGCTATTTTAGCGTTTGCAACGGGGTCTAGCTGGGGTATTTTTGCTGTATCAATTCCCATTGTTATGCCACTGGCTAATGCGGTTGATGCAAACATACCACTGGTCATTGGGGCGCTATTATCGGCTTCCTCTTTTGGTAGCCAAGCGTGTTTTTACTCAGATTCAACCGTACTCGCAGCGCAAGGTTCTGGCTGTAATTTAATGAGCCATGCCGTTACACAATTGCCTTACACGCTAATTGCTGCGGCATTAGCTGTTATAGGCTTTTTAATAATGGCTTAAATTAGCTGAATAAATAAAAACCCCAATGTAGTAATACATTGGGGTTTATTTTTAGCTGTATAAATAAAGCTTATTTTTGTAGTTTAATACCATTGTAATAGGCATCAAGCGTTGTGATTTTAGTTTGATTTGGTAAATCGGCAAAGTCACTTTCTATAAACTTAGTCCCGCGTAATTGCACATTTAAACGTGCAGCATTAGGGTTAAGCATTGTTTGCTTATAGTAGTCTTTTATATCTGCAAGCGTTACTTTTTCAACTTCATCAATCAGCTTTTGCTTAGAATTAAAGGTAAAGTTTTCACGGTACCAATCGTTTATAAGTGGGCTCATTTCGTCACTTAAGTTTTTAGGCTGCTCTTTAAGTGATACAAGGGTAGAGTTTTTCAGCTGCTCAAAAGTCTCTTCGCTCATGTTATCAAGTTCAACTGCGTACTCTTTTTTAAATTTATCAAAACGAGCTTGTATTTCTTTTGGTCCTTTAACCGGTGTTTGAATATACAAACCAATTGCTGAGTAATCTTCAATTGGGCGAGCTAACGCACCTACTGCGTATGCAAGTTGCTCCTCAGTACGCATTTTATCAAACGCAACTGTTCTAAAGTGGCTTTGTAATACAGCTGCTTCTGCTTTTTGTTTGTAACCCGCAACAGGGTGAACGGTCATATCGACCACCGCTACATCGGCTACATCGATATCTTTTTGTAATACCAGCGTTTCGCCCGGTTGTGGCAACCACGCTTTGCTTCGTGCAAATTCACTGCGCTTATGATTACTTGGTAATGTTGCACTTAATTCGTCTGCAATCGCGTCTATATCTTGCTGATCGTAGTTACCGTAACTAAATACACGTAAATCGTTTTGTGCAAACGTAGCTGATTTTAATTGTGCTAAGTCGGCAACACTCAGTGAGTCAGCGGCTTTAATAAGCGCATCTGTATCAAAGCCACCTGTACGCGTTAGTTTTGAATACTCGCCAAATGCTTGTGCATACGGAAACTGCTTTTGCTGGTTTAGTAAATTACGCTTAAAGCGATCTACCGCTTGGCTAAATGCTTGTGCTGTTTCATCGGCTTTTAATCCGGTTAAAGCTTGTTTAAGCAATACATCTTGCTTATCGGTAAAACCACTCATAGATAAAACAAGACCATTACTCGGTGCTAAACTTACGCTCATACCGGCGATTGCTGCTTCGGTACTTAACTGACTTTGTTGAATATTATATAAATCAGCCCAAACAGAATAAAGGACTTCTGCTTTGATATCGTTCAAACCTGGTTGAGTATTTATATAAACTTCAACAAGCCCTTTTGGCTGCTCTGCAAATTTTTGACTTGCTTGGCGCCATACTTTTACACCATTTTTATCGTAAGCAAGTTCTGGGTGTTTTTGCTCTTTAAATGCTTGCGTTTTTATTGCAAAATTTTCAGGCAATAAATTGTTTACTGTTGGTAGTGCTAACTTAAATTCGCTTGGTTTTTTCCAGCTGGCAATTTCATCATCGCTAATGTCACTGATGCGGTATTTACCGTCGTAAAAGTGTAGTTGTGAGTCTGTCTCTTCTTGCTGCGATACATACCAAATACGAAGGGTGTCGGCATTTAACTGCTCAAGTACATTGTTTACAGCGTCAGCGTCAAACTTTGCATAATAATAAGGTGCATTAATAGCGTGATTTAACGGATAGTCTTGCATGCTTTGCGTAAGCGAGCTTACATAATTAAACTCATCACCTTTTTCTAAAAACTTAAACTGGTTATTAAGGGAAGTACGAATTTCGTTGAAGTACTTGCTATCAACGCCTTCTTTTTTAATTAAATCGATGTACTGCATAATAGTCGCAACTATTTCGTCACGATTTTTCATGCCTTCATCTGTAAGCTCTACATTTACATTTAACGAACCATAGTTGCCATATTGATTTGGTGCAGCTGAAGCTGAAAGCTGAGACACCCATCCTTTATCACGAAGAAGTTGCGCTGGGCTGCCCTGCATTTCATTACTTAGTAAATACGCTACAAATCGGTTTGGTTTAAGTGCAAATTCGCTATTATTATTAGCAATGGTGAAATCAAGTTGCAGCTGTTTTACATCTTCATTTGGTGCATAAAACACGCGTTTTCCGCCAGCGTTATCAAAATCAAGTTTTGCAGTCACTGTTGGTTTTTCGATATTTTTATTTTTTATGTCAGCAAAGTATTTTTGCGCTTTTTGCTCCATTTCAGCAATAGGTAAATTAGAAATAAGCGCAACTTTCATAATATTTGAAGAGTAGTATTTATTATAAAAATCAACCGTTTCTTTATGAAGTGAACTGTTTTCTTTATCACCAAGGGTTTCTAGGTTACCAATTAAAAAGCGATTAGCTGGGTGATCGCCCATCATTTTACGCGCGAGTTTAAATTGTCCAAAAAAGTCCATTTCGCGGCGCATTGACCACTCTGCGTTTACTGCATTTTTTTCTTTGTCTGTGTATTCTGGGTATAACTTAGGCGCTTTGAAAAAGTCAGCAAAACGGTCTAGCCCTTCATCAAACGCGTCGTTATTAATTTTAAACATGTAATTAGTAATATCGAGCCACGTGTAAGCATTGTGCGCGCCACCATTTTTGGTCATAAAATCAGAATACCCTTTTGTGTCTGGGTAGCGATCTGTGCCTAAAAACAGCATGTGCTCTAAATAATGCGCCATACCTTGTTGCGACATTGGATCGTGCAGTAAACCAACACCAACGCTGAGCGCCGCTGCTGATTTTTCAGCACCTGGATCTGACACTAAAATAACTTCAATGTCGTTTGCCAGCTTAAGTGTTTTATATTCACGGTTATCGTTAGGACTAACGACTAACGTATCTGATAGTAAAGAGGCCTGAGGCGCCACTGAAACCGAAGCCGTATTTGAACAACCACTTAAAACTGCAAGTGCGATAGCACTAAAACCAATAATCTTTTTCATTTTTGTTTTCCATTAAAAAGTATTGCGCAAAATAGCGTGCGCCAATTCAAAGCAATATAGTTAAGCTAAACTAACATTTTCAATTAATAACTTTCTACAAAATAACGCTATTTTGTGTAACACATTGTGAAAAATGTCTTCATAATCGGATATTAGTTGGGAGTCTGCCAACCTTGCGAGATTAAAAATCTTTCAATATCAAAAAATACGCAAATTCTAAATAATAATAAGGAAAAACAATGGAAAAAATCATCATACTTGCCATGTTTGCACAAGTTACGCTTTCACTGGTTGTCATGCTCATTATGGGTAAAAGGCGCTTTGCCGCAGCTAAAAACAAACAACTAGATTTAAGTGATTTTAAAACAATGCAATTAGATAAGGCTGGCGACACTATTAGGGTGGCAGATAGAAACTTTTCAAATCAGTTTGAAATACCTGTGCTTTTTTACGCGGGGTGTTTACTTGCACTGCAACTAAATAGCGCCAGTACACTTGTGGCAATACTGGCCTGTTTATTTGTAGCAACACGTATTGTGCACAGTGTTATTCATTTAGGTGAAAATAACGTACGCGCACGCTTTAAAGTGTTTTTACTGGGTTGTATTTGTGTGTTTTCAATTTGGCTAGCAATGGTTTGGCGAGTACTATTTTAAACAGCAAAGTTTAATAATAGTAATGTGGACGGCTGGTTTAGGCCATCCACATTACCGTTAATTTTAATTATTTAGCACGTTTTAAACGAGGTACCGCAAGTAAAAAAGCACCTAAAAGCCAAATTAACCCGCCGCCAGAACTGCTACTAGAACCTGTTGATGTGTCAGAATCAATTAACGTATTTTCAGTGACAGTAAGGCCTGCTGCTGAATTAGGATCATCATCCATTACCGCCACATTTTGAATAGTCACTAAGTTAGCACTACTAATTGTTACATCAGTACTTGCACATTGCTCAGCAGTAATATCAACCACGGGTGTTTCACCACAGTGTACTAACGCTGCAATTTTATCTAAAGTTGATTGGCTTGCTGCAGTAATTTGTCCAAACACAGTAAAGCCACCATTTTGCGTATCAAGTGCTGCACTATTGTCTGTAATATTAAAAAACCACTGACTTGTTGCGCTATTAGCATCACCCGATAATTTAGCCATCGCAATGGTACCCTTAACATTAGAAAAAACGGGCTCATTTTCTACAGCAGGCTTTGTAGTAATCGCATCTAGCGAATCAGAAAATGTAAATCCACCACCTTGAATAACAAAGTTACTAACAGAGCGGTGAATTACTGTTTCGTTATATGAATCGTCTTGAACGTAACTTAAAAAATTTGCGACTGTTTTGGGGGTTTGTTGATCAAACAGGTTAATTTCTATGACACCTTGGCTCGTGTTCATTTCAACTATAGTAGCGGTGCTTGTAAAACTTGCTGCAGCAAGTGCTGAGCCAAGTAAAAGTTTTTTCATGTTTTATTCCTGTTGTTATATTTTTTAAATAATTAGTTAAAGCGTTAACACATTAATGCCATCGGCGACTAAAATCGATTCTAAAGTGTGAGTTGATACAATTAAGACCGTGTTGATAACAAATTAATTACATATGTCATTATTTATATTCTTTTTTGCTATATAAATCTAACTATTTAAAATTAAATCATCTTAAAAGTGTGGTCACTTATTTGTTACCTTAAAAAAACACAAACAACAGGATCTAACAATGCCACATACTAAACAAACAATTTGCGACTTTGGTTTACACAAAGGTGAACCATACACAAAACTACCGGCGAGCTTTTTAACGTGGATGGTAGGTATAAACCATACTAAGCGGGAATATGCGGATGCAGAGTTAAAGCGTCGCGAAAGTGCCGCCACAAATCGATTAACTGTACCTTCTAAATAAAATGTCAATAAGTACGTTTTTTTAGCATAAAACTAGTTTAAACTACCCGCTTGATAAATTAAGTAGACCTTAATCCATAGGTATTTTATGCGTATAATTATTTTATTTTCGATTATTTTTAGTGTACTTGGATGTACATCTCCTGCTCCTGAATCAACCTCTAACATTACTCCTACTGAATATTTAACTGTTCTTCATACTAATGATAATCACGGCCGTTTTTGGCAAAACGAAAAAGGCGAATACGGTATGGCCGCTCGCAAAACGTTAATTGACTCTTTACGTAATGATGCCCAAAAGCAAGGTCATGCCGTTTTACTTCTCTCTGGTGGTGACATTAATACCGGTATTCCTGAGTCAGATTTACAAAAAGCAGAACCTGACTTTAAAGGTATGTCGCTGATTGGTTATGATGCAATGGCATTAGGTAATCACGAATTCGATAACCCTATTGATGTATTGAAGCAACAACAAAAATGGGTGAACTTTCCTTTTCTATCAGCCAATATATTTGAAAAAGAATCAGGCGAACATGCGTTTGATAGCTATAAAATATTCAAAAAAAATGGCTTAACTATTGCTGTTATTGGATTAACAACAACAGACACAGCTAAAATTGGTAATCCTCAGTATATTGGCCACTTAGAGTTTAAAGACCCTGTTGACGTTACCGCAAAACTAGCTAAAGAAATAAAAGCTAAGTATAACCCTGACATTACCATTGCGCTGACTCATATGGGTCATTATGTTGATGCTAGCTTTGGCATTAATGCACCAGGTGATGTAACACTTGCTCGCTCACTTCCAGCAAACACACTTGATATGATCATTGGCGGTCACTCACAAGAACCTGTGTGTATGAGTGATACAAATGTAAATGACGATAACTTTAAACCTGGCCTTGCCTGTAAACCAGACCAGCAAAACGGTACTTACATTATGCAAGCCCATGAATGGGGTAAGTATGTTGGTAAAGCTGAGTTTAAGCTTGAAAACGGAAAATTAACGTTATTAGACTACAAACTTATGCCTGTTAATTTGTATGTAGATAAAGTTCAAGCTGATGGCTCTACTAAAGCAGTATTAGCAAACGAGTACATTAAACCAGACCCTAAACTTGAATCTTATTTAGCGGTATACCAAGCTAAAGGCGCTAAACAAATTGAAGGTACCATTGGTGAAGTAGATGCTCGCTTAGAAGGTGACAGAAACAAAGTTCGTTACCAACAAACAAACCTTGCACGTGTAATTATTCAAGCTCAAATGGATGTAGTAAATGCAGACTTTGGATTAATAAGTGGCGGTGGTATTCGCAGCTCAATAGAGGCTGGTAAAGTAAGCTATAAAGATATTTTAAAAGTACATCCTTTTAAAAACCGCATTACTTATATGGATTGGCAAGGCAGTGATTTATGGGATTACTTAAATACAGTAACGAGCTTCCCACCGGATGCTGGTGCTTATTTGCAATACCATAAAATATCGTTTGAGCGTAAAAATAATCAGTTGGTTAATGTTTTGATCAATGGCGAACCGCTTGATAAAAATAAAACATACAGAATGAGTCTAAATAGCTATAACGCATCAGGCGGTGATGGTTATCCTGCACTTACAAATAAAAAAGGCTTTGTAAGTACAGACGAAACAGATGATAAAGCACTTCAAGACTTTATTTCAAAAAATAGCCCTCTCAAAGCGGCTGAATTTACCCCTAAATAACCTCTAAGAATAAAAGGAAAGTAATTTAGTTACTTTCCTTTTATTTCAATATTACCTTTTTTAATATTTGCCAGCCCATAACTATGCAAACGAGAACGAGAGCCTTCTCCAAAAGCTTTAGGTGGATAATATAGCTCTTTTTCTTCAGGACACTCGCTAAGTACCTCATCTAATGCCGCACGTATTTCGCTCAACGTTTTTTCTAGGCTATTATTAAAGTTAGGCCTTTTTCTAACTGTATGACCAAGTTCGACCAACCTATAAAAATACTTGTTAGCGAGCTCTAGAAGCTCCTCTGGTACATCTTTGTTATGGCTAAGCGCTACATCATCGTTATTTGTACAATACTCTACAAGTGCTAAATAAAAGCATAATGGCTTATTGGCTAAACCCACTTTTTGCTCTGCATTACAACTACTTGATAGTGTTTTATCGTTAAGATCAACTATAAGTATCAGCGGCGTAGGCTCTGTAATTGATTGATGCTGTGCATTATTAGACTGCTTATTGCTTTGTCTGATAAACGCAAACTTTACCCAAAAACTAATCAACACACTTAATACTAAAAATATAAAATAGTAAATAAGATGGCTCACTGTAAAGTGGGTTTGCTGAACGTTAAATACAACTAATACAGGTCCGTTATTAGTGCTCAAACTACGTGTTATTTGGTGTAAGTTTACAGGTGCTAGTATTTCGCCTTTTGGTGCAATAGTAACAACTTTAAGATCATTCGAATTAATGTAGCTGTTTAAGGTTTTAATGTAGCTATTAACCGCATCTTTATTCCCTGAATGCTTTAGCAGCTCATTTGATAAATCAAGTAAGGGTAAGTCGAGTGCTATTTGCCTTTCTATCTGCGTTATTTTTTGTTTAGTCACTTGCTGGCTTTTTTGAATTACAGAAATATAAAACACAGAAGATAAAGTTAAAAATAAGCATAGTAAAACAAGTAGTTGTTTATATTTACTCATCACTAACTTCCTCTTTTAAGTTTACTGAGCTAGTACCGCAACTCCAAAACGATTGTGCATTTTGATAATAATGCAAACTTTGATCTTTAGACATATCAAGCAAATTTGCCTGTACTGCACATAATAAATCAGTATTGTTTTGCTGCATTTTTAAATACCATCTTGTTCCAGTAATATTATTACTCAAAGGCGTAATATAGTTTTTTGAAAAACGTTTTTCGTCACTCTCTTTCCAAAACGAAGCAATAATATCTACTTTTCCGTCGGCGAGTAAATCGCGTAATTCGTTATGAGAACTAGCATAAGTGATTTTCAAATTAGCTAAATTTATATCCAGTTCTTTAAACATTTGCTTTGGTAAAATATGCCCTGATCGGCTGGTAGGATAATCAAGCAAACCTATGCGTTTATCTAAAAAATATTGTTTAGTGACTCGAGGTTTTTCTTTAGAAGATATAAAAAAAGCCGTGTAGTCAGAAAAACCAACAACGGGCTGGTAGTTATATGTCGACTCTGCTTTAAAGGCTGCCATAATATTGTTTTTAGCCAAAATTAAGTCAGCAATTCCTTTACCCACAAACTCAAAGCTGTCTGCCGTTCTATACCCCCAATACCCTTTTACAGAGCCATATTGCTTAGCTACTACGTTATCAGAGCATAACTTTTGTGTTAATAATTTGGCTATTTTTTTTGATTGTGTAAAAACAATTAATTGGCCTTTATTACTTGTAGCAGTTGTTTGACACTCTGTTGAGGTTTCGATCATAACCGGAAAATGTAAATCATCATTGTATACACTAACTTGACCGCAAACCCACGTAACGACCAATAATAGAAACAAAAATGTAACAATTAACATTTTGTGCAACACAATATTTTTATAATTCAAAGCAATGCCACCCAAAAATAGACGATATAGTGTATTTGAACAATTTCGCTTACCCATTACAACAAGTAATTTTACCTGTTAAATATAAGATACTGATTTTAAAAGTAATTTAATAAGAAACTATGAATTTTAATAAGTCCTTCCTATCAACATTAAAAATGAGGACAATTGACCGCATTAGCTTATAGCAACCCCATGAAATATTCATTTAGGAAGTTTTAATGCATAACAATATAAAGTACTCGATATCTTCTGCGCTTTTGATTAGTGCGATATTCACAAGCACTAACTCACACGCTTGGGGTCAAAATGGCCACCGTATTGTAGGGCAGATTGCACAATCTCATATAAGCGAAACAACTAAAGCAGCAATTAAACCTTATTTAGATGGTGAGTCACTTGCGCAAATATCAACGTGGCCTGATGAAATGCGCTCTGCTCCTGGCGACTTTTGGCAAAAGCAATCATCTCGTTGGCATTATATTAATGCAGCACCAGGAAAATCTTTCAGCTTCAATCACGATCACACTAAAAACAAAGAATCTGTAAGTAATATCCTAGAAGGCATTCACTATTCCATGCAAACACTCACTGATAAAAATAGCACCTTAGATGCTAAGCAGTTCAGTTTGCGTTTTTTAGTGCATTTAGTAGGCGATAGCCATCAGCCATTTCATGCCGGTCGAGGTGAAGACAGAGGTGGTAACCGTATTAAGGTTTCATTTTTTAACGAAGAAACAAATCTTCACAGCCTTTGGGATACAAAGTTAGTTGAGAACGAGAACTTGTCGTTTACTGAATACGCTCAATTTATTGATACAAATAACAGCGAGTTAATTGCTGAGTATTTACAAAGCTCACCTAAAACTTGGGTTGAAGAATCACACAATTTAGCAACAAAAATTTATAAGTACACCAACGACGAAGTTGGGTACAGCTACATTTATAACAACACTCCAATTGTTAAAACACGCCTACAACAAGCGGGTATTCGACTAGCTGGACTATTGAACGCCTTATTTGACCCTTCTGCAAAAGAGTTAGAAACGGCACTAAAAATGACGACTGACAAATAAACAGTATTAAATTTATATAACCTACACACGGGAAATCAACATTATGACTAAGCTTCGCCTTTCGAAATTAACTGGAGCGGTAATTTTAGCTCTAGGTGTTTCTACAAGCGCAATGGCTGCTGATACTTCATCTGCAATGCGTGGTAAAATTACAACGCCTTCAGGTGGCAGTGCTGCAAACGTTAAAATTAAAGTAGTTCACCAACCAACGGGAACTATTAGCGAGCTAACTACAAACGAAAGTGGTACGTTTATCGCTAATGGCTTACGTGTAGGTGGTCCTTACATGGTTATCATTGATTCTGATACGTTTAACGATACCACTGTTGAAAATATCTACTTGAACCTTGGTGAAACTTACCGTTTAAGCTCGCAGCTTGCTCCGTTAAACATCGAAAAGATTGAAGTGTCTGGTTATAAAATCGTTCAGCAATCTGGTGGCTCAAGCAGCTCATTTGGTTCTGATACTATTGAAAATATGCCAAGCTTTAACCGCGACATTAAAGATATTGCGCGCTTAAACCCACTTGCCAGTATTAATGGTAATGGCGAGCTAACGTTTGCAGGTAGTAACCCCCGTACCAACGGTTTAACTGTTGACGGTATTGGTCAAAATGATGACTTTGGCTTGAACTTTGGTGGCTACCCTACTTCTCAGCCTCCTGTAGCACTTGATGCTATTGAACAAGTTTCTGTTGATGTATCTCCTTTCTCAGCTTCTAAAGGTAACTTTGGTGGCGGTACTATTAATGCAGTAACAAAATCTGGTACAAATGAGTTTAAGTTCTCTGGTTTTTATGAGATCTCTACTCCAGAGATAGCTGGTGATGTCGATAGCATTGTTCAAGAAGATGACCTTGATGAGCTAGGTCATAAAACTTATTCTACAAATAAAGTAGAGCCGATTAAAACTGAAGAAAGATTTGGTTTTAACGTTGGTGGCGCAATTGTTAAAGACGAACTGTTTTATTTCGTTAACTATTCAGAATGGTCAAGCGAATTAGATCTTGATTACGGCTTTGACGGCTCTGGTGCAGCCAACGAATTTAATACTTCAGAAGCTAACTATAACCGTTTCATTTCTATTTTAAATAATGAATATGGCTTGACTGATTCATTAGCAGGTGCGCCAGAAGATACAAATAAAAACCTGTTAGTTAAGCTAAGCTGGAACGCAAGTGATGACCATCGTTTAGATTTTACTTACCAATGGCAAGACGATCAAGATGAGCGTAACACTAGCACCGGTGGCGATAATATTGTACTAACATCGAACACCTACGCCTACGTAACGAAGTTCAATAACTTTTCAACAAAGCTTTACTCTGATTGGACTGAAGATTTTTCTACTGAAATTGGTGTGTCATATAAAGATGTTACCTCTGATAGCGCAACTCGCTCAAACCTAGGTAGTATTTCAGTTGATGAAGATGGTCGAAATGGCCCTTCTTACAACTTTGGTACAGATCAATATCGTCATGCTAACCGCTCTGAAACGCAAAATTTAACTTTCACACTCGATGCTACCTATTTAATGGATGAGCATGAAATAAACTTTGGTGCTCAATATGAGTCACTTCGTTTATATAACTTATTTGCTGAAAACTCTCTTGGCACGTGGAAGTTTGATAGCTTAGAAAATTTTGAAAACCGTGAAATTGGTTCTTATGATTTCTCTTATCAGAATGCTTACACTAATGATTCAGCTGATACAGCATATGATGTAAGACGTAACCAACTAGCACTCTACATTGAAGACACTTTTTATGTAGGTGACGATTTAGAAGTTACAGCAGGTGTTCGTTATGAACGTTTATCATCAGATGATAAACCAACTCTAAATGAAAATTTTGCGAATACGTATGGCTTTACTAACCAAGAAAATCTAGATGGTCTAGACATTATACTTCCTCGCGTTGGCTTTAAATACTACGTAACAGAAGCCCTTACTATTAACGGTGGTATTGGTCGCTTCCAAGGTGGTATTCCAAATGTTTGGTATAACAACTCATTCCAAAGCGATGGTATTACATTAGTATCTGCTCCTAACGATGTAATTAACGACTACTATGCAAATAACACTGCCGATATTACTCAGGTGCCTGATGAAATTAAAAACTCATTAGAACAAGGTGCTGGTAGCGTTGCTTATATCGACCCTGATTTTAAATTGCCTTCAAGCATTCGCACCCAAATTGGTTTTGAATATGAGTTTGATTCTGAACTATTAGGTGATGGCTTTAAATGGCAAGCAGAGATTGCTTATCATAAAAAAGAGAATGAGGCGGTATGGCATAATACATCTATTAACCCAATCGGTGTTGCAGCTGATGGTGAACGCGTCATAAATGAAACTATTTATAGTGGCTCTTTAGCTGATAACGCTGACATAGAAATGACGAATTCATCTGATGATGGACGTTCAATTATTATTTCAACAGGTATTGCTAAACAGTGGGATAATGGCCTGTTTGTATCGGCAAGCTATGCTCACCAGGATGTTACCGAGTCATCAGCCGGTTCAGCTTCTCAAGCGGAAGGTAACTACAAGCATAATATTACAGTAAATCGTAATGAAGATATTGCAGCACGTGGTTTTTACGAAGTTGAGCACAGCTTTAAAATCAACTTAGCATATAACACAGAGTTTTTTGAAGGGTATGCGACTAAGTTTAACGTGTATTTTGAACGTCGTTCAGGTCGTCCATTTAGTTATACAATGAACATGTATAAAGACAGTGATTTGGGTGATACGAGTAGTTTCTTCAGTAATGGTGCTTACTTACCATATATACCTACAGGTGCTGATGATCCAAATGTAAACTGGGATGAATCAGGTATGACTTGGGCTGAGTTAGAACCATTACTAGAGCGTGCTGGTATATCTCAGCGTGGTGGTATTTTAGGTAAAAATACAGCAACTCAACCTTGGGTTACTACGATGGACGTTAGCATTAAGCAAGAAATACCAGGCTTTGCTGAAGGTCACACTGGTGAGGTTTATCTAATGATTGATAATTTCGCAAACCTTCTAAACAGCGACTGGGGTGTAGAAAAACGCTTAGGTTACTCTAACCAAACTATTTATGACTTTGGTGGCCTTGATGACCAAGGCAGATATAAAATAGACAACAGCTTTGGCGGTGCAGATGTGCGTAATTACTCACAAATCAATTCATCGTCATCAGCTTGGCAGGCTAAAGTTGGTATTAGCTACAAGTTTTAAGCCTTAATAGGTAAGTAATAACACATTAAGTTAATTGTTAACAAAACCCATTGCAAATTTGTAATGGGTTTTTTGTTTTTCACACCCCAATTTCACATGTTTGTCATAAAGCCCACGTAATATATACCCCGATATAGAGTTATTGCTCAAAAAAACACTCAAATAGACAAAAATAGTACTATTTATTAAAAATATATTGCAGTTGTATTTTATTTGTAACGAATAAATAAGGTACACTAGTAACGGATTTTGAATAAATGAACTTTAACTGTTTATTTTGAAAAATTTTAAAATAAAAATATAAAAATTTAATTAATAACTACACGGGAAAATTAAATGAAAACTCAATTACGCAAAACAGCTCTTTCACTTGCTATTGCAGCATGTGTTGGTGTAAGTGGCGCTGCAATGGCTAACGAAACGACCTCTGCAATTAAAGGTCAAGTAATGGGGCCTAACGGCAACCCAGCAGCCGGCACTAAAGTAACAATTTTACACGTACCTTCTGGATCAGTAAAAACAACTGAAGTAAATGACGCTGGTTATTTTACAGCTAAAGGCCTGCGAGTTGGCGGTCCTTATAAAGTAATTGTTGATTCAGATGTATATGCAGACCAAGAATTCAATAACATTATTCTTAATATTGGTAACGATTATCCAGTAAACGTTTCTCTTGAGTCACAATCAAGCATGGAACAAATTGTAGTTTCTGGCGCGCCAATTAGCGCTATGTCTGGTGGTACTGGTCCGGCGTCTACATTTACGCTAACTGATCTTGAAAATACACCAGCTATTAACCGTGATTTAAAAGACATTATCCGTATCGACCCACGTATCACAATTGATGATAGCCGTGGTTCAATTAACTGTGGTGGTGGTAACCCTCGCTACAATAGCTTAACGCTAGACGGCGTTCGTATGAACGATAACTTCGGCTTAAGCTCAAATGGTTACCCTACTATTCGCGCCCCTTTCTCTTTTGATTCAATTGAACAAGTTTCAGCTGAACTTGCACCGTTTGACGTTCAATACGGTGGTTTTACATCGTGTAACATCAACGCTGTAACCAAATCTGGCGGCAATGATGTTCATGGCGCTGTTTTCTACGATTACACTAGTGACTCTTTCAAGGGTGATAAAATTGAAGGTGATGACGTTGATAACGGTAACTATACTGAAAAACGTTACGGCTTCAACGTAGGTCTTCCACTAATTGAAGATAAACTATTTTTATTCACTTCATATGAAAAACTTGAAGGTGTTCAACAGTTTAACTACGATGGTTTAAGCAGCGGCAGTGTAACTGCTGATGATATCTCGCGTATCACAAGCGTTGCTCAAACTGTATATGGTTACGATGTAGGCGGAATGCCTTCAAGTATGCCTGTTGAAGATGAAAAAATCTTAGTTAAACTAGATTGGAACATCAACGAAGATCACCGTGCAAACTTAATCTATAACTACAACGATGGTAATACTGTTTCACAGTCTGATACTGGGTCTAGCCGTGTATCACTATCTAACCACTTTTATGACCAAAGTGCAGAATTCACTTCAATCATTGCATCTGTTTACTCTGATTGGTCAGATGACTTCTCAACTGAAGTTCGTATTGGTAAGTCTGAGCTAGATGCAACAGTACAATCATTAGATGCAGCAAGCAGCTTTGGTGAAATGCAAATTCGTACCGAAGATGGTGGTACAGTTTATATTGGTCCAGATGATTCACGTCAATCAAATGACTTAGATTACGATACAACTACATTTAAAGTTGCAGGTACTTACTACCTAGATCAGCACACAATTACTGCTGGTTACGAGTTTGAAGAGTTAGATGTATTTAACTTATTCGTTCAGCATACTGAGGGTGAATACCGTTTCAACAATGTTGATGATTTTGAAAACGGTATTGCAAGTGCAATTTTCTACAATAATGCAGCTGCTACAAATGATCCAAACGATGCAGCAGCAAGCTTTTCGTACGCTCAGCATACATTTTACGTGCAAGACGAGTATTCATTCACTGATTTAGATGCAAACATCACATTTGGTCTACGTTACGACAAATACACAAGTGATGATGTACCTAACTTAAATCAAAACTTTACTGACCGCTATGGCTACAGTAACCAAAGTACATTTGATGGTATTGATTTAATTCAACCACGTGTAGGCTTCCAATGGTACGCTACAGATGCACTTGAAGTACGCGCAGGCGTTGGCTTGTTCTCAGGCGGTAACCCTAATGTTTGGTTATCTAACTCTTACTCAAACGACGGCATTACTAATATTAGTGCAAACCAGTTTGGTGCTATCGACTTGTTCGCAACACCTAATGTAAATAATGGTACTCCAGGATTTGAAGTACCTCAGTCTCAATTTGATGCAGTAGCTGACACTGTAATCGGCTCAGGCGATTCAGTTGCAAACGCTGTTGACCCAGACTTTGAAATTCCATCAGAGTGGAAATACTCACTTGGTGCGACATATACAACAGAAAATGAATATGTAATTTCACTTGATTACTTATATTCAAAGAAAAAAGATGCTGCATTAATGCGTGACATCGCACTTCAAGATTCTGGCGAAACTACATTTGATGGTCGTCCTATATACGAATCAATTGAAGGTCGTAAAAACGAATACTTACTAACAAATGTTAGCGGTGATAGCGGTGATTCATCTGTTATCTCATTAGCTGTTAGCAAGATGTTTGATAATGGTGTGAGCGTTAACTTTGGTTATGCATACACAGATTCTGATGATGTTAACCCAATGACAAGCTCTGTTGCTGGTTCAAACTACGGTAATATCGCTCTTACAGATCCAGGTAACCCAGGTGTTGCTTCATCTGATTACGAAATTCCACATCGTTTTACTATGACTCTTGGTTATACTCATGAGTTTGTTGATGGGTTTGCTACTCGCTTTAACCTATTTGGTGAAGCATATAAAGGCTTACCATACAGCTACACATTTGATGGCAGTGACGAAAATGTATGGGGCGATGCAAACTGGAATGGTAACCGCCAGCTATTGTATGTTCCACTTGAAAACGATCCTAACGTTGTTTACAACATGAGTGCTGCTGATATCAATGAATTCAATGAATTTATTGCATCAAATGGTTTAGAGCGTGGTCAAATTACTAGCCGTAACGCAGAAAACTCTGATTGGTTTGTTAAGTTTAACTTTAAGTTAACTCAAGAGCTTCCAGGCTTTATGGAAGGTCACAAAGGTGAAGCATTCTTCGTAATTGATAACCTTACTAACCTGTTAAACGACGATTGGGGCGTACTTAAGAAAGGTCCTTTCGTAGGCGCTAGCATGATTTCAACATCACTTGATGATCAGGGTCGTTACGTTTACTCTGACTTTAATGCGAATAATGCAAATACATCAGTGCAATCAGATGCATCTGTCTGGCAAATGCGTGTAGGTGTTCGTTACACTTTCTAATTTAGAACTGTAACCTAAAACATCATTTAAAAGCCCACTTTGGTGGGCTTTTTTATGCCTTTAATTTGTTATTTAACTTTTCAAAAATACCCACTAACACTTCGTATTCTTCATTGGTCAAAGTGCTCAGTAATTGTTTTTCCCAATTAAGTGCATCGGGTGCTATTTGCTCATATAAGCTTTGACCTACTTTACTCAGTACAAGTAAGGCCGCGCGTTTGTCTTGTGCATTTAACTCACTTTTCACTAAACCTTTATCTATTAAAACTTTTACCGCACGCGACACTGTCGACTTGTCCATATTTGCTTGCGTGCATAAATCCTTTGCGTTGCTCTGACCATACTGCGCTAAATTAGCAAGTATTCGCCACTGGGGAATATTTAAACCGTATTTAGTTTGATAAACCTCGGCAAAGTCATTACTTACACGTGTTGCTACATTCGTTAATTGATAAGGTAAAAACGTTGCTAAATCAATTTTCATTTTTAGTTATCCCAGCTTTATAAGGCTTACTTTGGTGTTCATTAATATTTACACGGATGCGTAGTTGCACATTTGATATTAGTCTCACTTGAGAGTATCTTAACTGAAATAAAAATAATATTAAACCAACCCCTCTCACAGGAGTCAGTAATGGCAACACAATTAAGTTATATGACCGGTTTTGGTAATGAATTTGAAACACAAGCGCTACCCGGTGCACTGCCAATAGGACAATTTAGCCCACAAAAAGTTAAATACGATTTATACACGGAGCAATTTAGTTCGACTGCATTTACGGCTCCTCGCGCTTCAAATCGTCGCACTTGGTTTTACCGCCTTCGTCCGTCTGTAGTGCAAGGTGATTACCAAGCAATTGATAACGGCCTAATAAGAACAGCCCCAATCACTGAAGCCGTAACACCACCAACAATGCTACGTTGGAATCCTATTGATATGCCTTCACAGCCTACTGATTTTATTGATGGGTTAGTAACGATGGCTGCTAATGGCAGTGCTAATGGGCAATCTGGTATTGGCATTCATGTATATGTCGCTAATCAGTCAATGCAAGGGCGTTACTTTTGCAATGCCGATGGCGAAATGTTGTTTGTCCCTCAGCAAGGTGAGTTATTAATTCACACCGAGTGCGGTAAGTTAAGCATTAAACCAGGTGAAATTGCTGTAGTTCCCAGAGGAATTAAGTTCTCTGTTGATTTAATTGATAATACAGCCCGTGGTTATATTTGTGAAAATTATGGCCATGCGTTAGAGCTTGCAGAGCGAGGACCTGTTGGTGCAAACGGTTATGCCAACGACAGAGACTTTCAATACCCTGTAGCGGCCTTTGAAGATAAAGAAGGTGACTTTGAGCTTGTTTCTAAATTTAACGGTAATTTATTTAGCTGTGAAATTAAGCACTCTCCTTTTGATGTGGTTGCATGGACGGGTAATAGTGCGCCCTATAAATACGACTTATCGCGTTTCAATGTAATAAATACAGTGAGCTTTGATCACCCTGATCCTTCTATATTCACTGTACTAACCTCTCCTTCTGCTACTGAGGGTATGGCAAATGTCGATTTTGTGATATTTCCACCGCGTTGGATGGTAGCCGAAAATACATTTCGCCCGCCGTATTATCACCGCAATATTATGAGTGAATTTATGGGCTTAATTGAAGGTGTGTATGATGCAAAAGAGCATGGTTTTGTACCTGGTGGCGCAAGTTTACACAATTGTATGTCGCCACATGGACCTGAAGCCGACGTATTTGATAAAGCCTCAAACGCTGAGCTTACACCACAAAAATATGAAAACACATTGGCCTTTATGTTTGAGTCGCGCTATATAATTTCACCGACAAAATATGCATTAGAAGGTAAAGAGCGCCAACCAAATTACACCGATTGCTGGCGCACAATTAAAAAACAATTTACAGGTTCACAGGATTAATTATGAAATTATACAGCTACTTTCGCTCATCAGCGGCTTATAGAGTGCGTATAGCGCTTAACTTAAAAGCAATCGATCATGAACTTGCTATTGTTAACCTTTTAAAATCGGAGCAGCTTGGGAAAGAATACTTAGCGACTAATCCGCAAGGCTTACTACCGGCACTTGAAACCAATGATGGTGTTTTAGCACAATCGCTTGCAATACTTGAGTGGCTAGATGAAACTTATCCGCAATCGCCATTAATTACAGGGACTGCGTGGCAAAAGTCGCAAATAAGAAACTTAAGCTTTGCCATTGCTTGCGATATTCATCCTGTTAATAATTTACGCGTGCTGAAGTATTTATCAAACGAATTAGGTGTTGATGACGAGGCTAAAAATAAATGGTATCGACATTGGATAGAAATCGGTTTTGAAAAAATAGAACTGATGCTAAACGAAAATAATGGCTACTGCTTTGGTGACCAACCAACACTTGCTGACATTTGTTTAGTGCCGCAAGTATTTAATGCAATTCGTTTTAACGTAGATATGAGCGCTTATCCAAAAATTGCAGCCATTTACGAACATTGTAATAAATTAGCTGCATTTAATGACGCTGCACCGCAAAATCAACCCGATGCAAATTAAGCTAATTTAGATTAACTTTGTAGCGCGCTATGAATAACCGTAACGTGCTCAATTAAATCTAAGCCCAGATCAGTTAAATATCCGCCATCTGGGCTATCTATAATCCCTTTTTCAAATAAACGTTGCGCTGCGCTAAGTAAGCTTGGCTCTGCGTCTGAATGTAATTTAATACCCTGCATTTTACTGTCGCGAGGAAACTTTGCTAATAGTGTGAATTCTTCGATCATTGTTTGATTAAATTGCATTGTGTGCACCTTTTTATTGTTCTGTGAATAACTAAGTTTATACTTAAAATCACTTTGTGTACTTTACACTAGCACGTTTTTTAGCTTAATGTATTATTTTTAACCCTCCCTATTTAAAGGCCTCTAATGCGTAACTTTTTAATTCTATGTTTTTGTTTTAGCAGCTTATCGTATTCAATACTTAGTGAAGCAACAACGCTAAAAACCCATTCAATTATTAATTCAAACCAGTTTGTAAATGAAGAAGCTAACTGTTGGTACGACAACAAACGCTATAGCGAAGGCGCATTAATACAAGTTCATTCTTTTACACTTTTGTGTGGTGCTAAAACACCCCAACACAGTAACAGCCAACTCATTTGGCTTAAAATAGATAAGCAAGGTAATGCTATTTACCCAACAGCTCCTAAAACAATCACTGTGAATTAGCGCTAAAAGCTGATTTAAGCTACAATGCATGCAGTTTAAATAAGTAGTATGGCTATGAATAATCAACCTAAAAACCCTCTACATGGGGTAACATTAGAACAAATACTTGTTGAGTTAGAACAACGACTTGGCTGGAGAACACTTGGCGAGCAAGTAAAAATTAAATGTTTTACTGATCAACCCAGCATTAAATCGAGTTTAAAGTTTTTGCGTAAAACGCCTTGGGCTCGCGATAAAGTGGAAGCACTTTATATTCACACTATAAATAATAAGCCTATTCGTAGACCAAAAAGTGCACCAAGAGAAACATCTTCTCAAGCGCCGGATACAACAGGGTTTGTTTGGCCATCAATTAAAAAGTGATGTAAAAAAAGGAGCTAATTTAGCTCCTTTTTTGATTATAACTTGCGCGATTTATTGCTCTTTGCAAATCACATTTAATGAAGCCGGCTCAATAGTAATAACCAGTTTTTGAGCGGTTTTAACTTCACCATCTAGTACGTACTTAAGCTCTCCTTCGCCTGTAACCTCTACTCTTTTGGCATTTGTATGGTGAGAGTTTATAGCTAAATGTGTTTGCGTTAAGCTACTAAACATCAGCTCTGCAATACTTAGTACTGTGGTTGAATCTTCATTATTTGGTGTTAACCAATTTATATCGAGTAGCCCGTCACTATGATCAGGTTGCCCGCCACCTTGAGCCAATAACGTTGTAAAAGGCGCAGCATTGGCTACAATAAAACTATTAGTACATATTTCTTTTGGCTCATTATCATCGAGTTTTACTTTAAGTAACTGCGATTTTTGCTCGCCAAACGCTTCAAAAAAACCATTTAAATAGGCAAGTTGCCCCGACTTATTTTTCGACTCTCTATCTGCTTTTTCTATCATTGATTGCTCAAAACCAATACCCGCGAGCAGTAGTACTAATTCATTATTACAATAAGCAGTATCTATTATGCTTGTTTGACCATCTATAATTAAGTCACAAGCCTGTTCAACAGGAATAAATTTAGAGGTAATACCCATCAATACATGCGCAAGGGCGTTTGCAGTCCCCATAGGGATGATGCCTAGTTTACATTGTGTATTTACAAGTACGCTTGCAACTTCGGCCACCGTACCATCTCCCCCGCATGCGATAATAATATCCGGATTTTGCGCAATTTCCTGTTTAGCCAGCTCAATACCGTTAACTTCTTTTGTAGTAGTGAGTACTTTCAGATCGTAATAATCCGATAGCCGCGCAACAATTAAGTGCTCTTTTTCTTCCCATAATCGTGTACCAGATACAGGGTTTGCAATTAAAACGGCTTTGTTTTTAATCAGTAATTCGCCTTTTTTATGTCGCTTAGCTAAATGGCGAAGTTGATGCTTATTTAAATTTGCGGTTTCGCGGGTTTCTTTTATTTGTGCAAGTACTTCATGCACATCTGCATTTTTGTTTTGGCTCAGTAAATAAGCCGCCATTACAAAAACAGAGCGCCCACGCCCTAAAGCACAATGAACGACTACGCGATGGTCTTCTTTAATATGGTGATGAATCCAATTAATAGCCTGATTTAACTGAGAATGGGTAGGAATACTATGATCGAGCACCGGAATGTTTAAATAATTAATATTCTCTTGTGTTGAACTCCACTCGAGTCCGTCGAATTCACACGTAACATCTAAAATCGCCGTAATCCCGTTATCTTTTAATGTGTCTATATCTGAGGGAAATAATCGGCAAGCTAAAAATAGGTTTTCGTTTATTTGTTGAATGGGCGGCACTTTATCGCGCTTACGTGACCAGGCGTTATAAATTTGCACACCGAATAAAAATGGCACAAACGCCCACCGTATATAAAATGGGATCACCCCATTTTCACGCTTTCTAAATATTTTTGCTGTATTAAAAATATACGCGGTACTCACTAATAAAAGTGACAGCGCAGTCCAATAAAAAACAATAGCAAAATAAACAGAGTTCACTTCCCAACCAATAAAAATAAGCAGTAGTGCTAATAGTGAATAACTAATTGCAGCCCACATAGTCTCTCCTTTGTGAAAATAATGCCGATTTATAATCTTAATTTAAACGGCTTTAAGTAGTCTTTTGCAAATATCACGCCATATAAATGCCATTTAAAATTCAAACGCAAACAGTAGGCAATTGATATCTATAGTAATTAATAAACTAAAATCTACTACAGACCGCTCTTTGTGCATTTTTTACAAACATGTGAATAAATTATACTTACACGTCTAAATTTCAAACACTGATCGGTTATTGCTTGTACTTACGTATAAAGCAGCTAATCTAAAAGGCAATTAAATTTTTTTGCATCCAAATCACACCCTCAATCGTTTACTTAATGATAATAAGAAAAACAGGACCCCTATGGATAATGATGATTTACTCCCTCTTTTGTGCGCAACAGCACAAGGAGACAAAAATGCTTTCTCAAGCTTATATCAACAAACTAGCGGCAAACTTTTTGCTATTAGCTTAAATATGCTCACTAACAGAGCTTATGCAGAAGAGGCACTACAAGACGCTTTTATAAAAATTTGGCATAACGCATCTGAATATAACGCCTCTAAAGGCACCGTTATTAGTTGGATGATAAGTATAGTCAGATACAGAAGTCTTGACTCACTTCGCTATCACAAAGTACGAAAAGAGCAGTCGTTAGGCGATGACGAATATGAAAATGAAAGTGTTGACGTTAATTACGATGAAGAAACGAAACTGGTCAATTGTATCGAACAGCTTGAGCCGCAACAAAAACAAGCTATTCACTTAGCTTATTATAAGGGGCTGAGTCATAGCGAGTTAGTCGATCATATAGAAACGCCTTTAGGTACAGTTAAAAGCTGGATCAGGCGTGGGCTTATGCAGCTACAAAGGTGTTTAACATTATGAATTATAATAAACCCGAACTATTAGACGCGCTTGCTGGGCAGTACGTGCTTGGCACACTTAGAGGGCTTGCCCGAAAGCGTTTTCAGCGTCTGTTACTTAACTCAAATCAAACACGTGAAGCAACAAATATGTGGGAGCAAAACCTAAACAACTTAGCGAGTGCTATTGCACCGCAAACGCCACGTGACGATGTATGGGTAAATATACTACAGCGTATTGAAAACAGACCACAAACAAGTAAAACAGTCATACAAACCAAGCCTTCAATTTGGCGTACATGGTCTTTTGTGGCAACTGCCGCATGCATTGTTTTAGCCTTTTTGGTTATTCAGCCTAGTACCAATGTTATGCAAACTCAGCAAATTGCTTTGGTTCAAAATCAAGATAAACAATCATTGTGGTTTATTGATGTAAGCGAGCAAGGGCTCTCAATTAAAGCTAGCAGCCAATTGGTTGCTCAAACTAATAAAGATTATGAGCTGTGGATGATTTTAAAAGGTCAAGATGCACCTATTTCATTGGGTTTACTGCCCAAGCAAGGCAGTAAAATATTATTTAAAGATAACCGCTTCAACGCAAGTGATATCGCATTGTTAGCAGTGAGTTTAGAGCCTATAGGTGGCTCACCAAATGGCTCTCCCACTGAAGTGCTTTACACCACAGAGCTGGTACTTTTATAACCCGACTATTATGACCAAAGTTGGCTGCTTACACAAAGCAGCCAACCTACTTTTAAACTTTTTAACAAAAAATAAAATAATTTAACTTTTTTGCATCCAATTTAAATCTCGCCCCGTTATTAGCTATGACTTCAATCAAAATTAAAGGACAAAGTCATGAAAGCTTTAACTCCATCAATACTCGCAGTAGTAATATGTAGTACGTTTGTAAGTGCACCAAGTGAAGCATCTAGCCACAGAGAAGCGCCAAATATAAGCCGTTTCCCGACTTTAGATTCAACCGATTTTTATGTATTTAATAGTTACGAGCAAGGTCGTGATGATTACGTCACATTAATTGCTAATTACATCCCGCTGCAAGATGCATACGGCGGTCCTAATTACTTTGCAATGGACCCAGATGCTACTTACAGCATTCATATAGATAACGACGGCGATGCTGTTGAAGATATTACATTTGCGTTTAACTTTAAAAGCATGCTTCCTAATGATAACCAAGGTGTGCAATTAACTGTTGGACCTGAAGGTAATCAACGCACCGTATCTGTACCGCTTAAAAATGTAGGCGGTGTATCTGCTGGAGATAACAGCGCTGCAAATTTTAGCGAATCATACACAGTAAGCATGATAAGCGGCGCGCAGCGTACTGGCGAAACAACGCTACTAAATAACACTGCATCAAGCTCCAGCACATTTTCTAAACCGCTTGATTATGTGGGTAATAAAACATTTGGTTCAATGAGCGATTATCAAACTTATGCTGACCAATTTGTGTATCAGGTTTCAATTCCTAACTGTGAAAGCATGGCACAAGTTTTTGTAGGGCAACGTAAAGACCCATTTGTAGTTAACCTAGGTAAAACATTTGATTTAGTAAACTATGTACCTGTAGAGGGTGATAGCGCCCCAGGTGCTGGTGACGGCGGTGGTTTTCCTGGTGGCATAACACAATCAGCTGATAACGACGACCTTGCAGATAAAAACGTAACATCAATTGCTATCGAAATACCTAAAAGCTGTATTGTTGGTGAAGGTAACGGCGTAATAGGTTCATGGACAACAGCAAGCCTACCTCAAGCTCGCGTATTAAATCCTAATGCTAAATTTGCTAATAATGGTGTTAATGGTGGTGCTTTAACACAAGTTTCACGCTTGGGTAGCCCGCTTGTAAACGAGCTTGTAATTGGCATTAAAGACAAGGACACATTCTCCACTGCTCACCCTAAAGATGATGCACAATTTTTAGATTATGTATCTCACCCAGCACTACCAGAGTTATTAAACATTTTGTTTAAAGATGCTGTTAATACGACACTTGGAGCAAACTTAGAAACACTGGCACCCACAAACTTCCCGCGTACTGATTTAATCACTGCATTTTTAACAGGTTTTGCAGGAGTTAATCAGCAAGCAACTGTAACACCTTCAGAAATGCTACGTTTAAATACAGGCATTGCAGCAACAGCGCAAGCTGATCAATCTGCATTTGGTGTAGCGGGTAATGATTTAGCCGGCTTCCCAAATGGTCGTCGCCCGGGTGATGATGTGGTTGATATTGCACTTCGTGTTGTGATGGGTCGTTTATGTCATCCTATCCCTGTAAATGGTGAAGACACTGATTTAGGACTTTGTGCACCAGAGGATGCTAATACAGGCACAGTGCCATTTACAGACGGCGCACCTATTGATGCAACAATGATGGACTCAACATTCCCATACCTTGCAACACCGCTTGCTGGCTCTAAATAAGGAGTAAAATAATGCGTAATTTAAAAACTACCCATATTTGTGTTCTCCTCAGTGCATTAACATTGGGAGCATGTAGTAGCGATGATGATAAAAAACAGCCTACACCGGTTGTAAACACAGCGCCTACCGCAAGTGATGCAATGCTAACTACACAAACTGAGGTAAGCATTATCGATATGCTTAGCGCAACCGACAATGATGGCGATTCGCTTACTTATTCGTTAACAAGTGAACCAACTCTTGGAACTGTTACCGTTAATAGCGACGGTAACTTTACCTATACACCAAATAAAGAAGTGACAGGTTCAGATAGTTTTATGTTTGGTGTAAGTGATGGCTTTAATTCGCAAGTAACTGCAACAGTAAACATTACAATTGACGCACTACAAGTCGACTTTGCTCAATTTGCAACCGATGCATTTAATCAAGCGCCAAATGCAGAGCCGTTAACTGTTAACGGTCGGGTGTTTACAAACACAGATACCGATGTTGATGGATTAATTTCAACAAACGGTAACTAACCAAGTAATTAAGCTGACAGGCCATGGATGGCTTTTTTCAAAGGATATTTATAATGCATTTATCAATTTTTAAGTCCGTCGCATTTATTACTTTATGCCTAACGACCTTTGCATTAAGCGCTGCGCCTTTTACCCCAAAAGATGATGCAGTTATTGCTAACAGTAATTCAACGCTTAGTGCTTCTCTGTCTGTTGAGGAGATAAATACATTAGTCACTAACAGCCAATATGTAGGCCAAACAGAGCGTTTACAGGGGCTACTTAAAACCCGTTTAGCCCAGCTATATAAACAAACACCCTCATCTCAAATTGGTTACTTATATGCTCGCGTTTTACAAAAAGAGCACCTTTTCAACGAAGCTATTGATATTGCTAACAACGTTTTGATTAAAGAGCCACAGCATAGTAATAGCCATTTATTGCTAGCCAATATATTTATGACTCAAGGTAAGTTTGCACAAGCAAAAAAACACTGTGTCGCCTTAATTGGGCACGTAAGCACTATTACTGCTAGCACCTGTGTACTTGATGTACAAAGCCAACATGAAAGCGTTTTAGACAGCTACCAAGCATTAGTAAAAATTATAAATAATAATCAAACTAGCCTAGCTACAAACCATGTTTTAAGTGAAATGAGCTATCGTTTAAATAACTACAAACAAGCATTGTCTCACTTACAAAGTGTAGATTTAGTTCAAGCCCCTGTAAGCCTAATTGTTTTATGGGCCGATATTCAAATTGCTCTAAACCAACCACAACAAGTATTAAATACATTAAGCGTACTGCTTCCTGATAAAGGTAATTTAGAGGACGCTATTTTGCTAAGACTTTCAATCGCAGAAAAAAAACTGAATAAACGCGATAAAAAATGGCAAAATACAATGGCGCAAAGAGTTACGCTACGAGAGCTTCGTAAAGATTCTTTTCATGCAAGTGACTTAGCTAAATATTACCTTGATGTACAACCAAATCACGAAAAAGCACTTTACTGGGCTAATATTAATTGGCAGCAGGCTAAAATGAGCACCGATGAGCAATTACTTATTCAAGCAAAAGCGATGCAACGAGATACACTATGAAAACGCCTTATCTATTTATACTCACTTTAATGCTGTGCATTTTTTCAACTTACAGCTTTGCCCATCAACTAAGTACAAGTTATATAACCTTAAATAGCGAGCACAATAACGACACCAACAAAAATCTATACACGGGTACCTGGCAAATAAATATTGCCGACTTAGAGCACGCAGTGCCTCTGGATTTAGATAAAAACGGCCAAATTTCGTGGACAGAAATAAAAGCAAAACGCAGCTCAATTAATAACTTCATTAAAGAAAATTTAAATATCACGCAAAGCGCGCAAATATGCCCTTTAAAAAGTGAAGGTATCTATCAGCTAGATAACCATTTTAACCAACCTTATTTGGTTATTCCGCTGCAGTTTAGCTGTGATGACAATGAAGCAATCAGCCTTTCCTATTCCGCTTTTTTCAAAACTGATGCTAACCATAAATCCATCGTAAATATTAACGGTGTATCTCGTGTATTTAATATCAATGAGGCACAACAAACGTTCAGCTTTGAACAAACAAGTTATTTAAGTACCTTTAATCAATACGTTTACCAAGGTGTTTTACATATTTGGATTGGTATTGATCATATTTTATTTTTAATCGCTTTGTTACTTACCTGTGTTTTAAAACGCAGCGATAAAGCATGGCAAGGTATTAGCTCTAAAAAACACATTATTAAACACACAGCATGGATAGTAACCGCGTTTACGCTTGCGCATTCTATTACGCTTACCGCCACAGCTATGAACCTTGTATCACCAAATAGTCGCTGGGTAGAGCTTGGAATTGCTATATCTGTTTTATTTGCAGCATTAAATAATGTGTGGCCGTTGGTACTTCGTTTAGGTTGGCTTACTTTTGCTTTTGGTTTACTACATGGTATGGGATTTGCGAGCGTACTTGGCGAACTTGGCCTGTCGAGCGACTATCAACTGCTCAGTATTTTGGCGTTTAATTTAGGCGTCGAAATCGGTCAACTTAGTATATTACTGATAGCCTTACCAATACTCATTTATGTACGACACTACACTTGGTATAAAAAATGGTTAATGCCAATGGGCTCCGTTGCTATCGCAATTGTTGCACTTCAGTGGTCAATCGAGCGTTTTTAAATAGTATAAATAAAAAAGCTAGCCAAAATATTGGCTAGCTTACTTTTGGTTATTTATTTTTAGCGTTACTACGCTTTATCAAATGGCATCAGTAATGTTTTCATCGCAGGGCGAAGTGCTATGAGTACCGTTTCTTCGGTTAGCTCAGGGTAGAGTAACTTTCTAAGTAATAACCCTGCCATCATCGAAAAAATAACATTAATTCGGCTTTCAAGTTCACGCTCATCAATGTCTTTGAGCGCACTTCGCTGGCTTGTTAAAAGCTGCCTCATGCGCCCTCTTGCTTGAATATCGGTTTCACGCAAAAGAGTAGCGACTTTAATATTACGACCCGCTTCTGCCATCATATCTAAATCGATAACACATGAGCCTGTATCCATGTGTCTTTGCACACCAATATTTAAGCCATCTAAAAGAGCCGCCAAAACATCACCAGGGTGATCTTCAAACTTTTGAAAGATAGAGAACATTTCTTCCATGTCTTTTTCAATAATGCTTTCTATAATCGCTTCTTTGCTCTCAAAGTAATTATAAATATGGCCTGCACTCATCCCTGCCGTTTTAGATATTTCTGCCATGCCTGCACCGTGGTAACCTTTACGGCGAAAACACTCTGCAGCAGCTGTTAAAATTTGCTCACGCCTAGCAAGTGCTATCGCGGGATCTGTTTGCCTTTTTGCTTTAGGCTTCATGTTCAACTCCACTACCAAGTCATAAACTCAGTAAAGCAAGAGCTATAAATAGTCTCGCTATATAAATATGTAATGCGGCTTTAAAAGCCGCAAATATTATTTCTCTTCCTGAGTTGTTTCACTGGCTACATTCCATCCGCCACCAAGCGCTTTGTACAAGTTAATTTGACTCGCAAGATACGCTTGCTGACCCGCAATTAACTGCTGCTGCGCGCCGTACCACGTACGCTGAGCATCAAGTACTTGCAAGTAGCTATCTGCGCCTTTTTCGTAACGCATTTTTGATAAATCAAACGTGATTTGTCGACTACTTATAAGCATATCAAGGGCACTTAATTGCTCTTGGTAACCTTCTCTATCAGCAAGTGCATCGGCAACTTCACGAAACGCATTTTGAATTTTTTGCTGATACGTTGCCACTGCAATTTCTTGATCTGCTTTTGCTACATCAAGATTTGCTTGGTTACGTCCCATATTAAAAATAGGTAAGCTAATTGTCGGCACAAAACTCCATGTACCCGAGCCTGAATCAAACAAGCCACTTAAGTCACTTGAAGCAGACCCCGCATTGGCTGTTAAGCTTATGCTTGGATAAAACGCCGCTCGAGCAATACCAATATTGGCATTAGCAGCAAGCATTAAATGCTCAGCGGCTTTAATATCAGGGCGCTGTGATAGCAGATCAGACGGTAAACCAACGGGTACTTCTGGCATACTGATCAAGTTAGTCAGGTCTTTATTAGGCAGTAAATCAGCTGAAACAGATTTACCTACTAATAAATCTAAGGCACTTTTATCACGCTTTAACAAACGTTTGTACGTTGCTATGTCTACTTTTGCCGTAGCAACTGTGCTTTTAAGCTGCTCAAGGGTAATTGAAGACGTCGCACCTAAATCAAAGCTTTTTTGCGTAAGCGATAATGACTCCTGCTGAGAGGTAAGCGTTTCTTTTGCAAGCTCTAGCAGTTGCAAATCAGTTGCATAATTTAGCCACGCATTTGCCAACTCTGAAATTAAAGACACCTGCGTGCTGTATTGACTAAGCTCTGTAGAGTATAAGTTTTGCAGTGCTTGCGCTGATTGGTTACTTACCTTGCCCCAAATATCTAACTCGTAAGAGGTAATACCCACTGTTGCACTGTATTGCGAGCTAATAGCTGCATCGCCAGTACCTGATAAGTCAGCCGGTAAACGCTGGCGCGTACCTGAGGCAATTAAATCAAGGGATGGATACAAAGCAGAGTCTTCAATTTGATATAAACCACGCACACGCTGCACATTAAGCACTGCAATTTGCATGTCTTTGTTATGCTCAAGGCTTTGACTAATTAACGTTTGTAGTTTTTCGTCATTAAAAAACTGCTGCCAATTTAATTGCTGCGCAGCGCTTTGCCCAGTATCTGATGCATAAGTATCAGATACTGGTAGAGCAAGGTCTTTTTGCTCTGGCGCTAATTGGCAACCACTTAGCACCAATAAAGCAATTGCACTTAGGCTGAATGTTTTAATGCTCATTCTACGCTCTCCTTCGTTATCTCTTTAGCTTTGCCAGGAAATACACGGCGTACTAACACAAAGAATAACGGAACAAAAACAACAACTAATATTGATGATGCAAGTGTGCCGCCAATAATCGAAATACCTAGCGCATTTTGCGCACCAGAACCCGCGCTTGAGGCAATAGCAAGCGGTAAAACACCACAAATAAAGGCCATCGAAGTCATAAGTATTGGACGCAAACGTAGGCGAACAGCTGCAATAGCCGCATCAACTAAGCCAAGCCCTTCTTCCATTTTATGAATCGCAAACTCTACAATCAGTATCGCATTTTTAGATGCTAAACCAATGGTGGTCAACAAACCTACCTGCAAGTAAATATCGTTAGATAAGCCACCGCCAAGCGCTGCCATAATCGCACCAAATATACCCAGTGGCACAATCATCATTACCGCAAACGGTACTGACCAACTTTCATAAAGCGCGGCTAAACATAAAAATACAAACAACAGCGATAAGCCATATAATAAAGGTGCTTGACCGCTACTAGAGCGCTCTTGGAATGAAATACCGGTCCACTCAGACGAAATACCATTTGGTAATTGTTTAACTAAACGCTCCATTTCATCCATTGCTTGGCCTGTACTGTAACCTGGCGCTGCACTACCTTGAATTTCCATTGCTGAAAAACCATTGTAACGCTCTAAACGCGGCGAACCATACGTCCAGTAGGCACTAGCAAACGCTGAAAACGGCACCATATCGCCATTATCATTGCGTACATACCACTTATTTAGATCCTCAGGCACCATGCGAGATTGTGCATCACCTTGCATATACACTTTTTTCACTCGACCACGGTCAATAAAGTCATTCACATAACTACTACCCCATGCTGTCGAAAGTGTACTGTTAATATCGTTTTGCGACACACCAAGCGCTTCGGCTTTTGCAAGGTCTGTATCAAGTTGTAGCTCTGGCATATCTTCTTGTCCATTTGGACGCACGCCCGCTAAAATTGGACTTTGGCTTGCTAAACCTAATAACTGATTTCGTGCAGCTAAAAGTGCCTCATGGCCAAGACCTACACGGTCTTGTAAGAAAATATTAAAGCCATTAGCAGTTCCCAGCTCAACAATTGCAGGTGGCGGAAAGGCAAAAACAAATGCTTCTTTTATCGTTGAAAAGTAGCCCATCGCTTTACCTGCAACACCTTGAACAGATAACTCGTCACGCTGACGCTCATCCCAATGTTTAAGATTTACAAAGGCAATTGCTGAGTTTTGGCCAGACCCTGCAAAACTAAAACCAGTCACGGTAAAGATACCGTTTACTGCTTCAGATTGATCGTTTAAAAAGTGGTTTTCTACCTTTTTAACAACCTCAAGCGTTTGTTGTGTTGTAGAACCCGCTGGTAATGACACTTGGTTAAACAAAATACCTTGGTCTTCGTCAGGCAAAAATGCCGTTGGCAAGCTTGAGAATACATAAACCATACCGCCCACAATCACGCCATAAATAAGTAAGTAGCGTTTAGAGTGAGTAAGCATGCGCCCTACAAAGCTTTGTGCACCTGAATTTGTTTTATCAAAACCACGGTTAAAGCCTGTAAAAAATCGACCAAATAACGTGTCATTGTTATGTACATGGCTTGGTTTTAAAAGCGTTGCACATAATGCTGGCGTCAAAATAAGAGCCACTAAAACAGATAACCCCATCGCCGATACGAGTGTTATAGAAAACTGACGATAAATTATACCGGTAGAGCCACTAAAGAATGCCATTGGAATAAATACCGCAGAAAGCACCATGGCAATACCTACCAGCGCGCCTTTAATTTCATCCATAGATTTACGTGTAGCTTCAAGTGCCGAGAGTTTTTCCTCGGTCATTAAACGCTCAACATTTTCTACAACAACAATTGCATCATCTACCAATAAGCCTATGGCAAGTACCATCGCAAACATCGTTAGCGTATTTATTGAATAACCAAAGGTGTGTAAAATACCAAATGTACCTAGTAAAACTACAGGTACGGCAATAGTTGGAATAAGCGTTGCCCTAAAGTTTTGTAGGAACAAATACATCACTACAAAAACAAGTACAACAGCTTCAATTAATGTATGAATAACTTTTTCGATAGATAACGATACGAACGGCGTTGTATCGTAAGGTATTACGGCATCTAACCCCTCAGGGAAAAACGGTTTTAGCTCTTCAATTGCTTTTTTAACGCCCTCTGCGGTATCAAGTGCGTTAGCGCCACTGGCTAATTTAATACCTAAACCTGATGCAGGTTGCCCATCGTAACGAGCAACAACGCGGTAGCTTTCACCGCCAAGCTCTACTTTAGCAACGTCCTCTAGACGTACAAAAGAGCCATCTGGATTGGTTTTAACTAATATTTGTTTAAATTGCTCTGGCGTTTGTAATCGGCTTTGCGCCGTTACTGTTGCATTAAGTTGCTGACCATCAACGGCAGGCATACCGCCAAGTTGACCGGCAGATACTTGTGCATTTTGCGCACTAATTGATGCACTAATATCAGCAGGTGTAAGCTTATAATTTTGTAACTTTGCAGGGTCTAACCAAATACGCATCGCGTACTGAGAACCAAACAGTTGTACTTCACCTACGCCTTCAACACGCGAGACAATGTCTTGCACGTTTGATGAAACATAATCGCCAATATCAATATTGGTCATGCTGCCATCTTTAGACACAAAAGCATAAACCATTAAAAAGTTACGCGCTGATTTTGCAACTACCACACCTTGCCTTTGTACGGCTTCTGGTAATAGTGGAGTCGCTGTAGCTAGTTTATTTTGCACTTGAACTTGTGCAATATCAGGGTCAGTTTCAGCACTAAACGAAAGTGTAAGCGTAGCAGAACCACTCGACTCAGACGTAGATGACATATAAAGCAAGCCATCAAGCCCTTTCATTTTTTGCTCAATAACTTGCGTTACCGTATCTTCAAGTGTTCGTGCAGATGCACCAGGGTACGTTGCAGTAATACTCACTGCAGGTGGTGCAATTGAAGGATACTGCGAAATAGGTAAACTCCTAATCGCCAAAATACCTGCAAGCATCACTACAATAGCGAGTACCCAAGCAAATATCGGTCTATCGATAAAAAATCGTGACATTAAAACTCTCCGTTATTGCGCTTGATCGGCTTTAGCAGACGATTGAATTTCAGATGGGTTCACAGGTGCACCAGGGCGGATTTTTTGTAAACCTTCAACTATTAACTTATCGCCATCACTTAGGCCATCAGTAACAAGCCAATCAGAACCAATAGTTCTATCTACTTTCAATACGCGACTTTCTACTGTGTTGTCTTTACTGACAACCATTGCTGTTGGTTCGCCTTTTGAATTACGGCTAACGCCACGTTGCGGAGCTAAAATAGCACCCGCTTTAACACCTTCCACAATAGAAGCTCGGGCATACATGCCAGGCAGTAATAATTTTTCTGGGTTTGAAAATTTAGCACGCAGTGTTACTGAGCCAGTACTTGGATCAACGGTCACTTCAGAAAACTGCAATGTGCCTTTATGAGGATAAATAGAGCCATCTTCCATAATAAGTTCAACGTCAGTTTGACTAGCCGAATCGACAGTTAGAGTACCTGATGATATTGCTTTTTTAAGTTGGGTAAGCTCATTACTTGATTGTGTTAAATCGATATAAATTGGATCTAACTGAGTTACTGTAGCAAGTGCTGTACTTTGATTGGCACTTACGAGTGCACCCACTGTTACGCTTGATTTACTAATTTGACCACTAATAGGAGAAGAGACGTGGCTGTAATCGAGATTAATTTGCGCTGATTTTAACTGCGCTTTAGCTGTTAATAATTCAGCATTAGCTTGCTTATATGCAGCATCTGCTTCATCAAAATCTTGTTGGCTCACGGCTTTAATTTTTAAAAGCTCTTTATAACGCGATGCTTTTGATTTAGAGCTGGCAATGCTTGCCTCTGCGCGCGCTACGCTTGCTTCACTTGCTGCTAAGTCTGCTTCAAATGTAGCAGGGTCTATTTGATACAGTGCTTGGCCTTGTTTAACCTCATTACCTTCAACAAATAAACGAGATTGCACAATACCACTTACTTGTGGACGAATTTCAGCAATTTGAAATGCACTAATGCGACCAGGAAGTTCTTTTTTGAGAGTAAGCGCTTGGCTTTTTACTGTAATTACACCCACTGGGACAGCTTTAGGAGCTGAAGCTTGTGACTGCTCAGCAGCCTGATCACAACCAGTTAAAGCAACAGAACCGACGAGGGCTGATAATACAAATAAAGCGATGCGGGAACGCTGCATGTTAAATACCTTTTAGTTTAGAGTGAACGATCATTCTAAATTAAAATGCGCTGATAATGAAACTTAATAAGGAGAAATTTACACAAACTTACACTATTGAGTACAATATACGCCTTAGGTAGCATTTAATGTTAATTTGATGAAAATAGAATCAAAGCTGTTTGAAAATAAAGCAATTAAACAGATTGAAATAACCATTCATTTTAAGCACAGAACTTTTAAATAGGCACAAAAAAGCCAAGCAAAACAGCTTGGCTATTTATATAAACGACTATCTTACTTTTTTAAAGGGGGTTGTCGTTCTGTGGATTAATAACTCTTGAAACTAACAACTGCTCTACCCTAATGCCCTCTACATCAACAACTTCAAACTTAAAGCCTGAAAAAGTTAAATGCTCTGCACGTTTAGGGATTCGCTTCATACTGTAAATTAAAAATCCAGCGACAGTTTCATAGTGCATCTGATCTGGAAATTCTTCTATATCAAGTACCTTTGCTAAATCGGTAATTGGAGTTAACCCATCTACAAGCCATGAATTTTTATCGCGCTCTATAATTAATTCATCACCTTGATGAGTAATTAAATCTCCCATAAACCCTTTCATTAAGTCTTTTACCGTTACAATACCTACCGAAAGCGCGTATTCATTTACGACAACAGCAAATGGCTTTGCTGCGCTTTTAAACGCATTTAAGGCTTCTGATAGGCTTAATGTTTCCGGTAAGTAAAAAACATCTTTATCAATCAGCTCATCGTTTATATTGGCAGCTTCGCCTTTTAGTACTTGTCGTAAAATATCTTTAGATTCAACAGAGCCATGCAATTTATCTAAATTTCCTGACACTACTAAAAAGTGATTATGAGGGTGATCAATAATTTTGGTCGCAATATCATGGCTAGATTCGTTTAAATCAAAATAGACAATTTGGTCGCGTGGCGTCATTACGCTTGATAAAAACCGCGCTTCTAGGTCAAACACATTGCCAATGAGTTCATATTCTTGCTTTTGCAAACTACCATATGCAGCACCCGCTTCCATCATGGCAACAATGTCCTCAGTTGTAACGTTGTCTTCTCGCTCAGCAGGGACTTTAAATAAGCGCAGCACAAAGTTAGTTACCCCATTAAAAAACATCACTAGCGGAGTTAAGGCAAAGGTTACCCAGCGCATTATTGTAACGACTCTAACAGCGACAGCTTCTGGCATGATCATCGCTAAACGCTTTGGCATTAAATCGGCGAACAAGATAAACAGAGATGTAATAGTAAAAAATGAGAATAAAAAGCTAATTTTTTCTAAGTGTGCACCTTGATAAAAAAGCACTAAAACACTTTCAACATAAGGCGATAAAGCCTGCTCGCCCACAATACCACCCAATATTGCTATTGCATTGAGTGCTATTTGGATCATGGCAAAAAAAGCCCCTGGATTTTCTTGTAGCTTTAATACCGCTGCTGCTTTTATATTTCCTTCATCTGCCATCACCCGCAGTTTTATTTTACGCGACGCTGCAATTGCTATTTCTGACATAGCAAACAACGCACTGATCAAGATCAATAAGCTAATCCCGATTAAATCACCCATTTAACGCTCCAATAAGTTAGCGCTTTTTTAAACAAAAAGCAGCTGGATTATAATCGGTTTTTTAAACGCAGCAATTTATATTTACGAAATATATTTAAACTATTAATTTTCAATTATTTAAGAGGTAAAACAGTGAGTTTAAAGTACTTAAATTTTATTAAAGGCGACTTTTAATTGAGAAACTAAAGCCGGATCCATATTTATATTACAGGCAAAAAATAACGGAGACTGAGTTGTATTTAAATCAAGTAATGGTTCTAGTAACTCAAGCTTAGGCTCTGTTTTAACTCGATAGTTAAATTGCTTTTTGTTGAGGATAACAAAATCAAGTATATGGTGACGAGTGCTTATGAGTTTATCTATTTTATCTAGGCTATCGATGAGTAATAAATGCTTGCTTTCACTAAAGCCCCTTTCAAGCAAATAATGATGACTAAAGTTATCACGCAGTACTGCTATTTTGTATTTTTTAGCATCATTGAGAGTGTTTAACTTTATACCTCTGGATTTTAGACCATAAATGGCAGAGTCAAAGCTTTCCAGTTCACCTACCCAGTTAAACTTACTTTCTCTATTAGGTAATCGAACAATCGAAAATATACAGGTGTTTTTATCGCGTAGCGCTGCATTGTAGGATATGGCCCAACTATGCGCCAACATAGTGTAATTTATACCTGTACCTTCTAGCGCTTTATGAACTTTATCGACAGAGCGGCCAACGAGTTTGTTATCTTCATTAATGTACTGAAAGTCCGGAAATACTTCCGTTACTATTGTAATTTCAGCTGCATTAACTTTAATACAGCTAATGAACAATAAAAAGATCAACAATTTCATCTAGCGAGGCCTCAACCAACTCATTATATGTATTTAATAAATATAGCTGAGGCTTTGTGAACTGCTAGTTTTTAGTTATGTAATGCACACTTATACGCTGATAGTGCTAGCCTTTATAGCTTCTGCAGCTTACTTGTTCATCGCACTAATTAAAAAGGCTGAAATTTTAGCGCCTTCTCTAAGTGTCGTCTCAGAGCTTGATTGACCAACTAAAGAGCTGTCGGTAAATGGCGCTATCTCCATCATATCTGCACCCGTAATCGGGAACTCATCCGCAATGGCTGATAGAATATCAAGCGCATGCTGAGGCGTTAAACCGTGATGCTCTGGCGTACCTGTGGCAGATGCAAACTCTGCATCAAGTGCATCAATATCAAAGCTTACGTATATTTCATCAACGTTATCGGCTTTTAACTGTGCAATAGCGTCGGCAGCAACCGCTGCTGCGCCGCGTTCAATGATTTCATGTGCCCAGTGCTGTTTAACACCAAAAGTATTTTCCCAATGCGCTTTAGACTTGCCACTTGAGCGAATACCAAATTGTATTAAATGATGCGGCGCCGGTAAAAACTCTAGTATATGTGTACACCACGAGCCAAAACATAAATCAATACCTAAGCGCTCCACAAGTAAATCGGTATGCGCGTCAAAGTGAATAATAGCCGTGCGCTTACCTTGCTCACGTTTTGCTTTTAAGTACGCTTTAGTAAGTGGGTAACTAATTGAGTGATCGCCACCAATACCAAATAATCCTTTATCTTTAAACGTTGCGTAAAAACTGTCGCACACATCTTCAGTGATTGATAACGGGCTTACGTAATAATCGTTATCTTCATCACCATATAAGGCTTTTTGGCAATTAGAAATGGTTGCATCATTTAGGTATTTGTCATGAAGTAAATGTGGGATTACACGTACATCACCTAAATCAAACGAATGACACTGAGGTTGCTGATCAATTAATGCTGAGCGCACAAACAACGGACCCCAGTTTGCGCCGCGTAAAATACCACCGCCACAGTCTGAACTAATACCTAACATAACGGCTTTATGTGGTGAGTTTGGTAATTCGTTTAAAGACTCGCGCCACAAGTTATCAACGTTTTCAGTTTGTCCGTAAAGTTTATTACGTAGTGCGGCTTTGCGCTCTTTTGCAGTATTTACTGTGTATACACCATCGCCCGGTGCGCACAAACAGTGCTCAACTTTGTTTTTAAATGCTTCAAATTGTGTGCTCATAATAAACTCCTTCGGTTTTTATTCTGTACGTAGCTAATTAGTTTTGATTAGTTATGCAAAATTACTAAAAGTGCCTAAACTTCAAATAAATGCCACTTCGCTAAATAAGTCAGTGCTTAATATAAGTAAACACGTTAGCTATTACGTGTTCACTACAAACTTAAATCATTGAATTTGTTTGATATTAGCAAAGCTTTGTAATCATCACTTTAATTGTAGTTACGCGCTTGAGTGATACTTATTATGTCTGCTTGAACATGTCAACAGCGCAACAAGGCTACGTATATAAGTACTTGAGTGAATATTCATAGTTGGTGAATAAATCAAATTAGCCCTTAAAATTATTAAGGCTTTATTGGAAGAGTTAAGACAAAGCGGACAATCGTCCTGTACTTGATAAACGTTTCTAGCAATCATGCTAGATTGACAACAAATTATTATAAAAGGCTTAGCTATGGAAAAGGTATTTCACTTAGGACTATGTATTGACGATCTTAAAGGTGCAAAACTTGCGATTGTACCGGGCGATCCAGATCGTGCAGCACGTATTTCACAATTCCTAGACAACCCAACCTGCCTTGCTCAAACTCGCGAGTTTCATGTTTACTTAGGTCAATTAAACGGCCACTCTGTGGTTATATGTTCTACAGGTATTGGTGGTCCATCTACGTCGATTGCAGTAGAAGAATTAGCACAACTTGGCGTGCGTAAATTTTTACGTATTGGTACAACCGGTGCAATTCAGCCACACATTAACGAAGGCGAAATTTTAATTAGCCAAGCGTCTGTACGTTTAGATGGAGCTAGCCAACATTTTGCACCACTTAGCTACCCTGCTGTATCTGACTTTTATGCAACACAAGCTATGGTACAAGCATGTAAAAACCTAAATATCGATTTTCATATTGGCATTACTGCATCAAGCGATACATTCTACCCAGGGCAAGAGCGTTACGATACGCACTCTGGTTACGTTCCTAAATCACTACAAGGTAGCTGCGAAGAGTGGCAAAAATTGGGCGTGATGAACTACGAAATGGAATCGGCAACATTATTTACTATGTGTGCAGCCCTTGGATTACAAGCAGCATGTGTAGCAGGCGTACTTGTTAACCGTACTCGCCAAGAAATACCAAATGTAGATCACGGTGAAATTGAGCGTAAATCTGTAGCAGTAGTATTAGAAGCAGCTAAAGTATTACTTGATTAATACAGGTTATAGCAGTGAGTGAGTTAATTCGATAGAATTACTCGCTTTAATAAAGCACAGCTCCGGCTGTGCTTTATTGTATGCAAGCCACTATTTAAGTGGTGCGCTAATTACTTTAAGTGCTGGTAAATGCGTAAAACTGGCAAGCACAGCTTTTGCCACTTGCGACTGGTTTTCACGACCCGCTGTTTCGAGCAATGTTATTCCCTTCACCGTACTTTCGTTAAAGCTAAGCCCAGCTAAAAAGAACTGACTTAGTGCACTTTGTAGTGGCGATAAACTTGGACTGTAAGCTGCATTTTCGGCGTAACTTCCGTAAAAATCACCATCACTAAATGTACTTATTTTTACGGCGCTAAAGTTTTGACTGTAAGGCACGTACGCATTAAGTGCAAAACGCGCAAGGGTTTCATCAAGGCCATCAAAGCTAAAATTACCTTGCTGTGGTTTTGGGTTAAACAAGCTAAATTCGTTACCTAAATCGGTAGGTCCAAATGAATGCGGCAGTAATTCAGCAAGTTTAAATTGCTGATCAGGAAGTAAAATATCAAACTCTTTCGCATCAGCTAGTTCGTTCATAAACTGGCGACAATACCCACAAGGCGCATCGCTAATCGCAATTTTAACTATTTTTTTAGCGCCGTTTAACCATGCGTTATTTATAGCCGATTGCTCTGCATGAACCACTAAACTCAATGCTTGATGATCAAACTCTACATTCGCACCAAAGTAAAAGTTTACCTCACCCTTTTCATCAAGCGCTTTAACAATTGCGCCTACATGAAAATCTGACACTGGCGCAACGGCATACTCAGAAGCTAAAGGCACTAAACCTTGTAGTAATACATCATCAGACACATTTAGCTGTGCACATAACTGTTTAATATTATTAGAATTTAATATGCCACGTTGTGATTTTAATTGACAACGTAATGACGCTGTTTGCGCTACGCTTAATGTGAAGTGCGAATTTGTAAGTGCTGTATCTTGCTGTACAGTAAAAGTTGCTGAAGCCATAATATTTTTTAATTATTCAATGGCTAAGTAGTTTAAAAGGTTAGGGTGTTAAATACCAGCCTATTTAACGCAAAAAAAGGGAGCACATCGCGTGCTCCCTTTTAATATCAATAGGTATACCTAACAAAATAAAGTGTTAGCCGGTATTACGCATACCTGCAGCTATACCTGTCATCGTGATCATTAACGCATTATCAATGTCACCTTCGTTTCGTTTTTCCTCTGAGCGAGCACGGCGTAAAAGCTCAACCTGTAATAGGTTAAGTGGATCGGTGTACGGATTACGTAAACTAATCGACTCCTTAATCCAAGGTTGTTCGGCGAGTAGGCTTTTTTGTGGGCTAAGTGATTGCACCAAGCTAATCGCTTCTTGAAGCTCTTTACGAAGTGTTACACCCAATGGTTTGTACATATCTTCCACCAGCGCATTATCGTAATGCTCACTCAACCAGCAATCGGCTTTACTAAATACCATTTCTAGCATTTCTAGGCGCGATCTAAAGAATGGCCACTGTAGGCTCATTTCGTTTAGGGTTTCTGCGCCGTACTTATTAAGCGCAGCTTTTAAGCCAGTTAACGCACCTAACCATGCAGGAAGCATTAAACGGTTTTGGCTCCACGCAAAAATCCATGGAATAGCACGCAGGCTTTCAACGCCACCATTAGGATTACGTTTTGCTGGACGCGAGCCAAGCGGCAACTTAGACAGCTCAAGCTCAGGCGTTGCCATTCTGAAGTAAGGTACAAAGTTTTCATCGTGGCGAACTACATTACGGTAATGTTCACACGACTCCTCACTTATTAGCTTCATTACTTCGCGCCACTGCGGTTTTGGTTCCGGCGGCGGTAATAAGTTACTTTGTAGTACTGCACCTGCGTAAATATTTAAGCTTTGCAGTGCTACATCAGGTAAACCAAATTTAAAGCGGATCATCTCGCCTTGCTCGGTTACACGCAAACCACCTTTTAACGAACCTGGCGGTTGTGAATGCAGCGCTTGTGCAGCAGGTGCGCCACCACGCCCTACTGTGCCACCACGTCCGTGGAATAAAATAAGTTCAATACCACGCTCATCAGCAAGCTGCACTAGTTTATCCATAGCTTCGTACTGCGCCCAACCTGCTGCCATCATGCCGGCATCTTTAGCAGAATCAGAGTAACCAATCATTACATTTTGGGTGTTTTTAATGTGCCCGCGATACCACACATTATCAAGTAATGTAGTAATTACATCACTGCCTGCGTTTAAATCGTCGAGTGTTTCAAATAACGGTGCTACTGGTAAATCAAAGCTACAGCCGCTTTCTTTTAGCAATAATTGTACTGCTAAAATGTCTGATGCTGTTCGCGCCATCGAAATAATATACAAGCCAAATGTTTGTTCGTCTTGCTTAGCAATAACATCAAAGGTGTCTAGCACTTCTTGAACATCAGGGCTTGGTTGCCAATGTTTTGGAATAAGCGGTCTGCGAGAGTTAAGTTCAGTAAGTAAAAAAGCTTGTTTATCTTGCTCTTGCCATTGGTTGTAGTCGCCTAAACCTAAATAACGAGTCAGCTCAGAAAAAACATCGCTGTGACGAGACGAATCTTGGCGCACATCGAGTTTAGCCAAACGCAAGCCAAAGCTATTAATACGGTACAGTAAATCAAGCAATAATCCATCAGCAACTACTTTCATATTACACTTTAATAACGAGCGGTAGCACACCTCAACCGGATGCTTAAGCTGATTAATATCGGTAATTAAATCTTGTGAATCGCTACGCTTATTTTTAATTTTAGCGCCCAAGTGAGCCACGGTCTCTGCAACTTGGTTTTTAAGCTTTTTGATCACCGCTCTGTATGGTTCAAAGTCTTGACCTGCCAACTCAATAAGCTCATCACTGGCGTCTGACATAGAGAGTTCAGCGCATAACGTTTTTAAATCTTGAATATATAAGTTAAGCGCCATCCAACGACCGTGGTCAAGCACCTCTGCTGTAACCTGCGATGTTACGAATGGATTTCCATCACGGTCCCCACCCATCCAAGATGTGAACTCAATAGGGCTGTAATCTTTTGGTAGCTCTAAACTTAATTGATCTTTAACATTGGCTGAAAATTCACGTAAAAAGCGCGGAACAGCGTGCCAAAGACTGTTTTCGATTACCGCATAACCCCATTTAGCTTCATCAACTGGCGTTGGGCGAGAGCGACGAATGTCGTCGGTATGCCAAGCCTGGCTAATAAGCTGTTCAATACGATTTAAAATAGCATCTCGCTCTAGCGGTAAGTTATCTTTTCGCTCTAATGACGCTAAGCAATCACTTAGTTCAACATGTTTGTTAATAATAGTACGGCGCGTCACCTCGGTTGGGTGGGCGGTTAATACTAAGTTTATGTGGAGTTTTGAGAGTGTTTCGGCCAAATGATTACTATCTAGCTGGCCTTGTTCTGCTTTTGTAACTAACGTTTTTAATGTTTGAGTGAGAGGGTTTTGTTGACCAAGGCCAACGTCATTAAAACGCGAAACGGTATGAAATTGTTCTGCTACATTAGCAAGGTTTAAAAAATGATTAAATGAACGGGCAACCGGCAAAAGCTCTTCATCACTAAGCGCATGTAAAACATCTATTAGCGCTTGTCTGTCGTCTTCATTACCACTGCGAGATGATTTAGATAAAGCCCGAATTTCTTCTACTTTATCTAAAATAGCTTGGCCTTGAGCATCCTTAATAGTTTGTCCTAGTAATTGCCCAAGTAAATTTACATTACCTCGCAAGGCGGCATATTGTTCACTCATTTCTCATTCTCCTTTGTTTCGTAGGACACTATTAATATCATCATGAAGAGATATTTAATAGATCCATTTGCAATGTCTTGTCGTAAAAAAGTATATATAAAATAATCACAAAGCAATTACATGATCATTTTTTACGACGGAAACTGCCCACTTTGTAGCACCGAAATGCAGCAACTAAAACATGCAGACTCTAAAAATCTAATTACGCTTGAAGATCTTAACGCGAGCGACTTTAGTGAACGCTACCCGTATATTGATAAAGACAAAGCAATGAACTACCTGCAAGCCCAAAAGCAATCAGGTGAAATGATTTACGGGCTTGATGTAACGTACGAAGCATGGAAAATAGTGGATAAACACAGCTGGTTGAAAATTTTTCGCTTGCCAATAATTCGCTTTTTCGCTGACTGCGGATACCTGTTATTTGCTAAATATAGGCACCCCATCAGTCGCTTTTTAATGCCAAATACTCAGTGCAGTAACGGCCAATGTGGACTAAAAGCAAAAGGTGATAAATGAAAACTATTGTTTTATTCGGCGCAAGCAGTGCCATAGCAAATGCATATATAGAACATCTACAAATAAACACGCCTACTCATCAAATTGTTTGTATTAGTTCAAAAAGTATTGAATCTGGTTCAAGTGTTGTCCACCTGCATACTGACTACACAAAACAAAGTTTAGCGCGTGTTACTAATTACCTGAAAGAGCAAAATGCCGATATACAACAAGTTATTATATTCAATGGTAAACTGCACAACGAAACCCATATGCCTGAAAAAAAGCTAGAGGATTTAGACGCTGAGTATTTTAGCCAACTTCTAAATTCAAACACCCTAACTCCCCTACTTTGTTTGCAGAGTATTTTGCCTCTTTTAACACACAAAACGCAGTGCACTATTACAGCACTCAGTGCGCGTGTGGGCAGCATCAACGACAATAAATTAGGAGGTTGGTATACGTATCGCGCCTCTAAGGCTGCGCTTAACATGCTATTTAAAACCGCAGCGATTGAACTTGCACGCAGAGCTAAAAATACCAAGCTCGTTTTATTTCACCCAGGGACTACTGATACTGCGCTTTCAAAGCCATTTCAAAAAAACGTACCTGCTGGAAAACTCTTTACAGCTGAATTTGTAGCCAAGCAGCTTTTTACACTTACTTTTAATAACCCTCATTTAGAACTCAATGGTGAGCCTGCCTACTTAGATTGGCAAGGCGAAACCATACCGTGGTAAGGACCTTTAATGCATTTTACTAAAGAACGCATAAACGCACTTGAAAAACATACCCGTACTCATTTAATTAATTCGCTTTCGGGTTTTAAAAGCGCCAACTTAATTGGCACGCAAGACAAACAAGGCAATACTAATCTCGCCATTGTTAGCTCAGTTATTCATTTAGGTGCTCACCCGCCGCTAGTTGGGATGATAATGCGCCCAAATAGCGTGCCTCGCCATACGTTCGAAAACATAATCGAAACTGGTAGTTACACCATTAACCAGGTTAATAAGGCTATTTATAAGCAAGCTCATCAAACATCAGCCCGCTACAATAAAGGCGAGTCGGAATTTACAGCGACAGGTTTAACGACCGAATATTTAAATGACTTTGCAGCGCCTTTTGTTAAAGAAAGCCGCTTAAAGTACTCGGTTAAATTTGTAGAAAACCAACATTTAGCCATCAATGGCACAGAGCTTGTAATAGGTGAAATCACTGATGTGTATTTAGATGAAGTAGCACTTCAAAGTGATGGCTTTTTAGATTTACAGGCTATTGAAACGGTGGCAGTAACCGGGCTTGATAGCTACCACACAAGTAATAAACTCACGCGTTTACCTTACGCTAAAAAATAATATGCCATTTTAAGAGGCTATAAACTAATAGCCTCTTATCGCATAACATTGAATTTTACCTTGGTATTAATCACACTAGCTAAAAATCCAAGGAGAAAAATATGACCACCATCGGTATTGGTACACAATCAAGCGAGCAAGCGCTGGCAAGCCTAAGTAACATGACGCAAACGCTGACCCCTATCGCAGCTGACGAACATTTAGAGCGCATAGCCAAGGCTCAAGCGTATATGCTAGCAAACAACATAGATGCAATTTATTTAAACGCTGGCACCAACCTTACCTACTTTACAGGCATGAAATGGTACGCGAGCGAACGTATGGTTGGCGCGATATTACCCGCCCTTGGTGAAGTACAGTACATTGCGCCTTATTTCGAAATTGGTTCACTAAACGGGTTTAAAGTAATAGATGGGCCTATTCATGGGTGGCAAGAGCACGAAAATCCTTATGCACTTTTTGTCGAAGTATTAAAAAAGTTAAATATTAATGAAAACGCAACTATTGGCATTGATGAAAGCGCACAATTTTTTATATTCGACGGCATTAATAAAGCACAAATGGGTTTAACCCTCATAAATGCACAACCTGTAACGGCGCATTGCCGTATGCATAAATCAGTTCATGAACTTAGCTTAATGCAACGCGCGATGGACATGACCTTAGCCGTACATCAAGCCACAGCAAGCATGCTTTATGAGGGGATAACCACCACCGAAGTAGAAGCTTTTATTAAGCAAGCACACCAAAAAGTAGGTGCACCAGGTAACTATTTTTGTATTGTTTTATTTGGTGTTGCAACGTCTTTCCCGCACGGTGTTAAAGATGCCCAAATACTTAAAAAAGGCGATATGGTGCTAATTGATACTGGCTGTAAAGTACACGATTACTTATCAGATATAACCCGTACCTATGTATTTGGCGAACCAACAATGCGCCAACGGATGTTTTGGGATCATGAAAAAGCAGCGCAAATGGCCGCGTTTAATGCAGCTAAAATTGGTGCTACGTGCGAAGACGTTGACGCGGGCGCACGTAACTATTTAGCAGCGCAAGGGCTAGGCCCGCAGTACCAAACACCGGGTTGCCCGCATCGAACGGGGCACGGCATTGGGCTAGATATTCACGAATGGCCATACTTAGTTGGCGGTGATAAAACCCCACTTGCCCCAGGCATGTGCTTTAGTAACGAGCCAATGTTAGTTATACCCGATGAATTTGGCGTGCGTTTAGAAGATCATTTTTACATGACCGACAACGGCCCTCATTGGTTTACACAACCAAGTTATAGTATTGACGACCCATTTGGCCTTAACGCTTAAAACTGAATACCTTCAAGAGCAGCTGCTTAGCTGCTCTTTTTAGTTTGGCATTGATAAAGTGCAGTTCATCCCAATATCCCCTGTTATACCAAAGCAATCCTCAAAAGGATAAATATGAAAAACTTTAAAATTGATATAGTTTCAGACGTAATGTGCCCTTGGTGTGTAGTGGGTTATAAAAACCTAGAAACTGCGCTAGAGCAACTCAAAGACGAAATGAGCGCAGATATTACGTGGCATCCTTTTGAACTAAACCCAGATATGCCAATTGAAGGTCAAGACTTAAACGAACACTTAATGCAAAAGTACAACCTAACAGAAGAGCAAGGCGACGAAAATCGTAAAAACATGTTCGAAGCTGGTCAACGTGCTGGGTTTACCTTTAATTTTGATGGCAAACGCATCATGATCAACAGCTTTGATTTGCATCGTTTATTAATGTGGGCACGTGAAGAAGGTAAGCAAACGAAGCTAAAACTCGCCTTTTTTGAAGCACATTTCACCGATTTAAAATACTTAAATCAGGAAGACGCTCTGCTTGATGTAGTAGCAAGTGTTGGCCTTGATAAAGAAGAGGCACGTAGTATTTTACACTCAGACAAATACGTACAAGACGTACGCCAAGAGCAAGACAACTTTAAACAAATGGGCATTACGTCAGTACCTACGTTTATCATAAACGATAAGTATGCACTTACTGGCGGACAACCAAGCGACTCATTCATTCAAGCACTAAAACAGATTAGTGAAGAAGAAGCCAAGGAAGACGCTTAATACACAAATAAAGTTTAAAATTAAGAAAGGCTGCGCAATGCAGCCTTTCTTGTTTATTCATCAGTTCAAAAACAATACAAATTTATTATTTACCTTGAATCTCTTTTGGTGTCATTATAGAAACGACCTCTAACAAATCGATAATAATACCTATAAAGGGATTTATAATGAAATATATAATTACAACATTGACGTCACTGTTTCTTTTAACCGCTTGTTCGACAACACATCTACCTGATAGCCCTAACGCTACACTGATAATGCCCAGTCCTCCGGAGTATCCAATTAAAAGTGTCCGTGAAAAAATTGAAGGTAGTGTGACAATGTCTTTTGATGTAGATACATCTGGTAAGCCAGTTAATATTAAAGTGATTAAAGCTGAGCCTGTGAAAATTTTTGATAAAGCAGCGATTCGCTCTCTTTCTAAATGGCGTTATGCACCTAAAGTAGTTAATGGTATTGCGGTAGTTGATGAAGACTTAGAAATGACTATAGATTTTAATTTAGCAAAATAATAACTAACTAAAACTAAAAAAAGCTGCACATTGCAGCCTTTTTCTATACAGCGAAGGTTACTTCTTTACTTAAAAGTAAACTAAGTACGATAAAGTACTTTAATTACATGCCAGCCAAATTTAGTTTTAACTAGGTGGGGCTCTAAAATTGCGCCTTTAAATGCAATTTTGTCAAACTGTGGAACCATTTGTCCGCGTCTAAATTCACCTAAGTCACCGCCTTTTTTACCCGATGGGCATGACGAATACTTTTTAGCTAAGGTCTGAAACTTTGCACCTTTACCTAATTGCTTAATAATATCTTCTGCAATCTCTTTGTGCTTTACCAAAATGTGAAGTGCATGTGCTGTGTTTGCCATGAAAAAAGCCTTTTATACCGTTAGCTAAAATTAAACGCGGCGATTTTAACACAACCTCATAAACCTATCATCTACTTATACTGCAGTGTATTAACGCCTAATTTATAAATAATGTTTAGCATTATCTGGGTTGGGAATTCTGCAATACTGATATTTTCCAAATAAGGTATAGCGGTTTAAAGCAACCCTATCGTATAACCAATTATTAAAACTATTTGGCAAAATACTAAATACGTTTGCTAGCTTGTATGGGTAACCTAGCTGCTTAACAACATTAAAAAAAGCATGGCTTTGTGTAAATGCTTTACCATTTTCAACAAGCACCATTGAGGCATATTCAGTTGTTGAAAAACCAAAATGCGTTAACAGCAATTCCCCTTTTGGAGATTGCACGCTGCATAATTTAAAAATAGTATTTTTATCGTGAGCAATAATAAAATTACACCACGCGCTGCACAGCTTACATTGCGCATCAAATAATATAATTTTTTGATTTTGCATGAGTGCTGCTGCATCATCGCTCATAACACTTTCCTTAAATTAAGTACTAAATTACTGTTGCACCGGCTTTTTTTGTAACTTGCGCTGCAAAGTACGCCTATGCATATTAAGTTGCCGCGCGGTAACCGACACATTGCCATTATTGCTGTGCAATACTTGTTGAATATACTCCCACTCTAAGCGCTCCGGCGACATAACCGCATCATCAATAACATTCGATGCCAATGCCACAGGCTCGGTGTTAAGCGCTTTTAATAATGTTGCCATATCAACCGGCTTAGTAAGGTAATCGTTTGCACCTAACCGCATTGCCTCTACTGCGGTTGCAATACTTGCAAACCCAGTTAGTAAAACAATATGAGTTTGGGGGAGCAAACTACGCAGCGGCTTTATGAGTGTAAGTCCGTTATCGTCACCTAGTTTCATGTCTAATAAAACAAAGTCGGGCAATAGTTTACGCGCGGTAAGTAACGCATCACTTTGATTATGCGCCACCTCACAGGTAAAGCCCTGTTTAGTTAAACGCCTTGCCAGTGTGCTGGCTAAATTAATGTCGTCTTCAATTATAAGTAACTTCATGAGGCGTTATTCTCAATGTTTACAATAGCGAGTTTAACTTTGGCAACAGCGCCGCCATCTGCATGGTTAAACAAGGTAAGTGAGCCATTTAAACGCTCAAAAGTAACGTTTGATAAAAGCACAGCAAGCCCCATTCCTTGATCGCTTGGCATAAGTTGACCACCCAGCTCTGCTAATTGCGATGACGAAAAGCCACGGCCAAAATCACGAATTAACAAGTAAACGCATTCGCTATGTAAGTTATCTTGCTGCCAACTCAGCTCTAATTGAGTTTTACCTTGTTTTTGATTAGCGAGCGCGGCGTTTTGCAATAAATTTAAAATAGCAGGCAATAACATCGCATCACTCAATAGCGTTGCCGCAATAGGTGGCGTAATCCATTTAATGTGCTGATCAGGGTATTGCAGTAAAAGCGTATCTGTAATTTGCGTTTGCAGTTGCTTTACTGTGGTATGCTCTTGTGAATTTTTAAGACGTAATTGCTCTGAGAGTTTTCTAAAGTCGTTAAGTTGCGTACTACACTGAGTAAGCGGCGCTTGCATGTGCTTTACAATAGGGTTGTTTGGTTGGTCTTCTAATAACTCTTCAAACAATAGCTGTAAATTCGCAATTGGGGTCGCTAGTTGATGGGTGATTTGTGCAGCGGCCCCATCAAGGGTAACAAGCTGTTCATTACGCAATTGTTTTTCACGCACGTTTGCAATAATTCGCTCTCGCTCTTTAAGTGCCCTGCTCATTGCGCCAATAACAAGTGCGATTACGCTGGCACTTAAAACAAAATTAACCCACATGCCAATAAAATGACCACTCATATTCATTTGATGCATATTGTGATCGGGCATCTTTATAAGTAGCAAACTGTATGCGGCAATGGCTAATACCGCAATATAAGCTAATCCTTTTTCTCGCAGCGTAACAGCAGCGATCATTATCGGGAGCAATAACAGCGAAACAAATGCATTAGTTGCACCGCCGCTTAGCGATAGTAAAACCGTTAAAAATAATACGTCTGCAGTTAACTGCATCAACATACCCAAAGGTTTTGCGCGACTTACATTACGATAAGCAAATAGGCTAATAAGCTGAAACACAGCCTCAACGGCAATAACAATAAGTAAAGGCAGTAATGCAATTTGATGTTCTAGTAAAAAATAAACGCTAAGTACCGCAATTAATTGCACGGCAATAGCGCCGCTTCGCAGCATTAATAATCGACTAATGGTGGGGTCGGTACGCATTAACAACAGGTTATTGCCCAATCAAATATTTAATAAGGTTATTTTAACGGTTATATGATTTTTAATCATCATCCATCGAAATTGAAAACGGCCCACAAGGCGTTCCTTGGTGAAACACCATTTTCCATTGTTCATTACTTTTACGCCAAAGCGACATACGCAATGAATAATTAAACTCAGCGCGAGCAGAGCGCCTAAAAGCAGCTTGGTAACTAAGTTGCACTACATCATCGCTCAGCATTCGGCCCTTAAAATGCTGATTATAAAACTGTGGCACAACCTCGGTAGGTAAACGAGTTAGTACTTGGTATTTATTAAATGTAGTGCCATTAGCAGCAATTTCGATAAATTCATCATCGAGTAAAGCGTCTAATGCGCGCTCAGATTGGCGAACTTCTGGGTCTAGTAACTGGCGCTCAGCGTCAATCAAATGATTAAACAACGACACTTTTATTTTGCTGCTCATAACCTTCCCTATTGTTTATAAACTTGCCCGGCTTTCATAACAAATTGTACGTTTTTAAGTACGTCAATATTTTTAAGCGGTGAGCCATCCACACTGATAATATCTGCTTGTTTACCAACACTCAAGTCGCCAATGAGTGCGCTTTGCCCCAGCAGTTTAGCTGCATGTATGGTTGCTGATTTAATAGCTTGGGCTTCGCTCATACCATTGTTTACCATTAAACTAAATTCGTTAGCATTGAACCCATGACGCGACACCCCAGAGTCTGTTCCAAAAGCTATATTAACCTTGTTTTTCAGTGCAAGTTTAAACGAAGCCTGCATTTTTGGAGTTACTTCGCGCACTTTGTCGGCTATTGCCGGTGGCATATTTGGATTTGTAAGCACCTCTTCACTTACCGTTGCACCCGCTAAAAGCGTCGGTACTAAATAAGCTCCCGTTTTTTTAAATAACTTTATTGCCTCTTTATCTAAATAAGAGCCATGCTCAATAGAATCTACACCGGCTTTTAAGGCTGCTTTTATACCTTGTGTACCGTGTGCATGGGCTGTAACTTTACGTCCTAAGTGGTGAGCAGTATCAACAATTGCAATCAGCTCTGCATCTGTAAGTTGCTGATTAACCCCAGCAGCGGTATTACTTAGTACTCCACCCGTGGCAGTAATTTTAATTACATCAGCACCACTTTTAATTACCTCGCGTACCGCACGGCTACAATCATCCGCGCCATTACAAATACCAATCCCGCCTGTAACCGCATCTGTAATATCTTTTCGATATCCGTGCATATCTGCGTGTCCACCAGTAGGCGATATTGTATTACCCGCTGCAAAAATGCGAGGGCCGTTAATATCATTTCGCTCAATAGCACGCTTTAGCGGAAATATTACTTTGTGATCGCTACCTAAATCTCGCACTGATGTAAAACCCGCATCGAGCGTACGTTGTAAATATTTAATTGAGCGCAAAGCATAATCCGCATCATATTCTGTTGTCCAACGATGAGGGTTTGCTTTAGCATCTCGCTCAAACGTAACGTGAACATGCATATCAATAAGACCAGGCATTACAAATTGATTTTTAAGATTGATAATATCGGCATCAGGTAGGTTAAGTTCTGCTTTTGTGAGGTAGCCGTTTTTAATAGCTGTTATTGTATTATCTGTTATGACTAACGTTTGCTCTGTTTTTACTTTTTGATCTTCGGATGCAAGTAAACTGCCCGCATAAATAATTTTATGCTGTTGAGCAAAAGCCCCAGTTGTTATGAATGCCAGCGTTATTGCAGTGAATGTTGTTATTAGTGTTGTTTTCATACTTGCTCCTTTTTTATACTAGCATTACCTTAAATAACCTGTAATTGCGAATATTTACGACACAAAGCATGCTATAAACTAGTCTTGAAAGCCGTTTTTTGGTATAACTCCCTCATTAGTAATACATGTCAGACCACCTTAAGAGAACATACTATGCCTTACGCACATATCACTGGTTGGGGTAAATGCATTCCACCAGCAAGCATTAGCAACGATGAAATTAGTGAAATAGTTGATACCACCGACGAGTGGATAACCACGCGTACTGGCATTAAATCTCGCCGAGTGAGCCATGTAAGTACCGCTGAGCTGGCAACCGTTGCCGCTAAGCATGCTATTGCGTGCGCGGGCATTGATCCTAAAGATATTGATTTAGTGATATTAGCAACCTGTACACCTTCTACCGTTGTGGCAAATACCGCCTCACAAGTGCAAAAAAATATTGGTGCAACAGGCGCTGCCGCAATGGATACAAACGCGGCATGCTCGGGCTTTTTATATGCGTTGCAAGCTGCAACAGCACAAATTCAAGCGGGTATGATTAAAAAAGCAGTGGTCATTGCCGCTGAACGTATGACCTGGTACGTAAACTGGGCACGTCGCGACAGCGCTGTTTTATTTGGCGATGGCGCAGGTGCAGTAATACTTGAAGCTGCCGATACACCTGCTGGTTTACTTGGTACCAAAACCGGTTGCGACAGCGAAGACCGCGATATTTTACACATCACCAACTTTGGTAGCGATTTAAATAAGTATGAGCCAATTGGCCCTTCTGATTTATTATTTGAAGGTCGTGAAATTTTTAAACGTGCTGTTAAAGGTATGAGTGAAGCGTGTGACGACGTACTGCAACAGGCCAACTTAAACCTTGACGACATTAATGTACTCGTTCCACACCAAGCTAACTTACGTATTATTCAGGCTATTCAGCATCGCTTAAAAGTACCTGACGAAAAAGTAATGGTTAACATTGGTGAGTATGGTAATACCTCTGCTGCGACTATTGCTATTGCGTTATGTGAAGCGGTTGAGCAAGGGTTAATTAAACCGCATTCAAATATTATGTCTGCTGCATTTGGTGCAGGTCTTACATGGGCTGCAAGTTACATAAAATGGGGCGAACGTGTAACGCCTATTAGTGTAAGTGATGCCGCTTTACCGCCATGTGATAAAACTGGTTTAGAGCTTGTAGCACCAGCGGTTAAAGCATGTAAAGAAGCCGAGCAAAGCTAACACAACATGTAATAAGCCACATTTAAAACGCACTTATTTAAGTGCGTTTTTGCTTTTTAAGGAATTAAACTTGAAACTTTTAGGTATTCATCACGCTGCGATTATTTGTAGTAACTACGCACGTTCTAAACACTTTTATAGCAATATACTTAAACTTGACGTTATTAATGAGCACTTTAGAGCTGAGCGCAATTCATATAAATTAGATTTAGCCATGCCAGATGGTAGTCAAATAGAGCTATTTTCGTTTGATGGTTCGCCCGAAAGACCCAGCTATCCCGAAGCACAAGGCTTAAGACATTTAGCTTTTAAGGTAGCGGATGTACAGATTGCAAAAACGTATTTAGAGTCGTGCGACGTAAAAGTTGAGGATATTAGAGTGGATGAAATAACTGGCAAAAAGTTTACCTTTTTTGCCGATCCAGACAACTTGCCACTTGAGCTTTATGAGGTTTAAAGCTCAAGTTATTTCTTACTATTGAATCAAAAACTTACTTATTAAAACGATTTTGTAAGTAGTTAAATACAGCACGAATACCTAATGCTTCACCACCCGTTGGACGACCTGGTAATGCGCGTAAGTTCCATGCCATTACATCAAAGTGTACCCACGGTGTTGTTGGTTCAACAAATTCTTTTAAGTAAAGCGCTGCGGTAATAGCACCACCAAACGGTGTGCTTGCGCAATTTGCCATATCGGCTACATCACTTTTTAGTAAGCTTTTGTATTGCTCAAACAACGGAAGTTGCCAAACAGGGTCATGTACACTTAAACCGGCGTCAATAATGCCATTTGCTACATCGCGTTCTGTTGAGAAAAAGCCCGGAAGCTCCGTGCCCAGTGCAACACGACATGCACCCGTGAGGGTAGCAAAATCAATAATTAGCTCAGGATTATCGTTTTGCGCTTCGCTTAATGCATCACACAATACTAAGCGGCCTTCAGCGTCTGTATTATCAATTTCGACCATAATACCTTTGCGCGTTTTAATAACATCGCCTGGGCGAAATGCATTGCGCGATACTGCATTTTCAACCGCTGGTACAAGTACACGTAATCTAATTGGTAAGTTAGCTGCCATAATAAGCTGCGCTAGTGCAATTACATGCGCCGCGCCGCCCATGTCTTTTTTCATGTTACGCATGCCAGAGCTCGGTTTTAAATCAAGTCCGCCTGAGTCAAAACATACGCCCTTACCGACTAGTGTAATTAATGGAGCATCTGTCGCGCCCCATTTTAAATCAAGTAAACGCGGTTTATTTTCGCTTGCACGACCCACCATATGAATAGTCGGGTAGTTTTGCTCTAGTAACTCATCACCAACCCACTGTGAAAATTCGCCATTGTAAGTTGCAGCTAAATCTTCCATAACTTGCGATAAATGTTGCGGCATCATATCTACCGCTGGAGTATTAACTAAATCACGTGCAAGTGTAATGGCATCAGCTTGTTGGCTAATGCGTTCATATAACGCTTTATCGCTAATGGCTAATTGCGCCTTTGCTGTTGGTTTTTCTTTGTATTCACAAAATTCGTAACCACCAAGTACAAACCCTAAAGCAACCTGCTCTACAAAAGCGCTGTCGCCTCGAATTTGATAAGTACCTGTAGGAAGTGTATTTGCTAAATTACCCGCAGCCCAAAAATCATCGCTGCTTTGCATTAAACAAAATACCTGGCTTAACTCGCCCGTTTTAGCATCAGGAATTAAAGCAACACCTTGCTTTTCAAAACCTGTATTAGTTAACCAATTTTGTATAAATGCAGGCTGCTGTGCTTGCCAGTCAGATAATTCGTTTTTAAGAATAAAAGATAAAGGAATACCAGAAGATGTATGACGTAGTAATGCACTCATTAAAAAGCTCATATAATATAAAAATGGTACTTAAGAGCATATCAATAAGCGCACCTAAAAGGTATCGCTAATTTGAAGGGATTTTAGCTACTTTTTAAAGCTATTTTTAGATTCTTGCTTTTGATTTTCTTGATCTATTTTAGCATCTAGTTCTTTAATAGATTTGTTCATATTAAACGAACTTGGCAGTACATCAACTCCCACCAAACTCCCTAATTTAACAACTAAAGGAATTGTAAGCGGAGCAAAAGGTAATACAGCAAATACACCGAGCCCTAACCCTTTTAAAATATCAACAAATTGCTCATTTGCGCGTTTTAACTCTTCTTTACTTGTGTGGCCTTGAGTGTAACGCCTATAAATAGAGAGCATTTCTTTAGTTTCTTGTTTTTCTTGGGCGAGTGCGATTTTAAGCGCCACCATAGCACGGCGAAAACGCAGCTGTTGGCGTTTTTTACTAATTTTAACTACCCGCCAAGGTGCACGGTGAATAACTTTATATAATCGCATAACTTTTATTTTCACACAGCAGCACAGGTTCACAAAGAATAATTTACTTTCAACACCCTTTAACTTACCCTTTGCACCAAATTAGTATTAAATACATACAACAATGCAGAATATAACAAATCAATTACCGCAAAAACCTGAAAAACCAAAATCTGATGAATGTTGCGGTGGTGGCAGTTGCTGTCCCTGCGTATGGGATGAATACAAAGAAAAATTAGAAGCTTGGCGGTACGCACAAAACATTGAAAACCCCACAAAAAAAGAAACAAATAAATAACATTTAAATGCAGTTAGCGCATTAATATTCCCCTCAATAGCCTTATTTGCACTTATTTAGTTCATTTTAGATTCACTTTGCACCACTGTTGCATTTTTTCTTAAATTGAATCTTTTTGTTATCAAACGGTTAATTAGTAATTGCCCTTCCTGTTTTTTATCTATAGTCTGTAGATAGGACTTCACAAGAAGTAAGCTTAATTGATTAGGCTTTTGAGCTAAAACCTCAAACTTATGTGAAACAAAAAATTAAGTTAAAAACAAATGATGTGAAATTTACATCAAAAATAAGAATTATTCTAACTGGGGAAAATTAGAATGAAATTAAAAAGTAATGCGCTAAACCAAGCAATCAAATTTGCTTTAGCTACAACCACTGCAGGGTTATTTATTTCTGGATCTGCTATTGCGGCAGACGAGCAGGAACAAACTAAAGTAAATAAAAACGTTGAAAAAATTGCCGTAGTAGGTACGCGTTCAGCTCCTCGTTCAATAGGTGACTCACCGGTTCCAATCGACATTATTGGCGGCGAAGAGCTTGAAAAGTCAGGTAACACTGACATGCTTGAGCTTTTAAAAGGTGCAGTACCATCGTTTAACGTACACCAAAACCCTATCAGTGATGCGGCTTCTCTTGTTCGTCCAGCTAACTTACGTGGTTTACCGTCAGACAGCACATTGGTTCTTTTAAACGGCAAACGTCGTCACCGTGCTTCTGTAATCGCATTTTTAGGCGGTGGTATCAACGATGGCGCACAAGGCGCAGATATTTCAGTTATTCCAAGCATTGCGATTAAACAAGTAGAAGTACTTCGCGATGGCGCGGCTGCGCAGTATGGTTCTGATGCAATCGCCGGTGTAATGAATTTCCAACTAAAAGACGCTTCAGAAGGTGGTAAATTAGAAATCCGCCACGGTCAATTTTATGAAGGCGATGGCGATACAACACAAGTGTCGGGTAACGTAGGTTTACCGTTTACCGACAATGGTTTTGCTAATTTAAGCTTTCAATATAAAACAGCTGATGCAACAAGCCGTTCAGTTCAACGTGCCGATGCTGCAGCACTTTCAGCTGCCGGTGTGCCTGAAGTATCTTCTCTTGCACAAGTATGGGGTGCACCAGAAGTAGATGACGATATTACTATTTTTGGTAATGTGGGTTTAGAGCTAACAAACGACTCTGAATTTTACATGTTTGGTAACTACTCTGAACGTGATGTACGTGGCGGTTTTTATTACCGTAACCCGCAAACACGTTCTGGTGTTTACTCAAATGATGGTGGCGAAACACTACTTGTTGCCGACACAACACCTGATATGAGCGCTAACTGTCCAACTATCACAATAACAGACGGCAATGTACTAGATGATCCTGCTTACATAAATGGTGTAGCAAACAACCCAGATTGTTTTGCCTTTAATGAGATGCTTCCAGGTGGCTTTACACCTAACTTTGGCGGCAACATTACTGATACTTCTTTAACTATTGGTACTAAAGGTCGATTCACTGGTGGCTTCTTAAAAGATACTTACTATGACTTAAGCGGCACTGTTGGCTTAAATGAATCACGTTACTTTATTTACGACACGGTTAATGCCTCTTTAGGTGCAGATACACCACGAGACTTCAGCCCGGGTAAATACGAACAACTAGAGAAGAACTTTAACTTTGATTTATCAAAAGGTATCGACTTTGGTTTAGCTTATGATGTAAACATTGCCGGTGGTTTTGAATGGCATGAAGAAACATTTACTATCGTCTCTGGTGATGAAGAATCTTACACTGCAGGCCCTTTAACAGCACAAGGTTTTGGTATTGGCTCTAATGGTTTCCCTGGTTTTAAACCATCACAAGCAGGTGAATTTTCTCGCCGTAACTATGCAGCATATGTTGATGTTGAAGCACCGTTTACTGAAGACTTTTTAATGGGCGTAGCACTTCGATTTGAAGATTACGACAGCTTTGGCACTACCACTAACTATAAAGTAATGGCTCAATACCATTTAACTGAAGATTTAAATATTCGTGGTTCTGTAAGCAGTGGTTTCCGTGCACCTACAGTTGGTCAAGCTAACGTAAGTAATGTACAAACAAGTTTAGATGGCGGTGTATTACAAGATTCAGCGCTTCTTCCACCAACAAACCCAATTGCAGTGCAATTAGGTGGTACAGAGCTTGAGCCGGAAGAATCACAAAGTTATACGCTTGGTGCTGTATACACAATTGGCGAATTATTTTTAACGCTTGATTACTACAACATCCAAGTAGATGACCGTATTAGCCAATCAGATAAAATCAATTTAAGCCAAGCAGACAAAGATACCCTTGCAGCAGCAGGAGTACCTAATGTACAAGGCCTTGCTCAGGTAAGCTTTTTTACAAATGACTTTGACACAACAACACAAGGTATCGATTTAGTTGCAAACTATACAGCTGAATTAATGGGCGGTAGCTCTACATTTAGTCTTGCATATAACTGGAATGATACTGAAGTAACTAAATTTAGTGAAATTACAGGTGCGTTTAAAGTTAAGCGTTTAGAAGAAGATTTACCTAATCATCGTGCAACGTTCACATTGTCTCAACAATGGGAATCAGTTTCTGCATTTGCTCGTGCAAACTACTACGGCGAATACCAAGGTGTTCACGTTGATTATGATGCAACAGCTAAAACAGCAGATGCTGCAGTCACTATTGATGCTGAAGTAACTTACTTCTTAAATGAATCAGTTAGCTTCTCTGTAGGCGCTCAAAACTTATTCGACCAAGATGCTGAAAAACTTGATTTTGCAGATGCAACGGGCATCCCTAATAACAACTGGGGTGGTCAGTTCTACGAAACATCTCCGTTTGGTATTAACGGTGGCTTTTACTACGCTAAAGCAACATATACTTTTTAAACTATTTTCATGAAGAACCAAAGGCGAAATGTTAAAGACATTTCGCCTTTTTAATTTTATAGTTAATAAAAATAATAATGAACAATACCAATTGCATTGAATAAGTGTTCTATTATAGCGCTCAGAAAATAGCGTAATTACAAGGCGAAAACTATGATATATAGTTGCTCTATATGAATAATTTTTAACGCAGTGAGTACGCTATTTAATGCGATAGAATGATTATTTTTTTAATAAAATTGGTATAACTATGCTACTTGAAAAAGCCAACCAACTACTGCAAGAAAATAAACTCAAAGAAGCCGAGTTACATTTTAAAGCAATTTTAAATAGTAACCCTGAAAATGGTGAGGCTTTATTTGGCTTAGGCAGAATTGCCTTACGACTAGAACGTTACGACGCTGGCGTATACCTACTCCAAAAAGCTTGTGAGCGCTTGCCTCATATGCTTGAACCATTACATGCCCTTGCTGATGCATTTAACGGTGTTCATTCGCCAAACGATGCACTAACGGTGCTTGAATACGCAAAAAAATTAGCAAGTCATAATCCAGAACCTCATTATTACTTAGCACAGCACTATTTAACACATGGCGAGTTAGATAAAGCTCATACAACTTTTGCTCATGCACTCAGCATTGGTGTATACCCTGTAACAGCCTATATTTTATTTGAACTTGTACAATTAGGTCGCTTTGATAAAGAACATAATTATGTAAGTAATTTGCACCACTTATTAACTCAAACGAGTAATTTACGTTTAAAAATGGTGTGTTACTACGCATTAGCAAACAGTTACGATGCACTTGAGGATACCGAGCAAGCATTTAATTATTTTATATTGGCGAATAAATTACAAAAAAAATTAAGTGAATTTAACACTAGAGATTTAATCCCTTTTTACGATGAAATAATAAAATACAACACCGAGGAATTTATAGCCCCTGCCGATAAAAAATTTACGGGTAATATCACGCCTGTATTTGTTATTGGCATGCCTCGTAGTGGTTCTACCCTTGTGGAGCAAATGTTGGCAAGCCATAGTCAGTTTTCGAGCCTAGGAGAGAGCACGAGTATTAGTAATAACGCAGTTGCTTTTATCGAACAAAAAACGGGAGTGACTTACCCGCAATGTTTAGCACATTTAACGCCGGATTTAATCAAAAAAGCCCGCGAGCTGTATATCACAACATTAAAAACAGCATCGCCCATCAGACCTTTTATAATAAATAAACTACCGAGTAACTATCAGTCGCTCGGACTTATATATATTCTATTTCCAAATGCTAAATTTATAAATTTAAGTCGTGATTTTAATGCCACTGCATTTTCTATCTTCACTAATTACTTTGCTGAAAACGAGCCTTACTTTTGCTCACTACCTGAGTTTAAGCTTTATCATAAGTTGTATGAAAAATTGATGAGCCATTGGCACTCTTTTAAAGAGATGCCAATTTATGATGTCAGTTACGAAGATTTAGTGAGTAACCCAAAAGAGCAGCTAACGCAGTTACTTGGTTTTTTAAACTGTCATTTTGAAGAGCGCTGCTTAGCGTTTTATAAACAAAAAACACCGGTAACGACCTTGAGTAAACATGCTATTCGCCAACCTATTAATAATGCCGCAATCGCTAAGTGGGGGCGTTACAAAACACCTCTTTTAAAGTTACTTGATGAGAATTAATTAGGGCCTGCTTATCTTTCGAGGTTAAATTTGCAGTAGGCTGTTTGGTATTTAGGCAAGGCAGAGCCTATGTAGTGTGGTTGTTCCCCATAAATAGGCGATAACGCAGCATAAAGACCAAACATCCACTGCCCTTTGGGTTCTCTCTAGGGACGATTAACTCTTTGTTGCTCGGTTTTTACTTAGCCCACTAGGTTACAAACTTCGCGCCGTGATTAAATCTTCCTTGGATTGAACAAATTTTAATCCTGAAAGGTCAACAGGCCCTTACAGATGTACTTTAAACCAATTAAGTAAATCTTTAAATTGATCATCACGCGCACTTGGGTGGGTAAGCATATTAATATGATCGTAATCAGAATTATGCCCGTGTTTACGACCGTAAATTTGCATTTGTTGAATGCCTAGCCCCGATTCGTCCATAAATTTTTGAATATCGATTGGTTGCGCTAATGCTTTATCTTTTACCGCAGCAATATGAAGCGTTGGCGGTAAATGCAGGTTGTTTAGCGCTTTTGCATAATCAAAATTATCATCAGAATCTATCCATGGCTTCTTTTTAGCCCATTGCATACTTTGATAATGCGACTTTTGAGTTTCGTTATCGCTGCCCCACTTATAACCTTTAGCATTTAAATAGCCATGTTTTTTAGCAAGTAAAGGCGCCATAAAATACCAAATTAAATTGGCTTGTAATAATTTTTGAGGATGATTATTAAATAAAGAACGCTTAGAGCCAAAATACACACATGCTTTAACGTCGTTAATATATTCTGGAAAACGTGCAAACGCGCTGTTCATCAATACCCCACCCCAAGAGTGAGCAACCCAGTAGTCTGGCTTTTTGCCTTCAATCAACTCTATTTGCTTAATAAAGGCAGGGATGTCTTCTAGGATAGACTCAGTTTGTCCATATTCGGACTCGCTCGAAATGATTGGCTTGCTATCACCTCGGCCACGTAAATCAGCCACATAACATCTATACCCATGCTCAGCTAAAAAAGGGGCAAGTCCTTTATTAGAGTACGTGTAAAAAATCTTACCGTTTTCTATTGCCCCATGCATAAAAAATACGATAGGCCCTTGCTGATCTTCATCGCTAATACGGCGTAAATGAAGAGTTTGCTGAGAGTCTAAATCAACTATTATTGATTGCTGAGAAATTGCCACAGTTATTCCTTTTTATTATTTTCAACTCATCCTACCAGTAATATTAAATATACCAAAGGAAATGTCTGCACTTTACTCATCAGCATTTGTTACAATCACCACATCATATCTGTTGTTTAAATGAAGCCATGAAAGAAAATAAAGCACGTTCAAAATTACACCCTCGTAACCTACATAAAAATGGGTACGACTTCGATTTATTAACAACAGAGCATCCTGCTCTACTGCCCTTTGTTATAACCACACCTGCAGGGACTAAAAGTATTGATTTTAGTGATAACAAAGCCGTTAAAACACTTAACCAAGCTCTTTTAAAAGCACATTATAATATTGATTTTTGGGATATTCCCGAGCACAACTTATGCCCGCCTATACCTGGGCGTGTTGACTACATTCACTACTTGGCCGACCTATTAAGTGATGATAACCAACAACAAATACCTTTAGGTAAGCAAATTAAAGTACTTGATATTGGTACTGGTGCTAATTTAGTTTATCCGCTTACTGGTACAAGTGAATATAAATGGCATTTTACTGGGACTGATATTGATACAGCCTCAGTAAAAATAGCAAAGCAAATAGCCCAGTTTAATGGTTTAAAAATAACCCTAAAACAACAAAAAAACGCATCACATATTTTTGAAGGCGTTATAAATCAAAAAGATCTATACCATTTAACGCTCTGTAACCCTCCGTTTCATGCAAGTGAAGAAGAGGCAAGTAAAGGCAGTGAACGTAAATGGAAAAACTTAGGAAAAACACCCAGTAGCACGCTTAATTTTGGTGGCCATAATAATGAATTGTGGTGTGAAGGCGGTGAAGTACAGTTTATCTCTAATATGATTAAAGAAAGCGAAGACTTTGCAGAGCAAGTACTGTGGTTTACATCGTTAGTCTCTAAAAAAGATAATATTGCAGCCCTTGAAGAAGTATTAAAAGCTCACCCAATAGCACAGTATAAAATTGTTGATATGGCACAAGGTCAAAAAATTAGCCGCTTTATTGCATGGACCTACTTTGATAAAGCCACTCGTGAGCAAATTTGTAGCGAGCTTGATTAATACCAATTTTATTAAAAATAATAAAAAGGATAAGGCAATCATGATAGATTTTCGCTCTGATACAGTTACAAAACCAACAAAAGAAATGCGCGATATTATGTACAACGCACCGGTTGGTGACGATGTATATGGTGATGATGAAAGCGTTAACCAACTAGAAGCCTATGCGTGTAAGCGTTTTAATTTTGAAGCCGTACTTTATTGCAGCTCAGGCACACAAGCCAACTTACTTGCAATAATGGCGCATTGTGAGCGAGGTGACGAATACATTTGTGGCCAAAATGCTCACAATTATAAGTTTGAAGGTGGTGGCGCAGCTGTATTAGGGTCTGTGCAACCACAGCCTATTGAAAACGAAGCTGATGGCAGCATCCCTTTTAGTAAAATAGCGGCGGCTATAAAACCAGACGATTGCCATTTTGCAAAAACGCGATTGCTCAGCTTAGAAAATACCATTGGCGGAAAAGTACTCCCGCTTGAGTACTTAGCCCAAGCACGTGACTTTGTTAATACGCATAGTTTAGCGCTGCACTTAGACGGCGCACGTGCTTTTAATGCCGCTGTTGAGCTAAAAGTTGATATCACTGAAATTACAAAGCACTTTGACTCAGTTTCTATTTGTTTATCTAAAGGTTTGGGGGCGCCCGTAGGCTCTTTATTATTAGGCTCACCAGCACTTATTAATAAAGCAAGACGATGGAGAAAAGTACTTGGTGGCGGTATGCGCCAAGCCGGAATGCTTGCAGCTGCCGGGCAGTTTGCACTTGAGCACAATGTAGAGCGCTTAAAAGACGATCATGAAAATGCACGTTATTTGGCTCAACAATTAAGTGAAATCAGTGGTTTTACTGTCGATATGACTAACACCACTAATATGGTTTACGCAACATACAGTAGCAGTATAAATATTGAAGATATTGCTGAAGCGCTTAAACAACAAGGCATATTATTTAGCCCAAGCAAGCAGCTTAGGCTAGTTACGCATTTAGATATAACCCGCGAAGATATTGATACATTTTTAAATGCTTTATCGGCCCATATTTAACGCGGCTTTATAATGTTTGCGGCATACCGAAACATATCGGTCATTGCCGCCAATTTCTACTTGTTTACCATCGGCTATTGCTTCGCCATTTTCATCGGTACGCAGTACATGGTTTGCTTTACGTCCACAGTGGCAAACAGTTTTAAGCTCAACTAACTTATCAGCCCACGCAAGCAAATATTGCGACCCTATAAATAGCTCGCCTCTAAAGTCGTTACGCAGGCCATAACACAATACCGGTATACCGAGTTCATCAACCACATCGGTTAATTGCATTACTTGTTCTTTTGATAAAAATTGGCACTCGTCAACTAACACACAATGGCGCTTTTTATCATTATTGAGTGATTGAATAAGATCAAAAACATCTTTACTAGCATCAAATACATGCGCATCAGCTTGCAAACCAATACGAGACGATACTTTACCCACGCCTTGTCTATCATCAATGGCAGCAGTCAGGATCACAGGTTCCATACCACGTTCTTTATAATTAAATGCAGATTGTAATAACGTGGTTGATTTACCTGCATTCATTGCAGAGTAGTAAAAGTATAATTGAGCCATTGCGGTGCCATTTTATAAAAAGTGCGCTTATGCTACCTTAATATTAAATTAATACCAATTTACAAACGCGAATTTTATTTTGTCAGGGCCTGTTTATTTAAGTGTTTGTAAGTATTTAATATACACAGGTGCACTTTCAAATTTTGATAACCACTGCCACATTTGCAAGCTTAGAGCATTATTTTCTTCGTAGAATTTTTTTGAAAATACAAGGTAACCATGGCTGGTTTCGTAAGGGGGATAAATAGGTTTAACATTATTACCCTCATACGGATAACTCGACACTTTTAAGCCATCTACTTGGCATAGATCAACGCTCGCTTGCACTACCCCCTTATCTAGCAACTCAAAAGCTTTGCTTTTAGAAAACGTATTATGAATAAAAAATGGTTCTTCTTTTAACGCGCTATTTAGCCCATAACCATTAGGAATAGCGATCGTAAATGCTTTATTTTGAAATACTTCACGAGACTCCCATTCCTTATGAAATTTATAACGCCCTATAAGGCAGCTGCCAAATTCACTTACTGCGTAGTCATCTTGTAACTTACCTTGCTCATCAACAGGGTAAACAGCAACGTTTTCTCGCCCTTTGCGGTAACTTGCAATAACAGCATTAACTCGATTAAATTCTAAATCGTTTAAGCATCTACGCCATGGCTTTCTAACAAATGATATTGCTACATTGGGCAATGCTAAATCAAGTTTTTGAAGTATTTCGATTGATGCACCAGGTTTATCTGTTGGTATATTTTGGCCATCACCTAAAAACATAGGAGCTATATTTTTGTCTTCGTAACAAAACACGAGACTTTGCGGCTTGCTAAACGCAGTAGCGGTAAACATTAAACTGGCAATAAAAAAGTAAACTAAGCTATTAATACGCATAATAATTTTTATTAGTTGATTATTTAAATTATAGGTTGAGTTAAGCAGACTGGCTATATTTTATCAATTAATTTACATTAATCCTTCGTGTTTCAGCAACCACAGTTTCCTTTCAAGCCCACCAGCATAGCCCGTTAACTTTGCATTTGCGCCAATAATGCGGTGGCACGGTACAATAATACTAATCGGGTTTTTACCATTAGCAGCGCCTACTGCCCTCACTGCTTTTGGGTTATTGAGTTGGTTAGCAATATAGCCGTATGTTTGCGATTGTCCAAAAGGCACAGTTAATAGTGCTTGCCATACACTTTGCTGAAATACTGTACCGGTTGTATCAAGTGGCACATCAAACATAGTGCGTTTTTTTGCAAAGTACTCATTTAACTGCGCAGCGCAAATAAGCACCGCCTTGTTAGTAACTTGCTCAAATGGCGTATAAGAGTATTCAACTGGTGGATAAAAACCAACGTAACTCACACCTTTATCAGTCGCTTGAATAATTATGTCGTCTATAGGGCTCGAAATTGATGTTTGAATGATCATTATAATTGCTGCCAAAGTTGAAACGTTAAGTAAGAGCGAAAGGGAGCGCAATTAGCAGGCTCAAAAGGGTTTGCCGCCGCTTGAGCTTTTTTAACACCTAAGTCGCCATCAAGTAATATATCGGGTTGGCTTTGTCCTCGCAGCTTTGCATAATTTACTGTCCATGGGCCAATTCCCTTTAAGCTAAGCCATTCGTCTAAATCGTCATTTTCAGGATTTAGTGCACAAAACTGGGCTAAGTTGTGTAGCGCATTTTTGCGTGCTTGTGGCATTTTAAAAAATGCAAAATCACTATTAGCAACAATTTTAGCCGTAGGAAAATAAACGGCATCGCCCTCTTTTTCGCCTAATTCATCAACTAACTTTGTTACTAAATTATGCGCCGCAGTAACACTCACTTGTTGCCCAAGTACAGCTCTTATACCGGCTTCAAAACTTGACCAAATCCCCGGAAGTCTGAGCCCTTCACACACTGTAAACGCATTGTTTATATTGGCGCTTAAATGCGTTTCAATTAAATTAATATCGGCATCTAAATCAAGCACACGGCGTATATTATTTATAACAGGTTGTAAGTACGCCGTATTGTCTATATTGATAGATACACTAAAGTGGTTTTTATTAGCTATAAATTCAGCGTTAAAGCTTCCTTTATATTTATCACTTGCAAAAGTACGCCCGTAGCTCGTTTGTGTTATCCACTCCATTGGTTTTATCAAGCGCCTTTGTAAAAAGCCCTGCAAAGCAGGCCAATTATAAGGCGGCCTAAATGGTAGGGTTAAAATGAGTGTTGACGTTGGCTTTTTATCGCCACTGCGCAGCTTCGAGGGAGCTATATTTAACTGCTGTAAAAATGCATCATTAAAGCGCCTAATGCTTTTAAAACCTGCGGAAAACGCTATTTCGGTAAGGGGTAAATGTGTTTCTTGAATCAGTTTTTTAGCAAAGTGGCATTGGTTAAATAATCGATATTGCGTAATCGACACGCCAAAATACTGCTTAAACAACTGCCTCAAATAACGACTACTTATACCTAAACGAGCTGCTAATTTTTCGCAGTCGTGCTCGTCATTTTGATCTATTAACTGTTTTGCTCTTAGTGCAGTCGTTTTTGTACCCTGCCATGCTGCGCTGCCAGGGGCACTATCGGGCCTGCAACGAATACAGGGCCTAAAACCATCTTGCGCCGCGTTATGGGCAAACTGATAATAAGCAACGTTTTTTTCGTGAGCCGTTGGTGCAGGGCAAATTGGTCTGCAATATATACCGGTACTTTTTACCGCTACGTAAAAAAGCCCGTCAAAACGAGGATCGCGACTCTGACGTGCTTTTTGCCAATGTGAAGTGTCCATAAACGGCTCTATAAATTAATCTAATAGAGCCTAGCTTATAGAAAATAAACTGTATTACTAGCCATATTCGGCACTCAACTTACTGCGGCTAGATAGCGTTTTTCAACTTCAGTCCAATTAATTACATTATAAAAAGCAGCAATATAGTCAGGACGCTTATTTTGATACTTCAAATAGTAGGCATGCTCCCATACATCAAGTCCCAAAATAGGGGTATTTCCCTGCATTAAAGGGCAATCTTGATTAGCACTATTTTCTACAATCAACTTTTTATCTGGGGTCACACATAGCCACGCCCAACCACTGCCAAATTGATTAATTGCAGCAGCAGTAAATTGGTCTTTAAACTTATCAAAACTGCCAAACTGTTCATTTGTTGCCTGGGCTACACTACCTTCAGGTTCACCTCCTCCTTGAGGGCTCATTACTTGCCAAAATAAGCTGTGATTAAAATGCCCTCCTACATGCTCTTGTACTGCTTTTTGTAAATTACTAGGCAGGCTGTTTATTCCCTTAAGTAATTTTTCAGCATTTGCGGTTGCATAAACAGTATCTGCTAAAGCAGCATTGGCTTTATTGATATACGTTTGATGATGCAATGTGTGGTGAATATGCATTGTTTTACCATCAATATGAGGCTCAAGCGCATCGTACTCATAGTTAAGTGCAGGCAAAGTAAAAGCCATAAATACTCCTTTTTCTTTTAAATTAGTGCAGTTGATTGTTTGTAGTGCTCTCTGAGCATAAGCAAAAATTCACTTGCTCTATTAGCTCAGGTAAAAAATGATAGCGTCTTGCAAATAATACAAGTTCAGAGGACGTTTTAGTGTAATGATGCTTACTCACTTTTTGTATATCGTAATGAGTATGCTTAATTAGCGAACAGAGTGTTAAGTGTACTTCGCATAGCCATTTGCATGCATTTTCAGGCTGTTGCAAAGCTATATAGGTATCAGCTAAATTATGCGACGCAACAACAAGTGCGGGTATGCAATGCTCAATAGCATGGATGACATTGTTATTAATCTGAGCATATAAAAACTGCTGAAGAAGATGATCTGCAAGTGTTTTAGCTAATAAGTATTTATCGCGGGCTTCGAGAAGTGCACCTTGTTCAAATGCATAATTACCTTGCATTATATTCGACTGCCAAGGGCTTAATGCTTGATCAAGACAAAGTAAATCTGAGTGGGATTGTTTTTGATTTGAGATCATATAATCATCTGCACGTTTATTTATGGGCGTGTAGTTAACTTACACACCCACAAACCTAAATGCAAATGATTTTCATTAACTATTTAGCAAAGTCTAGTAATTCCTGCCCCGTTAAGCGATATATTATCCATTCGTTTTGAGGCTTTGCACCAATGCTATTGTAAAAATCGATAGCGGGTTTATTCCAATCAAGCACTACCCATTCAAAACGACCACAGTCATTACTAATCGCCTTATTAGCTAAGTGCTTCATAATGGCTTTACCTGCACCATTGCCACGGCTATCTGGGCTTACGTATAAATCTTCAAGGTATAGGCCATTTTTACCTAACCATGTAGAGTAATTATAAAAATAGACCGCAAAACCAATTGGCTCATCACCTTCTAAACAAATTATGCTGTGCGCAGTAGCACCATCGCTAAACAGCGTATCTAAAATAGCCTGCTCGTCTGTTTTTACTGCATCCGGTTCTTTTTCATATATGGCAAGTTCGGTAATAAAGTGCAAAATTGTTTTTGCATCACTTGGTTTTGCATCACGTATTATAACGGGTTGGCTCATTGTATTTTTACCTTAAATATACTGCTCTAATTTATCTTTTAAAATATCTAATTGAATCGGTTTGCTCAAGTAGTCATCCATTCCAGCGGTTATACAACGCTCTTTATCAGAGTCCATTGCGTTAGCCGTAATAGCAATGATTCTAATGTTTTTGTGTTGTATACCCGCCATACCTTTACGTATAGCTGCAGTTGCAGCAAAGCCATCCATAACAGGCATCTGGCAATCCATAAGAACGAGCTTAAAGAAACCAGAATCGTGAGACTCCAATATATCTATCGCTAATTGACCATTTTCGGCAATTGTAACGTCACAATTAAGCTTTTTGAGCATTAATGTAGCCACTTGCCGATTAATTGGATTATCTTCTACAAGTAATATTTGGGTAGGTTCCTGCACCTTTTCTTTTTTAAGAGAGGAAATATAGCCTGAAGTAACAAGTGGGAGTGTCTCATCTGAATCATTACTTGTTATGACTGACAGTGCAGAAATTAAATCGGCAGTGGTTACAGGTTTGGGGAAATATGCCTGAAAGCCTGCATTAGAATAGCGCTGCGCACCTTCCATACCAGCAATACTGGTCATCATTACAAGTGGCATTGATTTATAATGTTCATGTGCTTTTAGTGCTTTACACAGCTCTATACCATCCATTCCTGGCATTTGCATATCAAGCACTGCAATATCATACATACAATTGTTACTTTTATACTGCTGCGCGCACATATCAAGAGCTTCGCGTGCGTCACATGCAAGCGCAACCTTAGCGCCCCAGTGCTCAAGCTGCTGTGAAATTACAATTCGATTTGTCTCGTTATCATCAACAACCAAAACGGTTAGCTCTTCCATATTAATATTAGGAATATAACGTTCTTTTTGATCTCCCGGAGTCAGCATTATAGTGGCAGTAAAAGTACTCCCTTTACCGGCTTCGCTAGTGAGAGAGATAGCTCCCCCCATTAGTTCACAAAGCTGCTTACAAATAGCCAGCCCTAAGCCACTGCCTCCATATTCACGCGTTGTTGATGCATCGACTTGAGAGAAAGGGGTAAATAATTGCTCTTGTTTTTCTAAACTAATTCCTATGCCTGAGTCCTTTATACTTACAACAAACTCTATACCTTGAGCTACTTTATTAATTTTCGCGCTTACAACAACCTCGCCTTGACTCGTAAACTTAACGGCGTTGCTTAATAAATTAGTAATAACTTGGCGAATGCGCCCAGGATCGCCGCATAACTGCGAAGGCTCTAGCGCTACCAGATCCAAAATAATTTCAATACCTTTGTCTTGAGCTGTAAATGCTTGTGCGGCAGCAACTTCACCAATTAAATCACGTCCATTAAAGTTAATCTCTTCAAGCTCGATTTTACCTGCTTCAGCTTTAGAGAAATCTAAAATATCATTAATTACACCCAATAAAGAATGTGCACTTTTTTTGGCTATATCTACTTTTGTTTCTATTGGTTTAGATAACGACTCTAATTGAACAAGCTCTAGCATACCGAGTACGCCATTCATTGGCGTTCTAATTTCATGGCTCATGGTTGCTAAAAATTGGCTCTTAGCAATGGCTGCATCTTCAGCTTTTACAAGTGCTACTTTTAGCTCCTCACTAATTACTTTTCGTTTTTGAGAAACTAAAGTGCTTCCCACTAAAGTAGCTAATGAGCGAAGATACGTTTCTTCACTTTGCGTCCAGTTGTGATGTTCGCCTACTGTTTCAGCGCACAAAATACCTAAATTACCATCGCCTGTTGCAATTACAGCATCAAGCATCGATTTAATATTTAGTGGTGTTACATATACTTTAATAAAATCAACAGTTGCTGAGTGAGTATAAACATCATCAATAGCCACTAAATTATGTTTATAAATAGCATTAAAATAAGCTGGGTAGTCTTTAGCAGTTAAAATAGCGTCGGTATCTACAAACCCTTGACCATTTATATATAAGCAATGACACGTCATCACATCTCGTTTTTCGTTAAAAATCCATACCGACGCACGTGTAACATTTAGCACTTCACACATAGATTTAACGGCTAGCTTTTTAACCTGTTCTACATCACTATTTTGCACCTCAGGTGCGACTGTAAGCGCGGCTAAATTTTTGTTATAACGATTTGCTTTTTCGCTCTCAAGTTCAAGTCGTTTATGTGCATCAATACTTTGAAATGAACCAAACACACGTACACATTTACCGTCTTTAAGCTCAGCTTGGCCCATCGATTTAACCCAACGCTCTTGCCCAGAATAGGTCAAAATAATAAGCTCTACACTCCAGCTTTCACCTAAAGTCACTGCGCACTCAAATAAGGTACTTATAGTATCTCGGTGTATGCCTGGTTTATAAAAGTTAATAGCGGTATCTATGCTCGGTTCAAAGTCCTCTGGTACTTCGTGAATAACTTTAACTTCATCAGACCAATAAAGTGTATGCGCATCTAAGTCCATCTCCCATGCGCCAATCTGCCCTTGCTTACTCATTGATTCAAGTAGGCTTTGCTGACGATTTATTTTTAACTGTGTATTGTAACGCTCTGTAATATCAAAAATAAATCCATCTAAATACAATATGCTGCCATCATCTGCGTAAATGGCTTGGCCTTTTTCATTTACCCAATGTAAGGAGCCATCGCGGGCTGTAATCCTATACTCAACAGACCATGACTGCTTAGCGCTAACACAACGTAGAATTTCATCTTTTATTTTTTTAGAATCGTCTTCGCATATCAAATCAAAAAAGCTGGGGGGTTCATCATGTATCAACTCATCAGGTGAATAACCTGTTATTCCACTCGCTTGCTCGCTCATATAAAGCATGCTTAATTTATTATCAAACTTACATCGATAAATAATGCCAGGGATATTTGATACCAAAGATTCAAACCTATCGCGGCTTCCTTGTAGCTCAAGCTCTGTAGATTTTCGTTCTGATATATCTAAATGCGTACCTATCATACGTTTTGGAGAGCCATCGGTATTCCACTCAACTACTTTTGCAGTATCGAGTACCCATATCCAATGTCCATTTTTATGCTTCATGCGGGCTTCACTAACAAAATAGTCAGTCTCACCGGCAAAGTGCTCTTGAAGTTTTTTATTTGATATCACTAAGTCGTCTGGGTGAGCATATTTATACCAAGTATCTATAGTACAAGGCTCAATCTCACTGAGTTTGTAACCTATTATCTCGGCCCAGCGGTTATTAAACGTCACTTTATTAGTATCAATATACCAATCCCAAATACCCACAGCTGTTGAGTCTATCACTAGCTGTAACTGTGTTTTGTGTTGCTCAAGCTCTAGCTCTTGTACTTTCAGGGCTGTAATGTCATTACGAATAGCAATATAGTTTTGCGGTTTTCCATTTTCATCTAAAAATGGTGCAATTGTCGTATCTACCCAATATATGCCACCATGCTTAGCTTTATTGCATATTTGCCCGTTCCATATATCACCACGTTTAAGCGTTTTATACATATTTTTAAAAAATGCTTTTTCGTGTTTTCCTGAATTTAAAAGGCGATGGTTTTGACCTATTAATTCGTGTTCATCGTAGCCACTAATCTCACAAAATTTCTTATTTACAAAAGTGATGGTGCCATGCAAATCAGTTACAGCAACAATAGCGTGTTCATCTAATGCACTTTTTTGCTCGGCTAATTGTTTTAATGCAATTTGAAGTGCAGAGCGTTGCTTTTGTAATATACTTTGTTGCTCTTCTTTTACGGCTACTAAATTACGTAAACCCAATGAAAGCTGGTTAAACTCAATACTGTCGTTTATTACAGGGACTTTTACCTTGTCTCCTTTTGTAATACTTTCAACAATTTTAGCTAAGTTAATTAAAGGTCTAAAAAGTCGACGCCCAAACCACCACGATGACGTTAATATAAGCAGTAATGCCCCCGCATTTGTTAATAAAGCAAGCTGTTTATAAAAATTAGCACCTTGTAGTGCAACTTCTTTTGGTTTTGTTACAAGTAACTGCCATCCAGATTCATTTAAAAACTCTAGAGAATCAATATACCCGTATAAAGTCTCTTCATTTTTATTACTGTAAGAAAAGACACGTTGCATTGGGGAGCCGTTTTGAGAGAAAAATAATGGTTGAGAATCTTCTGAATTATTATTTTTTTGAATTTTATTATTATGCATAACATAAAATGTTATGTCTTTATTTGCAGCGTGTATTTTACTTAGATTATTTAATAAGCCGTTTAAATTTATATCTGCGAGCAATATAGCTTGTAGCTTATTTTCGGTATTTACTAACGGTAAGCCAATAATATGATACTCACGCCCTGAGACTGTCATTGACTGAAATTGGATTTTACCTGTATTTTTAATACCAGAGAGTATGTTATTAAAACGTTGATCTTTAATAATATTAATAAAGGGAGATGAAGGTAGTGATTTAACGAGGTTTACATCAATAAGTTCTACATTATTAACAAAGTCGTACTGCTCAACAAATTGCGCTATTAATTGTTGTTTTTTAGTCGGGCTAATATCAAACTGCGCCCTAAGCAAATATAGATCCTTAACATGCTCTGCAAACCAAATATCAGCAAATTGCTTACCTATATTATTAAGCTCGTTAAGTTCAGCGTCTGCATTTTGCTTAAGCGTGCTATTTACATGTCCAAGGCTAAACCAAGTAAGTATACAAAGTGGCCCTAAGGCTATAATTATAAAGGTTATAATTAACTTACTTCGAACAGACTGTCCTTTACCTGTTAATTCACCAAAGTTTAAACCTTTGTGCATGCTTAATATCCAGCAACTTATAATCATTTAATATTACTTACATTAATGCACTAAATATATAAAGACGCAAGTTTTGAGCGGTAAACTCCTTAAAAAATGGGTGTTTAGCGTTACAATATTAAATTCACACTTTTTAAAATATACGCCTTTATTACTAACTTATAATTAGATTTATTGACGCTACCACATCTGTAGCGGTTTTAAACCAGCCATGATATAAGCAATATTCAATTAATACATTTGAGGTCATTATGGCGCACGATCACTCACATAGTCATGTAGACGAAAACCAGAGCGATAAACAGCTAACCGTCGCTGTGGTTATTAATGTATTGCTAACCGTAGCCCAAGTTATTGGCGGGGTATTTTCGGGCAGTTTGTCACTTATAGCCGATGCACTTCATAATTTAAGTGATGCTGCCGCTATATTTATCGCGCTCGTTGCACGTAAAATTGGTAATAAACCTGCTGACACCACTCATCATTTTGGCTATAAACGCGCTGAAATACTTGCCACACTTTTTAATAGCAGTACATTGATATTAATTGGTGTGTATTTAATTTTTGAAGCCATTTCGAGCTATTTAAACCCTCAACTAATCAATGGTTGGATAGTTGTGTGGGTGGCAGCAATAGCATTGATTATTGATTTAGCAACCGCATATTTAACCTACCGAGCTGGCGCAAATCACAGTATAAATATAAAAGCGGCCTTTATTCATAACGTATCAGATGCAATGGCATCTATTGTTGTTATTATTGCGGGCACCTTAATTATTTTATACCAGTGGTATATCGTTGACTTAATTGCCACTGTGCTTATTTCTCTTTATGTAATTTATCATGGCATTTTACTATTAAAGCAAAGCTGCAAAATTTTAATGCAAGCAGCGCCTAGCAATATTGATACAGATGCAATATCACATGCTATTAGTAATGAATTTAATATCGAATCGGTAATGAGCATCAAGCTTTGGCAACTAGACGATAAAGAAAATTATTGCGAGCTTATTATTAGCACTCAGCACGTAATTGATTTAGCCGCAGTTAAAAGTTTTTTACACAACAATTTTAATATCGAAAATTGCATAATAGAAATCCGACCAATCGCGAATAAAAGCCTAATTTAATGTTCTTAATAACAAGCTAAACCAAATACATAACTATTTAATTGAAAACAGCTCGTATTATCATTTACAATATTGTCATTAACTCATAATGAGATACCGTTTTTGAAACTTTGGTTACGTAGAATTCATTTTGGCCTTGCCCTAATTAGCGGACTATTTTTATTAATAGTGAGCCTAACCGGTGCTGTTATGATTTATGCAAAAGACATACAGCACCTAATAGAGCCTGCAAAATGGCAAGTAACACCCCAAAAAAACTTAATGCATTACGATGAACTTATACAAAATGTACAAGCTCAAACTAAGCAAAAAATCACCTTTTTTATGCCCGAACAAGCGCCAAACGCAGCATGGCAATTTCGGTTAGCCAATAAACACTACGCCAGTGTTAACCCCTACTCTGGGAGTGTACTAAACATCTATGAATCAACCGATACGATTTATGGGTTTGCTATGGGATTACATCGTTGGCTGTTATTTGAAAACAGTAAAGGTGAAAAAACCTTTCGAAATTGGATGTCAGTATGTGCATTGCTACTTTTAATAAATGTATTACTGGGCTTTTATTTATGGGTAAAGCCCAAAAACAGAGTTAAACGTTTAGCTATAAAACCAAAAGCCAAATTTAGAGTGCTCATGTATCAATTACATACAGTGCTTGGTGTTTACTTTTTTATACCGCTTATGCTGATTGCCTTTACTGGTATGGCATTTAACTGGAAAACACAAACTCAATCGGTATTAGAATTTGTGACCTTAAACAAGGTAGAACAAAGACCTAAAGCACCAAAAGTAATAACCCCTTCTCAAGCTGCTTTAAACTACAATGAAGCAATTAAAAATGCAGAGGACGTATTTCCAGACGGTAAATTATATAGAGTTTACTTACCTAAAAAGGATGACGAAGCAATTGCACTGAGAATGCAAAACCCTGGCGAAAGTCACGCTTACAGCTGGGTTTGGACTAACCCATTTACGGGTAAAGTATTAAACTCATTTGACGCCAGTAAAACAAACTTCACAACACAAGCATGGAACTTCAAATATAAGTTTCACATTGGTGATTTTGCAGGTCCTATCGTGCAGTTTTTATGGTTATTAATAGCCCTTTCACTCGCATTATTTATTGTAAGCGGTGTATATTTTTGGTTAAAACGCCATAAATGGAAATAAATCTCATTAACACTTGCGTCATTAGTTGATAATAATTACCATTACGTAAATTATTATCGACTAAGACACCCCATGTTAAAAACTTCGCTTTGCCTTATTGCTGTTGCAATAAGTACTAACACGTTAGCAAATGAAAATAATAAAAATGAATACAATTCTGATCAATTTGAGCATGTCATTGTTTCAGGCAGCCGCATATCAGAAAGCATTGACGAAGTACCAGCCTCGATCACCGTTATTAATCAGCAACAAATACAACGGCATTTAAAAGTAAGCTCAGAGCTGGGAAGTTTACTCGCGCAAATGGTTCCAGGGCTTGCCCCAGATACTGGTAGTTCAAGTAATTCAGGACAAACACTACGCGGCCGTGCGCCTCTAATAATGATTGATGGCGTACCGCAATCAACCCCTCTTCGTAATGGTTCTTTAGGCGTAAAAACACTTGATGCAAGTGCCATAGCGCGCATTGAAGTCATAAAAGGCGCAACGTCTATTTATGGTAATGGTGCCTCAGGTGGCATTATTAACTACATAACAAAACAAGCGCGTAGTGATGGTAAACCTGAAGGTGAAATAAGTATTTCAAGCCGCTTTAGCGCTGTTAAGTTAGCAGAAAGTGGTGGCGGCAGAATAGCGGCTGCAGTAAACGGTAAGCTCGACCAACTAAGCTACCTGTTAACGGCAAGCTATGAAGAAAACGGCGTACAACGCGATGCGCAGGGCGATATTTTAGGCTTACAATATGGTTTATCAGACTCTGAAACTCAAAACTATTTTACCAAACTAACTTATGATTTTGACGACGAAAAGCAACTGCAGTTTAGCTATAACTATTTCAGCTCACAGCAAAAAACTGATTTAGGCGATGTTACTGGCGATGGTAATATAGGAGAAAAAACATACGCTATACATGTCCCCTTAGAGCTTCAAAAACAAGGTAAGCCGCAAGGACCCGATGGCAACGAAAATATAACCCTAAAATATGTTGATTACGCGTTGTTTGAAAACACACAAATGACCCTCGATCTTTATAAACAAGATATAGAAAACGTATTCTTTTTCTCCACTAACCTAGCTAACCTCGATGAAGGCTATACCGGTGGCCAATCCGTTATTAAATCAGACAAGCAAGGTGCAAGGGCTACATTTAATAGTCAGTTTGATTTTGAAAACGTAACAGCCACCTTAATCTACGGTATTGATGCCTTAAACGATAAAACATCGCAACCTTTAGTAGATGGCCGTGTATGGGTGCCCGAAATGGACATGAAAAGTGTGGCTGGCTTTTTACAAACTAAATGGGTAATAAACGACGATATTATTGTAAAAGCGGGTGTAAGAAACGAAAGCATTGATTTGAGTGTAAGTGACTACCAAACGCTAAAACTTTGCAAAACCGTATCGCAATGTTCAGTACCATTAAATGTGCGTGGTGATACCATAAACTATGACGCTACAACGTATAACGCAGGCATAAAATACAATTTAATAGATGCATTCAGCCCATTTTTTAGTTATTCACAGGGCTCTGACATTTCTGATATTGGTCGCCTACTTCGCGCTGCAACCGTTGACGATATTGCACTTATTCAGACACAAGCATCTATAATTGACAACTACGAAGTTGGTTTTACTTCACAGTTTGAAAACGTTCGTTTTGAATTTGCACTGTACAGAAGTACTTCAGAGCTTGGCACCAGTAATGAATTTAACGAAGTAACGGGTGTTTACGAACCCGTACGCGCACCTCAAGAAATATGGGGTTACGAAGGTTTAGTTAATTATACTATTAACCAAGACCTTAAATTAGGTGCTACATACAGCTACGTAGAAGGTAAAAACACCGAAGCGGATGAATATTTAGGGGCAAAACAAATCAGCCCGCCGAAAGCCACTGCTAATTTAACATGGCAAACCAACGAAAAGTTATCACTTGCAATGAGTTTTTTATATGTAGGCGACAGAAAGCGTTTTGATAAAAATGCACAGGGCCAATACTCTGGCGATCAAGGCCCTGTTAGTAGCTACAACACATTTAACTTAAGTGGCCAATACAATGTTAACGCCAGCTGGAGTGGCTATTTTGGTATCGAAAACCTGTTCAATAGCGATTACTACCCTGCCCGCGCACAATCTTACACTTACGGCGGCTATAACATCAAAGGATTAGGCACAACGGCTACCCTAGGTGCTAAATACCAGTTTTAATTAGTAATAGACTCAATAAATAGGCATCAGCATGCCTATTTATTTAAAAAGATAATATGAAAAGCAGTATCTCTACTTATTGTTTATAAATACCTCTAGTAATCATTCTCAGATACTAATACAAATAAAAAACTGTCCATAAACCAAGCAGTAACGCAAACTTAAATAAGAATCAAAACCAATAGTAACGCAATGATTTTTATAGAGAAAACTTGCAATATAGGCTATATGTACTACACTGCATACAATTGAAATAGTTGAGGCGATTTATCATGAAAGGTAATCAAAAAGTAATCGATGCGTTTAATACATTGTTAGCTAACGAATTAGCAGCAATCGATCAGTATTTTATACACTCGCGCATGTATGACGACTGGGGTTTAAACAAACTATACGAGCGCCTTAACCACGAAATGGAAGAAGAAAAAGATCACGCAGACTGGCTTATTAAGCGCATCTTGTTTTTAGAAGGTGTACCAAATATGACTAAGCGCCGTGATTTACTTATCGGTAACGATGTAAAAAGCATGATGCAAAACGATTTAACACTAGAGCTTGAAGTAGTTGCGTGTGTTAAAGACGTAATCGCAATATGTGAAGAACAACAAGATTATCAATCTCGTAGCATTTTAGAAAAGCTGTTATTTGATACCGAAGAAGACCATGTTTACTGGTTAGAGCAACAACTTGGTCTAATTGATAAAATTGGTTCTGAAAATTATCATCAAGCACAAATGGCTTAGTAGGAGCATACTATGAAAGGCGATAAAGACGTAATTGCAGCGCTTAATAAAGTACTCGCTAATGAGCTTGTTGGTATTAATCAATACTTTTTACATGCACGCATGTTTAAAGATTTTGGTTTCACTCAATTAGACAAAGCAGATTACAAAGTATCAATTCAAAAAATGAAAAACGCCGATCGTTTAATCGAGCGTATTTTGTTTTTAGAAGGCTTACCAAATCTTCAAGACCTAGGCCGATTACGTATTGGTGAAAACAGCGAAGAAATGATTGCTGCTAATATGAGCTTTGAACTCGATACTATTGACGAGTTACGAAGTGCTGTAAAACTGGCTGAAAGTAAAAAAGATTACATTACCCGTGAAGCCCTTGATCACATTTTAAATGAGCAAGAAGAGCAAATTGATTGGTTAGAAACTCAACAATTGCTTATTAAAAATACGGGTATTAAAAACTACTTGCAGTCTCAACTGTAAATAGTAACAAGCATAAAAAAAGCAGCTAAAAAGCTGCTTTTTTTATATCTAAATTTTTATATGTAATTAAGCAACTTGATCCGTTACATCCGCAATTTGAATAAGTCTGCGATTAAGGATCTTTTTAGTACAACCACAACACTTACCGCATTGGCTGCCTACTTTAAGCTCTTTGGTTAATTCACGCATGGTCGTTGCACCATCGTCAATTGTTTGCTCAATTTTTTTATCAGTCACACCGTGACAAAGACAAATATACATCAATACAAACCGTGTTAATTACAATCAATAGATGCATACTAATCTAAACGACAATTGTTATCAATAGCTTCTTCACTAATAAATATAAATTATTTATTAGAATATGGTATTTGTTCTCTTAACTATATTTACCTAAAAATAAAGTTATGGAATAATGGCCGCCTCTTAGGGGAGTAGCCCGCTCAGTAATGAGTAAACTTATCAACATAATTGCACCTCATGTGCATGGTAAGTTTGTAATGTTGTAGCAAGCGTTATCGGCGAGACCTAGGTAGACACTATCCTCATGGCGGGAGATAGTTGTTTGCCTTGGTTTAGTATTCCCGCCTGTAAGAATCAATAATGGAAGTTTTTTTAACCTCAACCGTCACTGTCACTCTTGCCGAAATTGGCGATAAAACCCAGCTTTTATCGCTCCTGTTAGCTGCCCGTTTTCGTAATAAAGGCGCACTTATTCTTGGTATTTTAGCCGCAACTTTACTCAATCATGGCCTATCAGCGTGGTTTGGGCAGTGGTTAAGTAATAGTTTTTCTTCTGAATATTTACCTTGGCTTGTAAACATCAGCTTTATTTTTGTTGGCCTTTGGCTATTAGTTCCAGACAAAGACGAAGATGTAAGTAGTAAATACGATAGCTACGGGGCTTTTTTAGTCGCTTTTGTATTATTTTTTATTGCAGAAATTGGTGATAAAACACAAATAGCGACGGTGTTGTTAGGTGCACAATATCAGTCTGTGTTTTGGGTTACGGTAGGAACCACGTTAGGTATGTTAATTGCTAACGTGCCTGTTATATACGCCGGAAATGCACTACTAAAAAGAATATCGCTAAACACCGTACGTGCTATTGCTGCTTTTGTGTTTGTGTCATTAGGTATTTATGGCTTAGTTACAATTTAATCAATATTAAAGCTCGCAACTGTTGATTTAAGTGCGAGCTTTAGTTTATCGATACGTTATTTATGCATTATTTACACAGTAACATCCCTTGGTTTGTGTAATTAAGAGATTTGAGTTAAAACCAGCAGCTAAATTAGTGACCGCAGTTTCAACAAAGCCACTTCCCTGGGCACACGCTAACCCTTCGGAGAGAGGACCGGCATAAACAAAATCACCGTTTTTATTAATAATAACGGCGGCAGGCGTTGCCGGAATAACAAGTTTAAGCTTTGGTGTTAATTCAACTTGTACAACCTTCATAGCTTTATTGGCAGCAAAGGAGCTTAACGATGAAATATGCGGCTTGGCTTGTATGGTGCACCCGCAATTTTTTTCAGTTATAAGCACTAACGACGCTTCATTAGTGTCAACCCAGTCCAATTGCTTTTTAAAGTTATTAAACCAGTGCTTTTGCAATAAAACTTTTGAGCTATCAAACGGTTTAAGCTGCTCTAACTGAAAATAAACTAACCCTGCAACAACACAAACAAGCCATATAGTTATAAGCGAAAATACAAAAGAGTTAGATTTATTTAAACTTGGCAATGCTTTGCTCTAATACATCAATACTTACATCGATTAACTGCACCTTAGTGGTTAACTGCTGCACTATTTGCGTATCTTGGTACTGATTTTGGCGCATAGTATCAGTACTGCTTGCTATTAACTCGGTATTACCTGCCTGCTCCGCTACCACTTGTGCAACTGAGTCAGAGCTTGAAGATACTGCGGCTATTTGCTCGCTCATTGCTGAAATATTCTCTTTCATTGCAGCACTAATACTTGTTAAATCAACTACAAAACTCACACACTGACTCATTGATTGCGTTGACGTTTTACTATTATTAACAAGGTCTTTTAATGTAAGACTAATTTTATCTGTTGTTGCTTTACTGTGGTTGGCCAAAGATCTTACCTCATCAGCAACAACAGCAAAACCTCGACCGTGTTCGCCTGCGCGGGCAGCTTCAATAGCGGCATTTAAAGCAAGTAGGTTTGTTTGCTCAGCAATGCCTGATATTTCATTAAGAAGTCCTGAAATAACATCGCCCGCTGCCACTAAGTGATTTATTTTTTCTTCGGTATGGTTAAGCAGTGTTAACAACTCTCTACTTTTAGCGTCTGTTTGAAGCACCTCTTTTAATGCATCACCTGCAGATTGTGTAATATGGTCAACTTGGCGCTTAAGCACCTCACTTTCTTCTTCTACAAGTTTAAAGCCATTGGCAACTTGAGCGCCAGAATTAGCAATATCATCGGTTTGTCGCGTACGTTGAACCGCTCCACTCGCTAACTGATCGTGAACATCAATAAGCTCTTGTGAGTTTTTTTGCAATGACTCTGATTGAGTTTGTACCTGTTTAATAACATCAGATAAGTAATCTAGTAATGTGTTAAATCCTGCTACAGCCTCGCTTTTAGTGTCATCCGCGCGAAGAGAGAGTTTAATGTTTTCAGGATCTTTCATTATTTGTTCTGTCGCATAACTTAAAGATAAGCCCGCACGACGTTCCCGTTGCAGCGTTTTTGCAATATAGCCTGCAACTAATACTTCAACTATTGCGTATCCAGCATGAATTAGCACCGTAGTAAAAGCGAGTCTATCAGGGTCAAATACGTAAAAACCCGTATTTTGAGTTTGTAAATAATAAAAAGATAAATGATGAACCGCTACAAAAATAATAGCGGTAATAAACACTCGCCACTGTACAAAAACAATTAACATGGGCATTAAAATAAATATTTCAAAATGGACTTCAATCAACCCAAAAGTTTGTTGAATGTGCAAAAAAGAAAACATCATTATAGCGGCAGCTACCACATGCGGGGTAACAGGACTATCCCCTTGTGTGTTTAAAAGCCATATAGGTAATAAACACAATGGCAAACCTATCATAAAGGCCTGCGCTAATGTGTCGAAATACAAGCCAATAGCGATAGATTCGACAAACAAAAGACTAAAAATAATTGTAAATAACCGGCCAATACTAGACATAAGAACCTTAAAATTGTTGTTTGCATTGTTGTTTTATAAAGCAGTCTGCAATATACGTATTAAAACGAGTTTCAGTTTACTGAACACAATAATAAACTACCGACAAATCAAAAATAATACATTTAATTTACATTATATACATGCGGTCTACTTAATTATAGGCAGTATTTTTTTAAACGTAGGCGTAGCAGCTTTTTTTGTCCATTGAAAAATTACTATTTCAGCGCATGAAATTACAGCTCCAGCTTGACGTAGCTGCTCAATCGCCAAATTTTTATGTTGCGGGTTTCTCGAACCAACTCCGTCGTAAACAATAATAACTTCAAAGTCATTTTCTATTAAATCTAAGCATGTTTGTAAAACACACACATGTGCTTCAGTTCCCACAACAACAACTTGCTTTTTACCATGGCTTTTTAACGTATCAACAAAACCAGGCTCTGCACACGCACTAAAGTACGTTTTATGAAAATACGCGGCATTAGGTAACGTATTTTTAATTTGCTGATTAGTCTCGCCCAAACCTTTCACATATTGCTCCGTTACTAAACATGGAACGCCATGAATAATACCCGCTTGTGCTAACTGCAATGTGCTTTTTAAAATATTCGGAAAATCTTTAATTACAGGAGCAAGCAACTCTTGTAAGTCTATAACTAATAACACGCTATTTTTTGCATCAACATTAGAGAAAACCACTATACTCTCCTTATAAGCATTTACTATTATCTGTATAGAGTAGCTCACTATTTATAAATAGAACTTTTAGCGTTATGTATATTATTTGTAATTAAAAAATAAAAACTTATGCTATATTTACTATCTAGCTAAGCATCATCCTATCTTCCACTGAGAGTGTTTATAAGTGCGTTTGAGCAAATTTTTTTTTCATATCACCATTACTTTTTTACTATGCATCCAAAGCACTTTTGCATCACAAAACTATGCTCAGCAATTACAACGAATTTCTACTGACGAAGGCCTATCACAAAGTTACGTTTTGCAGACTCAAGAGGATGATATTGGTTATATTTGGATAGCAACCCAACAGGGTTTAAACCGTTTTGATGGATATAATGTAAAAACTTTTAGTGGCGGCTTTGGCCTAGATAAACACTATATTTATGCATTATTTAAAGCCGAAGACGGAAAAATCATTGTCTCAACAGATCTTTCTGGTGCTTATATAATAGATCCCCTCACTTTAAAAACCGAAAAAATCTATTCTGGTCAAATAGATAAAGAACAAAAAATATTCTCTCCGATCTCTGCAATGACTCAGCAACAAGGTACTTTTTACTTCGCCATAGATGCCCAAATATATACATTTGATGAGACGAGTAAACGCTTCACATTTAAGCTAATCTTGCCAAATAAAGGTGACTACATTCGGTCATTAACAATATATAAAAACACTTTATATATTGGTACAAATGATGGTTTATACACTGCAAATATAGATAATTCAGAACTTGTAAAAATACCTCTTCATCCCCCTGAAAAAAATACGATAGATAATGTAAACGTCAAATTCTTAAGTGTTGATAATGAATTAGGATTACTTGTTGGTACTGTTGAAGGCATGTATCAATTAGCATTCGATAATACCAAAAATATATCTGCAGCAAATATTACAACTTTAATTCCTAATTATAATATATGGGATTATGCCAATACTGTTTACGGGGAGTTTGTAGCAACCGAAAGTGGATTGTTCAGTTATCACCGCGAAACCAAAGAACTAGAATTCGTATTAAATTATGAAAAAAGTAAGTTTAATATTAATGAAAACTCAATAAACGATCTAATGGTTGATAAGTCCGGCGTACTTTGGCTCGCATCTAGAACCCAGGGCGTGTTTACATGGCCAATTAAAACCCGACGGTTTAAACACATTACTTTACCCGGTAACAATACTATTCATGCCACCTACCAAGACAAAAATAATATTATTTGGTTAGGAACAGAAGATGGAATTGCACGGTACGACAAAGCAACAAATAAAAGTGATGTATATCTGAGCTCAACCGACTCAAAAGCAATATACGGGGCATCTGCCGTTTATGATATTTTTGCGTCTTCAATTGGTGATAATCAATTCCTTTGGCTTGTTACTTTCGATGGTTTTAAACTGTTTGATAAACAAACGGGTAAAATTATTGAAAATAAAGACACAGAAAAAGATGTAATTAACCAATCCAACTTATTTGGCTTTGCCCAATTATCTGCAGACACATATGCATTTATGTCAGATGATAATTTTTATGTTTTTAATGAAACAACAGGAAAAACAAGAATTATTAAGGGGCTCAAAGAGCAAGTCGATCCTTTATTTTCTTACGCTTTTTATAAACACCTCGACACACATCCTGAAGAGTTTGTACTTGGCACATCAAAAAGCTTCCTTAGGTACAACGAAAAAACAAAAACTTTAACGACTATATTTCAGTCTTTTAACCCTAAAGAAGATATTTTTTACACTGTAGAAAACTTTTACTTAGACTCAAAACGAAACATTTTATGGTTAGCAACCACTCACGAAGGTTTGCTCGGCGTTGACCCCGTTACTTATGAAAGAAAGCACTATATAGGATTAAAAAATTCGTTTAATACTGATTCTATCTATTCACTACTTCCTGATGAAAACGGCTTTTTATGGGCAAGTACCGACAATGGTCTGTATCAAATAGACCTAGATACTCTCAATGTAGTGAGTTTTTCAGTAAAAGACGGTTTGAATATAAACCAATTTACACCAATAGCGGCAGCAACACTAAGCGATGGCAGGCTTATGTTCGGTAGCAATGCTGGAGCCTTACTTCTTGACCCGATAGACTTTAATGAAAATGAACAACTACAAAAAAGTAATCTAGCCATTACTGATATTAGCCTCCTTACTAGCGAACTCAATTACAATCCTCATAAATACCTTAGCAAACCACTTGAATTAAATTATGAAGACATGGGATTGACGGTTAGCTTTTCTAACTTCTCTTACCCTAATATTGATAAAGCATATTATAAAGTAATCCTTTCAGGGCCTGCGTCTCTTACATATGAAGATTTACAATCTAATCAAGTGTTTTTCACAAAGCTTCAACCTGGTAATTACTCACTAAAAATATCAGCACATAATCGCGATGGTATTGTTACAAGCGAACCTGCAACACTTAATATCAACGTGGCCTACGCACCATGGAAGTCGCCCTTTGCTATTGTCGCCTATGTAGTTTTAATAATTGCCGTGTTGTTTTTCATTTTTTGGCAATACCGCAGCCGCCAAGTTGCAATTGAACAAGCCCATAGAGCGACTATTCATTCGCAAAAGCAAACAGAACTCGCGCTTAAAAATAATAAAAGCGGCGTATGGGATTATAACTTTAAAGACGCTTCCGTAAATACGCTCAGAGGAAGTGAATTAGGCTATACAGACTTACCTGAACGCGTGCATATAGATCAATTTTTAGCGCTTATACACCCAGACGATCGACGTCGTTTTGAAAACCAATGGGAAAACTACTTCAAGTACAAAAAACAACAAAACTGGCAAGCAACTTACCGTTTACAGCATAAAAATGGCCATTGGCTCTGGTATCAAGATACAGGGCAAGTTATATACGATCCTCAAACAAATGAGCCTCTATATGTTTCTGGCATATATACCAATATCACCGAGCAACGAGCTAATGAGCAACAAGCAAAAATTTTAGGTGAAGCGTTTAGCCAAATAAACGATTGGTTACTTATACTCGATAAGCGTTTAATGCCATTTTCTGCGAACAATAGTTTTATTGAAACATTTTCAAACGAGCAAACGGCCACCAAAATTAGCCCTAAATTGTTTATTAAAGCAATTGGTAAAGATAAGTGCAGAGAGTTTGCTAGTATTTTAAAAAAATTAAAACCAACTGAAAACTGGCAAAATGATGTTTATATAAGAACAGCAAGAAATAACGAACACCCAATACATATAAGTGCCACAGCTGTAACAAAAGACACTGCAAGTTACTATGTGATTGTTATTACAGATTTAACTGAACAAAAACGTGCTGAAAACGAACTGCGCTATTTGGCTAATTTTGACCCTCTAACACATCTACCTAATCGTAGTTTAATGTATCAAAACATTGAAAAGGCGATTAAATATGCCGATAAAAACAATACCCAATGCGCATTATTATTTATTGATTTAGATAAGTTCAAACCTGTTAATGACTCTTTTGGTCATGCAGTAGGTGACAAGTTGTTATGTAATATTACCCAAAGAGTAAGCGGCATGCTTAGCGAAGACGCTATACTTGGCCGCCAAAGTGGTGATGAATTTTTAGTGCTGATTCAAAATATAAAATCACTCCAATCTCTTCGCGATACCGTAAGAAAAATTAGTAATGAATTAGCTAATAAAGTAATTATTGAAGACTTTTCTATTAATATTTCAGCAAGTATTGGCGTAGCTCTGTACCCATTCGATGCTGTAACCACAGATATACTCATCCGTAATGCCGATGTTGCAATGATGCACGCTAAGCAAGGCGGGAGAAACGACTTTAAGTTTTTTAGCGATGAAATGAATGAGCTAATAAAACAAAAGTTACTGCTTGAAAATGATTTAAAAGATGCAGTAAAAGACAACCGATTTTTTAATCACTACCAGCCTATTATCGACATAAAAGAGAAAACAATAAATGGCGTGGAGTTACTCATGCGCTGGAAAAATGAAGGCCAGTTAATATCTCCAGCTCTTTTTATTCCTGTAGCTGAGGAAACCGGTTTAATAGAACTTCTTACTGAGCAAGCCTTGCACCGTTCACTAATTGAACTTACGCCTATACTCAGCGAAAACCCGTTGTTTTATATATCTTTAAACTTATCGCCTAAACACATTTTAAAAACAAACATAACACAGCGGTTAATGGCTATATTAGCGGACTCTCAAGTTCATCCAAGACAATTAAGGCTGGAAATAACAGAAAGTATTTTATTAGAAGATAAGCTTAAAGCAGCCAAACAGCTGCAAAACCTAAAAGCTGCTGGATTTAAATTACTACTTGACGATTTTGGTACAGGATACTCATCTCTCACTTACTTAAGCCAATTCCCTATTAATGTTATTAAGATAGATAAAAGCTTTGTAAATAGTATTGGTATAGATAAGGGAGATGAATCAATTATTAAAACTATTTTTTCATTGGCAGAAAACTTAGATCTATACTGCATTGCAGAAGGAGTAGAAACGCGCGAACAGATGCTCTTTTTAGCCGAGGTTGGCTGCCATGTATTACAGGGTTATTACTTTGCAAAACCAATGAATGCTAAAGACTTACGTAAAAGCGATTGTTTTAGCAATATCATTGATTTGATTTGAAACATTAAAAGCGTGCTAATCATTATTACACGCTTTTATATTAATTAGATGCTATTAATGGATATGATGGCATTCATGGCTTTCAATTTGTAATACACTATTACGTACATTAAATTTTTCGGCTAATAATTGCTCTACCTTCATACGACACGCTTCATCATGTTTTTCAATCGTACAATGTTGTTTAAGTACAACGTGTGCGCCTACTACAATACCATTATATTTGCGCGTTACAGTGACGTTATGGACATTATGAACATGTTCCATATCTGTAATTTTACTTTCAATATCAGTAACTTTAGGAAGTTTCGCTTTATTTAGGCGTAAACCTTTTATACAACTAATTATGACCTTAATACCGGTGAATAATACGAAAGAAGCAATTAACATACTCGATAAAATATCGATTACAACCCAGCCTGTGAAATATATAAGAATACCGGCAACAAATGTCGATACGGTAGAAATCAGATCAAAGAATGAATGTAAAAATACCGCGTACACATTAATACTCGCTTTGCGGCCTTTATATAAAACCCATGCAGCAGCCCCATGAAATAAAAAACCAATAGCAGCAATAACCGACATTAAATAACTATTGATAGCCAGCTCATTTCCTTCATGTTGGTGTATATAGCGCTCACCACCTTCATACAAAATAATTAAACTGATTGCTAGGTATAAAAACCCGTTCACTAGGCCACCAAAAAGCTCTGCTCGTTGATGGCCATCGTTATAGGTTTTGGCAAAATGAATAGCGAGACTTGATGCTATCAGTGCGATGAATAACGAGCTATTGTGAACAAACAAATGCCCCGCATCAGCAAGAACAGCAAGCGAATTAGAATAATAAGCACCTATAACCTGAATTATCATAAACGAACACGTAATTGCTAGCGCAATGAGTAACCGACGACGAGAAGCTTGGTGTGTAGTGATTTCTGTCATGAAATGCTTGAATAACCTATACTTAAAGTGCAAATAAGCCAAAGATGGCTTAGAGTAGAAATGGGTAATGATATACAGTATCAATTATAATACGTACTGCCCGCAAACGCACTAAAAACTTAGTAAATCAAAAAAAATGTGCTAATAGTTAGTAAAGAAAAAGAATTTAATTATGGCTTGGACACATGGAGAGTTGAGTGAGTAATAACCTATCAGAAGAAGCATGGCAAAACTTGGAGTTATTGCCGTTTTGTGTATTACTTTATGATGCAAATGAAGATATATTTAAAGTTAACAGCCAGGCACAGGAGTTGTTTGACTTAAAAGACCAATCACATTTTTATAAAACTGATTTTTCACACATCACTTTAACCAATCATCACAGTAAAAAAAATCTGTTGATCGAGGAGCTATTCTTTGATTATTTTACGGCAAATAACCAATGCCAGTTTATTTTATCGAAACAATCATCCAAATTGCTACTCAACGTAAAATTTGCAAATTTACCTAATTCAAACTCCATTATTATTATCGATATATTAAATAACAACGTGGATGAACAATATGATTTTGATAATATTATATCGAACATCTCAACTGACTTAATTGATATTCAAAATGACGATGTTGATAAGCATATCAACTATGCATTAAAAGCAGTCGGTACGGTTTGCAATGCCGATAGAAGTTATCTTTTTAAGTTTGCCGAAGATGGTAAAACTATTAATAACACTCACGAATGGGTCAATGATGGTATCAAAGCTTTTAAAGACGACTTACAAAACCTTTTAAAAAGCGACCTCCCTTATTTTTTTAGTTCGATGGCCCGTACCCACTTATTCAGAGTGAATGATGTAACGTTGCTCCCCATTCAAGCAATGAGCGAAAAAACGATTTTCCAGCAACAAGAAATAAAATCGGTACTTTGCATTGGATTACGCTATGACAAAGAATTGGTTGGCTTTATTGGCTGTGATTGTGTTGTTCAAAAGCGAGATTGGACAGATTTAGACCTTATTCGCCTAAGGTTAGTAGGTGAAATGCTTGCTAATGCTTTCAAAAATTTAAATTATAAACAAGAGCTTCAACAAACTCAGCAGCAACTCATTAACGCCAACCAAAAACTCAATAAACAAGTCAATACTGATGGCCTTACAAGCATTGCTAATAGACGCTGTTTTGATCAGACTTTAAAATGCGAAATTAAGCGCTGTGCACGTAATAAGGAACCCATTAGTTTAATTATGTGTGATATTGATTTTTTTAAGCGTTATAACGATAACTATGGACATCAGCTTGGCGATGAAGTGCTAAAGCGAGTGGCCAAAGCGCTACACAATATTTGTAAACGGGAAGGTGATCTAGCAGCTCGTTTCGGGGGGGAAGAATTTGCGATAGTTTTACCTGCAGTCGACACAGATCACTGTCAAAGGTTTGCTGTTCTTATTCAGGAAAAAATCGCAGAACTCGCAATTGAACATAACTTTTCAACTGTCAGTAAATACCTCACTTTAAGCATTGGGTTTTATAGTTTCATACCCAATCACAAAACAAAACCCAAAGAGGTTATAACTAACGCCGACATAGCCCTTTATAACGCAAAAGAAACAGGCAGAAATAAAATAGCTAGTTTTTAAAAACCGACTAAGGTGGCGCACTGCAGTGAGTTTTAGTGGTTTAAAGTTTGCTGTAGTGATAATCCATACACCTGAAATTATAAACAATACAACTACTCAGTGATTTACGCGTAGTAAGCTAAGTAAGGCGTTGAAAGTGAGCAACCAATTATCGCCGGTACTGAGGCTTTAGTAACTAAAAAAGAAGTGGGTGTTATGTGGGTTACGCCTAAAAGCTAATCATCACTGAAAAGTACAAGTTACAGTAAAACTGGCGGCTCAAACTGCCCGTTTTTTATACCGGAGATCTGAAATACAGCGCCTTGTTCACCAACAGTATTATTAATCGCTTCATCAAATGCCGATGTAACAAGTAGTAACTCAGCATTTTCACCACCGAAGGCGGTGCACGTCGGTTTTAATGCACAAAGCTCTATTGTTTTAATTAACTCACCGCTTGGGGATAAACACATAACACATCCCATTCCCCAAACAGCTAGCCACAAATTACCTAATTTATCGGTTACGCAGCCATCGGGGTCAACATCAGTATTATTAAATTGATAAAAAACACGTGGCTCAGCGCAAGCCTCACCAGTTTTCTCATCCAAATCTAATACATAAATGCAACTCGTTAAAGAGTCGCAGTAATAACCGCGTAAACGGGACTTATCAAAACACAATCCATTTGGGATACTCAAACCACTTACAACGGCTTTAAGCTGGTTTTTATAATAACGGTATATTTTACCATCCCCTTTTTTAGCATTTACATCCATTGTACTTAACCAAAAGCCACCCCATGGATCAGCACGGCCGTCGTTTGAACGTCGATTTAGCTGTGTATTTTCAATATTAAGAATAAGATGGCGAGTGCTTGAATTAATATGGTATTTGTATATACCAGTACTTGTCCCTAGCAATAAGTGCTGCTCATCAATCCACGCTATTGCACTGAGCGTATCGGGCATATTCACGGTTTTTAGTTGGCTTTTGCTGTGTATATTTTTGCTTAAAAGTAATTTTTTATTTATATCGACCCAAAAAAAAGTGTTCAGCATAGGATGCCAAAGAGGACTTTCTGCAAGCTGACTCTGTGTGCTTTCAAAAATGGTTACGCTAGGATCAAACATAAGTAGTTATTCTTTATTATTAACAAAGCCTTGTAATACTAAACCTTACCAGAAAACAGTGAATTTCGCGATGTGTACCCGGCTTTAATTTTTTATCATCTTCAGTAATCTCTATCGCATTTTTTAGACTGAGTTGATAACATCAAATTTCATAAAAAGGATTGGCCATGAACAACAATAATAAAAACACACTCGTCGTTGAAGGCGGTGCAATGCGCGGTATATTTGCCGCAGGTGTGCTTGATGAGTTTTTAAAACAGCAATACCAGCCATTTGAACGCTATTTTGGTGTTTCAGCTGGAGCAACTAATATAGCCGCATTTTTATGCAAACAACCAATGCGAAATTATAAAGTAATTACCGACTATTCATGTCGTCCTGAATTCATTAATTTAGCGCGCTTTATTAAAGGTGGTCATTTATTTGATTTAGACTGGTTATGGCAAGAAACTATTCGCGAAATACGCCTTCATACAGAGGTATTTGAACAAACTCCACACGAATTTTATATTGTATCTACGGCAATCGAGTCGGGCAAAGCACACTATTTAAAAGCCACCAGCGACGATATGGTGGATCAATTAAAAGCATCGTGCGCTATACCTATTGCATACCGTGACTACCCTATTATTAATGGCATAGCGATGACAGACGGCGGGGTTGCGGATTCAATTCCGGTAATAAAAGCGTACGAAATGGGCGCTCGCGAAATAACTGTTATTTTGTCTCAATGTTTAGGCTATCGTAAAAAGCCAAGTAAGGCACCTTGGCTTACTAAAAAAATGTATAAAAACTATCCTGCATTAGTTCAAGCGACCTTAGATAGGGCTAATTTTTATAATAAGTCTATCGATTTTATTATGAATCCACCAAATGACTGCAAAATCAATATTATTGCTCCACCAGCTAATTTTAAAGTTGGCCGAACCACTAAAAAGTTTGAAATACTTAATAGTGGTTACAATATGGGGATTGATGCTGCTAAGGCCTTTTTAGCTAAATAACTGCATTTTTCACCCTAATAATTGCGGCGCTTTACCCGCAATAACTGCAGTTAGTAACCCTGCTAACATAGCTCCTACAACGGTGCATATTGCACCGCCTAAAATACCATAAACACTCATAAAGCATATCAGCGCTAAACTAAATAGCAGTGTACTTAAAAAAGCTTTAGTAGGTATTGTGAGTGTGTTTTTGCGTATATTGAGCATCATTAATAATAGACTTACCATGGCAATTATAATTAGTAGTTCGTTCATGCGGGTTGTACCTCTGCTTGTAATTTTTGTGTGTTTTTTATTTTTAAGGCACCAAAAATACACGCGATACCCACCACCATAAAGCTTATATCTACTATCGCGGCAAGCGAGCTATTAAGGTTAATAACATTGCTCACGCCAAATATAATATTGAGCGGCAGCACCAAAGCAAGCGAAGCGCCGCATAGCAAAAGAGTCAGCTTAAAATAGTTTTTATAACCTACAGGCAATACACTTGAGAGTAACCATGCCAACCACGTATAAAAAAACACGGGTCCAAAAAAGCTATTTTGCGCCACACCAATAACGGTATAATTAAGTACAACTTGCAAAGGAAATAACACAAAGCTTGCTAATACCAAGCCTCCACAACTACCAATAATAAAACGATTCCAGCGTGCATATGCCTGCACACTCAGCGACGGGCTACTGCCACGTGTACGCTTTGCTAGCCACATCATCATGCCCGAAATAGGTAAAAGCGCAGTACTTAAGCCAAGCAATACCCAAAGTAATTTTACAAACACCCCTGCAAAGTTCCCAAAATGCAGCGGAAACATCAACTCAATTACTTTTATCGAAACACCGGAAATATCACCAAAACTACTCATCGACTGCACAAACTCACCATTGCCTTTATAATGCAGTAATTGAGAAGCAACTGCCTCGCCACCTAACAAACGCAAATACACCTGCGCATTCGCATCGTTATGCGCCATTATTGTGACATCCCTAATTATTGCTTCAGGGTAACGACTATGAACATTGTCTAGAATAGTGTCTATTTTTGTAGGTTGCTTAATGTGGCTAACTACCGGCTCAGGAATTGCGGTAAACGTTTCTATTAACTTATCTTGATCGCCACCAAAGCTCACAAACGCAGCAGCTGGTAATAAAATAACGGTCGCAAGCCCTAAAAATGATCCTGTAAAACCAATTACAATATTAAATACGCTGCCCCAAATACCTATGACCTTATGAGCATCGCTCACTGCAATATCTAATCCTTTATCTCGCCTAAACGTAAAGAGCTCTTTTATCAATTTACGATGAATAAACAAGCCTGTAACTGCACTTACTAAAAGTGTTAAACCTAAAAAACCAGTGAGAATTAACCCAATTGGTCGCCCTAAATGCAAATCTGCATGAAACTCACCTATGTAGGTTGGCGCATCTGTTTTTTTATTAGCGTAAAACTCTTTACTAGGCCCATAGTAAGTATTTTCCAGCGCCAAAGTATCCGGATGAAACTGGAATACTCTGGCCACCTCTTGGTCATAGTTTTCATCGCCATGATGGGATTCAAATACCAACGTTAATAAATGAAAGTTATGTCCACTTGGTAAAAACACATGAATGTTTTCGCCAAATTCACTAGGCACCTGTTTATGGTATTCGTTTACTAGTCGATTAATTTGCGCGCTGGCAACGTGTTGGCTAGATTGTAGCTCTGGATTTGCCCATATTTTTAACTCAGGTCGCGACAGCACTGCTAACGCCCCACTAAATGCAACAATAAATAGCAGTACAGCAGTAATAATTCCTACCCAGCTATGTAATAAAAATAGCTTTTTTAAAGTAATCGACTTCATCCCTGCCCCTGCGTTAACGCCCAAAAACTCAATAAACCATGTAATACACACAGTGCAATCATTACAACAAACGGTTGCCATACCTTTTGCGCCAAATACGCATAAATAAACAACGCAGTCCAAATAACAGGAAAGAGTAAAATAGGCAGTAATATTTGTTCATTCATTTGAAACGGTAAATAAGTTGTCATACCCGGAATCATTATTACCGCAGTAATTAGCGCTAACACACATGCAATTAGGTGCCTTCGCCGTGTAGCTGTAAACGTTTTTTTATTATGCATTATTCGCTCATTAAATTTGCCCAAACATATACAAAACAGTATATGCAAATGATAACAATTGTTATTATATTGTGCATTTAACACTTAATGCAATTTATTAAACACATTAATTCTAAAAATACTGTTGGTTTGCTTTAAGAGCTTTTATGCTACGCCTCGCAATTTAGGTACGCAGTAATGCGTCATTTCAGTTAAGCCGAGTTCGGGCTTTTTAATTTTTCAGGAAGCAGTAAACCGTGGATATAATTAACGCGATTATTTTAGGTATTATTGAAGGAATAACAGAGTTTTTACCCATATCATCAACTGGGCACTTAATTGTAGCGTCAAAGTGGTTAGGCATTGAATCAACAGACACTAACCTCGCCTTCGAAGTCATTATCCAACTTGCCGCCATTTTAGCGGTACTAGCTAACTATAAAGATAAGTTCAGCCCTAAACATTTTAATTTATGGATTAAAGTTGCCATTGCATTTATTCCTTTGGGCATTATTGGTTTTATATTTAGTGATGTAATAAAAACACTGTTTAGCGTACCGGTAGTAGGTGTTATGTTTATTGTAGGCGGTGTGATTTTTTTACTATTAGAGCGCAGTTATAAAGAGGCTCACTGCACAACTACCGATGTAACCCAAGTTACTTATAAACAAGCACTTTGGATTGGCGTAGCACAAGTATTTGCGTTAATTCCGGGGACTAGTCGTGCTGGGAGCTCTATTGTTGGTGCCATGTTGTGTGGTTTAAACCGAAAAACCAGCGCTGAATTTTCATTTTTACTTGGTTTACCTGTACTTGCAGCAGCCTCAGGGTACGACTTACTTAAACATTACCAACTGTTTAGCTTAGATGACCTAACTGCCCTTGCTGTAGGTTTTTTAACGTCTTTTATAGTGGCTTATTTTACTATTAAACTATTCATACGCTTTCTAGAAAATTTCACTTTTGTTAGTTTTGGTCTTTACCGAATCGTATTTGGTGTTATTTTATTAACTAACCTAAATTCTGGTTAAGAGATTTAAAAACACTATAAATAATAACGATATTTAAGTCTGTTTCTCTCTAGCTAGAAATTTTTGGTGAAAACAAGGTGAATTTACGCGTCAATAGCTGGTCTATTGCAAGGAAATTCAACGTAGTTAGCGCTAAAAATAGCTGCTTGAGATAGATTTATTATCCAGAACTCAGGTTAGCCATAGCCTACACATAAGAGAACATTATGAGCGAAAAAATAAACGAAGAAGCACTCCACGCCCTAAAAATAGCTTTTACTTACATGCCTAAAGCGATTGAAGTGACAAAGTATGAATATGGCGAGCGCTACCAAAGCGTACTTGATCACATTGAAGCTGTACGTGAAACACTGCTTATTAACGATGTTGACCCAGAGGAAGTAGGCGGCGATATCAACCCTGAGTACACACCAAACTCAACGTACTAATATACACAATAAGCTGCGAGCAACTTACTCGCAGTTTTGTTTAAATCAGTTGTGCTTAATTAGAGAAAGTTTATATAAAGTTATAATTAACTAAATATATTTAATTTTTTTGTTAAACTAGTGCTTTATCAAGCTATAGACTCAGTTCTAAAACCAACAGGATGTTTACTATTGAATTTTCTTAGGCAATTTCACGACATAGTATCTAACCAAAGCTTAGACTTTGATGAAAAAAACCATCAGCTACTAGCATTTGGACTTAAAGTGTTTAACCTTGATTTAGCTATTATTAGTAAGGTCGAGAAAAACTGCTATACCGTGCTACATGCCATTACGCCAGATAATGCATTAGAAATAGGTACTCAATTTGATTTAGATGGCACCTATTGTGTACACACTCTTAGTGCGGGTTCTGCACTTGCATTTCATAACGTCTCACAAAGCGCAATTGCTGACCATCCTTGCTATGCAAACTTTAAACTTGAGTCATATATTGGGGCACCTATTAAAATAGGTACCGATATATTTGGAACTGTAAATTTTTCTTCTGCCAATCAATCTCCAGTATTTACAGATGCCGCCTACGACTATATTGAGCTATTTGCGCAGTGGTTAGGGGCAGAACTAGCTCGCAGCATCACTAAAGAAAAATTAATAAAAAACAGCAATAGCTTATTAAAACTAGAAAGCATAGCAAATATAGGCACGTGGGAAGTTGACCTTACTAATAATAAAATTTATTGGAGTCAGCAAACTAAACAAATCCATCAAGTTGATGAAAACTATCAGCCTGAAATGGAATCTGCAGTTAACTTTTATAAAGAAGGTACAAGCAGAGACGAAATAAGTAAAGCAGTTGAGCTTGCTATACAACACGGCGAAAAGTGGCATCTAGAGCTTGAAATTATTACAGCCAAAAATCAGACCATTTGGGTATCTACATTTGGTGAAGCCGAATTTGACGGTGATACCTGTGTACGTTTGTTTGGTACCTTTCAAAATATTACCGAAGCAGTGGCTTTAAGAGAAGAGCTTAAAAATAAACAAGAACAAGCCGAGCGATTACTCGAAGATAGAAGCATGCTTTTTGCAAAAATAAGCCACGAACTTAGAACACCGCTAAATGGCATTACGGGCATGCTTACTACGTTAATAGATGAACATAACGAACAAAAGAGAACCGAAAAAATAAAAGTCGCGCTGCGTAGCGCAGATATACTCTTGAGCATAATAAACGAAGTACTCGATTTTTCTAAAATTAACCACGGTGAGTTAAAACTAGAACCCACGGATGTTTTATTAAATACAACATTTACTGATCTCATTTCTTTGTACACCCCGTTATTTAAAAACAGCAATGTAGAACTAGAAGTAAAAAATGAAATTTCTGATAGCTGCTGGGCATATTGTGATAACACACGCCTAAGTCAAATTACCTCCAACTTATTAAGTAATGCGTTAAAATTTACTGAGCGTGGTTGTGTAAAACTGCACACGTCTGTGATTAATAACAATAATAAATTAACGCTAAACATTAAAGTCGCCGATACGGGAAGAGGCATGACTAGCCAATTTCTTGAATCTTTATTCTCCCCTTTTACTCAAGAAGTAGATGCTAAAAACAGTAAAGGAGGCACAGGACTTGGCCTCGCAATAGTTAAAGAACTTGTTGAGTACATGGGCGGAACAATCAAGGTAAGTAGTAAAGTAAATCAAGGAACTACTTTTTCGCTAAGTATCCCTATAGAGCTCGGTAAAGAGCAAAAAGTAGAGCTAAATCCACTATCAAAAATAAACATTAACGCTTCTAAGCTTTCTGTTTTAGTGGTGGATGACAACGACATAAACAGACTCGTTCTTGATGCGTCGCTTAATAAACTCAATATAAAGCCAGACTTTGCAGTAGATGGGCAAGATGCCATATTTAAATGCGAGCAAAAGCATTACGACCTTATTTTTATGGATTGTATTATGCCTATACTCGATGGTTTTGAGGCTACAAAACAACTGCGTTCAAAAGGTATCTGTCCGCACGATTCAACCTATATTGTTGCCCTTACAGCTAATACTTCATCGCAAGATAAATTAGCATGCAAACAAGCAGGTATGGATATGTTTATTTCAAAACCGTTTAAAATGCATTCTTTAGAAGTCGCTATTGCGTCAGCGGCGCAATTACTAAAGATTTAAAAATATTAGCTTTGCACACTTAACCGCGTGCTAAATATAGTTAGATAAGGCATTAACAATGAAAAACATAATTAGAACTATATTACTAACTGTCCTTATTGTTGCAGTATTTAAAGGCGTTTCCACTGGACAATGGAGCTCATCAATAACAATAGTTATCGTATCAGGCGTATTGCTGTTAGTTACATTTATCAGTGCTAAGTCATCACGTGGATCATCTGCTTATACTGGCAGTGACTCAGCAGTTTACTCTAGCAGTAGCTCATCGCATTCTCATACAAATTGTAGCGGCGGTGATTCTGGCGGTGGGTGCGATTAAATCGTGAGCTAATTCTTAAGCATTAAAAAAGCCGCCTTTGGAGAAGGGCGGCTTGGGTTAACAAACAGCTATGGGTGTAGCCTTGCTGTTATATCAAGAGAGTTTTTACTAATTACATTAAGCAGCGCTTTGATCAGCTTCTTCAGAGTGACGAATTAAATAATCAAATGCACCTAAACTTGCTGTTGCACCGCTGCCCATTGCAATAATAATTTGTTTAAACGGAGTATTGGTTGCATCCCCCGCGCCGTAAATTCCTGGTAATGAAGTTGCGCCTTTAGCATCAATCAGTATTTCACCAAATTTACTTAATTCAAGGTCGCTGTCTTTTAACCACTCAGTATTTGGTATTAAGCCTATTTGTACAAATATACCGGCAAGTTCAAGCTCTTTGCTCTCTCCCGACACTCTATCTGTGTACATTAAGCCAGTTACTTTTTTACCATCACCAAGTACTTCGGTTGTTTGTGCACTTTTGATAATGGTAATATTAGCCATGCTTTTAGCTTTACGAATAAGCACTTCATCGGCTCGTAGTGTGTCTGCAAATTCAAGTACCGTAACGCTTTGCACAATATTAGCTAAATCGATTGCCGCTTCTATACCTGAATTACCACCACCAATTACAGCAACAGGTTTGCCTTTAAATAAAGGGCCGTCGCAATGTGGGCAATATGCCACACCATGGCCGCGATATTCTTGCTCCCCTGGTACGTTCATTTCGCGCCAGCGTGCACCAGTTGCAAGTACGAGCGACTTAGCTTTAAGTACTGCGCCATTTTCTAGTGTAATTTCATAACCATTGTTATAACCAAGTGCCGCTGCACGCTGATTATGCATTACATCTACATCGTATTCTTTAACGTGCTCTTCAAGCTGAGCAACCAATTTAGGCCCTTCAGTCGCTTTAATCGAAATAAAGTTTTCTATTGCTAATGTATCTGCAACTTGTCCACCAAATCTATCAGCCACAATGCCTGTATTTAACCCTTTTCGTGCTGAGTAAATTGCAGCCGACGCGCCCGCTGGGCCGCCACCAACTACAAGTACATCAAACTCGCCTTTTTCGCTTAGTGCTGCTGCTTGTTTAGCAGCCCCTTTGCTATCTACTTTATTAAGTATGTCAGTAAGGCTTAGTGCACCTTGGCTAAATAGTTCGCCATTTAAATATACAGCCGGTACAGCTAAAATATTTCGCTCTTCTACTTCATCTTGAAATAATGCACCGTCAATCATGGTGGCTTTAATATTACTGTTTGTCGCTGCCATAGTGTTAAGTGCTTGCACTACTTGCGGGCACGTTTGGCAACTTAAACTTATGTATACTTCAAAGTTCAGCTCTTGAGTAAGCGATTGTATTTGCTCAATGTCTTCGCTTTTAGCTTTACTTGCGTGTCCGCCAGTATGCAAAAGTGCTAACACTAAACTTGTGAATTCATGACCCATAGGTACGCCTGCAAACGTAACATGAGTGTTTTTAATAGGCGAATGTACAACCATTGATGGGCGACGTGCGCTTGTATCAGGGTTGCTTATTACAGTAAATTTATCGCTTAGTGAGGCTAAATCGTTTGCTAAGCTTTCTACTTCTGCTGATTTTTTGCTGTCATCCAAGGCAATAAGCAGCTCAACAGGTTGAGTAAGCGATTCGAAATGGCTTTTTAATTGATTTTTTATGTTGTTATCTAACATGGCTTAACCCTTTTAGGAAAATTTAAACAGCAAGCCTCCCATGCCAAATAATGCATGTGCTTAAACAAGTATATTGATATAGGAGGCACCAACAAACGAATGTTCGATGATTTAAGGGCAGTTACCTGCCCTTATAAAAGTGGGTAAACCTATATTTAGATTTTACCAACTAAATCTAGTGAAGGTGCAAGTGTGTCTTCACCTGGCTGCCAAGATGCAGGGCAAACTTCACCATCGTGAGTTGCAATGTATTGTGCAGCTTGTACTTTACGAACTAGTTCTTTAGCGCTTCGGCCAATTCCTAAATCGTGAGTTTCGATTACTTTAATTTCGCCTTCTGGGTTCATTACAAATGTACCGCGAAGTGCTAAACCTTCTTCTTCAATCATTACACCAAAGCTACGTGTAATACGCCCTGTTGGGTCGCCAATCATTGGGTAAGTAATTTTACCGATAGTGTCTGACGTGTCGTGCCATGCTTTATGAGTAAAATGAGTGTCAGTAGATACTGAGTAAACTTCTACGCCCATTTCTTGAAGTTGTGCATAGTAATCTGCAAGGTCACCTAATTCGGTAGGACATACAAATGTAAAGTCTGCTGGGTAAAAGAAGAAGATAGACCATTTACCTAGAACATCTTTTTCAGACAATTCTACAAAGTCACCGTTGTGGTAAGCGGTTGCATTGAATGGTTGTAATTTTGTATTGATTAATGAAGTGCTCATGGTATTTCCTCATCTGTGTTTATGTATTTTAAAAGTAATCAACGCTTTCGTTTTAAACGACCTTCTGCGTTGGCTTGATTAATACAATAAGGCCAATGGAAAATTAAATAAAATTGATTGTTTAGATTAAAACAATCGATTTTTTGGGTTGAACTATATAATCATTGTCATCGTAAGCATTAGTTGAATTGTAAACGCTGGCGAATTATTAAGACCGCTAATCGCAATACTGCTACAATAGCCCCGCTTCAAATAAGTCATTAAATATAAGGCACACCGTAATGGAAAAATTTGTTAACCATATACAGCTAGGTTACCTAGGCTTAATCCCGTTTTTAGGGTGTGTAGGTTGGCCACTCATGTTTGGCAGTAATAGCCTTAACTTGGAGTTTTTTACTTTTTACAGTATCGCCATTTTAGCATTTATGGCGGGTAACTTATGGCGCGCCGGAGAGCAAACTTATAGCAATGCTATAAAAGCTGTTGCGCCTGTAATACCTATACCATTTTTATCATTTTTACCTGTTGAGTGGGCACTCGCTTGGTTAGGTGCTAGTTTTTGGCTAGTACTTTTATTTGAAAAAGCCACGCCGCAATGGCAAACCTATCATAAAGATTATCAAAAAATGCGCTTTGTACTTACCTCTGTTGTATTTGTTTGTCACATTTTGACTATTGGTATGGGTATTTACCCTAAATAGCAGCTGTAAACTTAAATATTGCGTGGTAATAAGGTAATATCCGCGCACTGCTATTTGAGGACACACCATGATTGACCAACTACGCCAACAACTCGACGAACTTGGCGAAAACTACGTAGAAAAAAACGCTGCATTTAAAATCAAAGTGATCCCATTTTTTTGTGCTATTCGCATTAAAAAAGATCATAAAAGCGAAGGTCGTTTAAGCTTTTATTCAAGTCAATTACTCGAAATATTTTTAGTCGTCTTATTTTTGCTATTCGGTTTAACACTGTACGATACAGATGCAGGATTTACTCACGGCCCTATTCATATTGCCTTTGCCATTTTAATTACCTTTAATCTTATTATTAAACAAATCGCTATTGAAGGGTTAAAAACCAGACTTGCGTTTCATCGTTTACTAGCAAAAGACGCACAAACAAATAGCGATATAAATAATACTGCTACAAACATAAACGCTAAATAAAATATGTATTTAAATCCTCAATGGCGAATACTCACCGTAGGCGATGGCGATTTATCGTTTTCGAACGCTATTTACACTCATCTATCGCCAAAAGCTTTGGTTGCATCTACTTACGATGACCAAACTACTATTGAGCAAAAATACCAGCACAATGCACTTAGCAACTTAAAAGCGCATAACGTTGAGGTACTTAATAGTTTTGATGTTACAAACCATGCATGTTGGCAAGCTCTAAGTGAAAACCAGCACAGCTTTGATGTGGTTATTTTTCAGTTTCCGCTTATACCTGCATTTGTTGGCCGTGAAGCGTTTGAAAACAACACGCGCCAAACCAGCATGAACGTATTAAACCGCGCTTTACTGCACCAATTTATTAAATACGCTAACGAATACGCGCTTGATAAAAATGGGCCAATGCTTTGTTACATCACCTCAAAGGATGTAAAACCTTATCGAGAATGGAATATAGAGGGGAGTTTAAATAACGGTTTAACCGCAGATTATTTAGGCCAAATCCCATTTGATATTAGCCATTTTGAAGGTTATAAAATTCGTAATGTTGACCGCGACAAACACGTTAAAGACACAAGCGGCATAACTTACGTTTTCAGCCCAAAAAGTCTCGATAAACATACTAGCGAATTAAGCTCACGCCTTACAAAGCCTGCATACTTAACATCTAACCATTGCCCCCTATGCCGCGTTGGGCCTTATGTGGCAAGCGAGGACGAAGCCAAGCATCTAAACGCTAAAAAGCATCAGCAAATGCTACATCTCGAAAGCGATTGGCAACAATGGCTAAATGAGTTTTATCGCTAATTAATAGCCCTGCTATTGTTAATTCAATTATACGTTTTCGTGTTTAATTAAATCAGCCGCTTTTTCAGCAATCGCAATTACCGGCGCATTTGTGTTGCCGGTAATAATAGTAGGCATAATCGACGCATCAACTACGCGTAAGTTACTTACCCCGTGTACTCGTAAATTAGTATCTACTACTGCCATTGAGTCTTGCCCCATTTTACATGTCCCTACTGGGTGATATTCGGTATCTGCAGTTTGGCGTATAAACTCAATTAGCTGCTCATCATTATTTATATCAAGCGGGTAGAGCATTTTACCGCGTATGTTATCAAAAGCGTTGCTTTGCATAATAGCGAGTGTTTTTTTAAGACCAGCAAGCATTACAGTTAAATCATCTGGATGGCTTAAATAATTAGGGTCAATAAGCGGTGCACTACGCGGATTGTTATCAGCTAATGTAATAGTACCTCGGCTTTTGGGGCGCATAATACTGCTGTGTATACTGTAACCATGCCCAGTGTGTAATTTACGACTATGATCGTCCACCAACCCAATTACAAATTCTAGCTGCACATCGGGCGCTGGCGAGCCTTCAAATAATTTAATAAACGCGTGCGACTCTGCAAAATTACTGGTTAATCGCCCTTCTCGTTTACTAAACCAGTTAACGCATCCTTTTAAAATGCTGGCAATGCCAAGCGGGCTTATACCAAATGTGCCTTTACTTGTTTTTGATTTATAAAGTGGCACTACCGTTAAGTGATCTTGTAAATTAGCGCCAACACCTTCAAGTACGTGCTGAACCTTAATGTTATGTGCACTTAACTGCTCTTTTGGGCCAATACCCGAAAGCATTAATATTTGCGGCGAATTAATAGCGCCAGCACTGAGTATTACCTCTTTTTTAGCACGTAAATTAATAACCTCCTTATTACGCCCTATTTGCACGCCTTGCGTTATCTTATTGGTTATATTTATTTTATTAACGTGGCTATGGGTTAATACCGTTAAATTTGGGCGGTTTAAATGCGGTGTTAAATATGCTTTTGCTGCACTACAACGCTCGCCATTGTGCTGAGTTACCTGCGATAAACGTGCGCCGCTTTGCTCTTTACCATTTATATCGTCGCTTAAATTAACGCCCTGCTCAGCACAGGCATTTAAAAAATATTGGTTTACATTGCTTGGGTTACTTAGCTCTTGTATATGTAGCGGGCCTTTTATTCCGTGCAGCTCATTATTTATAAACGCTTTATTGTTCTCAGCTTTAATAAAGTACGGGAGTAAACTCTCAAAATCCCATCCCGTATTGCCATTAGCAGCCCATTGGTCGTAATCGTATTTGTTACCGCGAATATAAACCATTGCATTGGTAGAGCTTGACCCACCCAATACTTTGCCGCGCGGCACAAAACCACAGCGGTTATTAAGCTCTTTTTGTGGCACCGTATTGTAATGCCAGCTATTTATGCCATAAGGCACACTCGCTGCTATGCCAGCTGGCATTTGCACAAATGCACTTTTATCGCTGCCGCCAGCTTCAATTAAACACACACTGACATTTTTATCCTCAGACAATCGCGATGCCATAACGCAGCCGCCACTGCCTGCGCCAATCACAATGTAATCAAATGTTGTATTGTTCATAGTGTACCTTAATAAAAGTTTTAAACGGCCTTAACAGTAATAGTGCATAGAAAAACCCAATAAAACTTGATATTTTTAGACATCACTTATTTGGGGTTAACCATGAGCAGCCTAATCAGAGCCACGTCATTACAAGGTATAGACACGCTAATTAGCGAATTTGGCGGCGATCCGCATGAAATAATGCAAAGCTGTAATATTAGTAACGTTGACTTTAAAAATCTCGACAACCAATATTTACCTTATCGAGATTACGCTGAGCTTTTAGAATACTGTGCTTGTAAGTTCAATTGCTCTAGTTTTGGCCTTAAGCTCGCAAGTAGACAAAACTTTGATATTTTAGGACATATTGCAATAGCTGCCAAAAGTAGTACTAATTTAGGTGATGCACTTAATTGGGTTATTAAATACCTTCACTTACACAGCCCTGCACTTAGCTTAAATTCGCACCCTTTAGAGAATGATAAAAGCTTGTTTTTATCATTCGAAATTAATTTAAAACCATTACCGCACATAAACCAAGTCATTGAGCTAACCATTGGTTTAGCATTAGCTGTTATTAAAAAGCTGAGTAATAACCGCTGCAAACCAATTAATATATTTTTGCCAAAAAAGTTAAGTACTAATACTCGTGCCTATAACACTTACTTTGGTTGTAACGTTATAGAGCATCGCAACAGCGCTGGCATTGTAATCTCAAAAAGTGATTTAACTCTTGAGCTTGATCACCCTAAACTAAATAAAGTACAAGCAGCGCTAAACTTCTTGGCAAAAAACAAAGAACACACACAACCGTTGCCCAACCAAGTTAGTGCGCTAATTAGGCCTATGCTTCCTATTTATCAATGTAGTAACCAAACTATTTCAGCTGCGCTGGGTATGCACCCGCGTACTCTGCATCGAGAACTTATCAAACATAATACGAGTTTTGTAAAACTAAAAGATGCCACTCGCCGCGCTTTAGCTGCACACTATTTAGCGCAAAACCAATTTACAATCTCAACCATATCTGAGCTTTTAGGATATCAGGAACAAGCAACACTAAGTGTTAATGTTAAACGCTGGTTTGGATGTTCTCCTCGAGCATATAGAACTAAAAAAATGTTAAACTAAATACTCTTATTATTTTTATTTAAGCTAAGGAGTGAGCATGAACTTTGTTATTGTTGGCACCAATTTTATTAGCGACACATTGTTAGCCGCTGCAAATACGTTAAACGATTTTAATTTATATGGGGTGTGCTCGCGCGCAGTATCTAGCGGCGAAGCATTTTTAGCCAAACACCCACAAAATGCACAAGCAAAAATTTTCACCTCAATCGAGCAAGTTTGCCAAGATCAAAATGTCGATGCTGTCTACATAGCCGCCCCTAATAGCTTACACAAACAATATGCCGTTATGAGTCTAGAAGCGGGTAAACATGTCCTTGGCGAAAAACCATCAGCTGCCAATTCTAAAGAGCTTGCAAGCATTATAGCTACAGCAAAAAAGCATCAGCGCCTTTACATGGAAGCCATGATGACCACTCACTTGCCTAACTATGAACAGCTACAACAGGCAATGGTAAAAATTGGCACACCACGTAAATATATTGGCCAGTACAGTCAATACTCATCGCGTTACGATAAGTATAAAAATGGAGAACGCCCAAACACATTTTTACCCGAGTTTGCAAATGGTGCTTTAGTTGATTTAGGGATTTACCCGCTGTATTTATTAATTGCACTTTGGGGGGCACCAAAAAGCGTGAGTGCCAGTGGCGTATTGCTCGATACTGGTGTAGATGGTGCGGGCGATGTATTACTAAACTATGCAGATAAACAAGCCGTTATTAGTTACTCCAAAATATCGCAAGGCGACAACATAACCGAAATACAAGGCGAGCTTGGGCGCATACGTATAGAAGCCGTATCGCAACTTAAAAAAGTGGAATTTATTGCTAATAATGGTGATGTAGAGATTATATCCCAGCCGTTTGATGAGCACTTTATGAAATACGAAGTTGAGCATTTCATGTCATTAGTGAAGCAAAATATCCTTGAGTCACCTGTTAATACGCACATTTTAGCCAGTAACGTAATGAGCGTTCTTGATGAAGCGCGCAAACAGCTTGGAGTTGTGTACCCTAACGACTAATTAAATAAAATATGGGCGTTAACCAACGACAGCTAACGCCCAGAAGAAAGCTTAAATAGCTCTCGTACAACGACAGATTTTATAAAACACTTTAAAATAGCGATCCCCATCCATGGGCAATCAAATACTTCTACAACAAACTTAACACTGACAACCCAACTCGGTTTATTACCAATATTTATTACTCCATAACCTAAATCTACCTAACACATAAAAACATTACCAATCAAGCTGGCCAATTACATTATTTTAAACTAAATTGGTAATACAAGAATACAACCATTGGTGTATAGTGGTTTTTAACCCTAACATCGCGTTAGAATTTTGACATAATAGTGAATTTTAAGGTAACCTCTGATATTAACAGTTGGTTTTGACTTATAGGCCCCAGAGGCCATTATTCCTTAAGGTAATGAAGGTAAAGTATGGGTAATCGTCGCTTATTTTGGCGCATAGTTGATAAAATTGAGTCTTTAATAAATCAAGGCGAATTTTCTGCTGGGAGTCGTTTACCACCTGAACGTGAACTTGCAGAAATGTTTGATGTAAGCCGCCCTACCATTAGAGAAGCTATTATCGCATTAGAAGTACGTGGCCGAGTTGAAGTTAAAACTGGCTCTGGTGTTTACGTAGTAGAACAAAAAAATGCATCTATAAAATCAAAAGAGATCAGTGCATTTGAACTTACTCAAGCTCGCGCATTAATTGAAGGCGAAATTGCCGCTTTAGCTGCTCAAAGCATTACAGAAGAAGAACTAGAGCAACTAAATAAAACATTAATTGCCATGCAAAAAGGCCTTTATGTTGAGCAAGCCGACCGTGAGTTCCACGAAATTATAGCTAGAGCAACGCGCAATAAAGCACTTGAATTTGCAGTGTCTAACTTGTGGGATTTACGTTTAACAAACCCACAAATTGTTGCTGACTATGGCAGTGTGTGTAAAAACAATGACGAGTGCGTTATGGATGAACACACCGCTATTTATACAGCCCTAAAGTCGCATGATGCAAATGCAGCACGTACTGCAATGCATAAACATTTTAACCGCTTAATTAATGCTTTATTTGACGCTGTAGAATCGCGCGCACTTGAAGAAATTAAACGCAAAAATGATGAAAAACGAGGTCTTTACTCGCTTGATGGCTTAGTTAATAAAAGTGCCCACTAAGGCCTTTTAACCAACTGATTAAAGTTAGCAAACGCCTGTTTGCTAACTTTACCTCTTACTTTATTTACCTGCCCTATTTAATATACTTTTAATTACGCCATTTTTGGTCGCAAACACTTACCTATAAATTAAAAAAAAGATACTATGCCGCCATTAATATCGGGCGGGTTTAGCTTTTATACTCCCTGCATTACATAACTAATTGATAGAGTTACTCAACTCAAGGATTAAAATGCAAGCATCTTCAAAAAGTTATTTACTGGCTATCGTGTGTGTACTGCTTGCCATGATGACCATTCAAACGGGCGCGTCATTTGCAAAGCAGCTTTTTCCTATTGTTGGCCCTGAGGGTACGACGGCCCTTAGGCTTGGTTTTTCTGCCTTTATACTTTGCTTAGTGTTTAAACCTTGGAAACACTTACCCACTACGGGTAATCGTATTCCTATAATTGTGTATGGTTTAAGTTTAGGCGGCATGAACATTTTGTTTTATTACGCTATTGAACGCATTCCACTAGGCATTGGTGTAGCACTTGAATTTACAGGCCCGCTTGCTGTTGCCTTATTTTCATCTCGCCGCAAACGTGATTTATTTTGGGTTGCCTGTGCTATTGCTGGTATTTTGCTTCTGCTTCCAGATATGAGCGGCCAAGATAGCCTTGATCCATTAGGTGTAGCGCTTGCGCTTGGTGCTGGCGCGTGTTGGGCAGGTTATATATTATTTGGTAAAAAAACCGGCACACAAAGTTCTGGTGGAGCCACTGTCGCATTGGGCATGACTGTTGCCGCTATAGTGCTAGTGCCTTACGGCGGCATTATGCAAAGCACCGCGTTTACATGGGAAATTATCCCACTGGGGATTGGTATCGCTATTTTATCAAGTGCACTGCCTTACACACTTGAAATGGTTGCACTGCGTAACATGCCTTCACAAGGGTTTAGCGTAATGATGAGTTTAGAGCCTGCAATAGCCTCGCTCGCAGGGTTTATTATACTGGGTGAGTTACTTACTTTATGGCAGTGGCTCGCTATTTTACTTGTAATTATTGCATCTGTTGGTAGCTCGTTTTCAAACGCAAAAAAACAGGCTACTTAGTTAACTACCAAACGAACCTAAACAAGCTAAATAAAGTCACCACGCACATGGTGACTTTATTGTGTTGTATCCGGTAATTTTTTAACTCACAGCCTTACTTTGCTTTTTAGTTGTAAGCAAATAGCCAATCAACGAAATAAGCGGCATGCCGGCAGCCACCAGTGCAATAGCTGTCCACCCACCCGCTTCATATAGTGGGCTGGCAATAAGCGAGCCTACTGCGCCACCTACAAATATACTAGTCATGTAAATAGCGTTTAAACGCGCACGGCTTTGTGGTTCTAGTGCGTACACTGCACGTTGACCCAATACCATATTGGCCTGCACAGAAAAATCAATAAACACACCGGTTAATGCCAATACTATAATGCCGTAAGGTAACTCAAATAAGCTAGGTAAAAAGCACAATGCTGCAATGAGTTTGGCCAGTAACGATAGCTGGTGTGTATAACCTTTATCAGCCAAACGCCCAACAATGGGAGCTGCTACAGCACCTGCGGCGCCCACTAGTGCAAACAATGCTATTTCCGATTGGGATAAACCATACTCACGGGCAAGCACAACCGGTACGCTTGTCCAAAATAAGCTGAACGATGCAAACATTAACGCTTGAAAAAGTGAACGTTGGCGCAGCACTGGCTGGCTTATCATTAATTGTTTAAGCGATTTTAATAACTTAAAATACGTTGTTTTATGGGTTGGTTGCCTACTTGGAATAGCAAAATAAATTACGCCAGCAATAAACACCATACACCCTGCTGCAAAGTAAAATACAGCGCGCCAACCAAAGTGATCGGCTATTAAGCTCGATATAGGTCTTGCTAGCAAAATACCTAACAACAAACCCGCCATAATATTACCAAGAACTTGTCCGCGTTTTTCGTCAGACGATAAATGCGCAGCAAGCGGAATAAGCACCTGAACAGAAACCGAACTTATACCTATCATTAAACATAAAATAAGCATTACATTAGGTGAATCAGCAAGTGCCGTACCCACTAAACTCAAAAACGACACACCAAGAGTGCCCAACATAAGCTTTTTATTTTCAACTAAATCAGCTAATGGTACTAAAAAAAACAACCCCAAAGCGTAACCTATTTGTGTAAGCGATACGATAAGACTAGCACTGCGTGAACTTAATCCAACTTTTGGGGCAAGTAACTCAATAATAGGTTGAGCGTAATAAATATTGGCAACAATAAGACCGCAACACAAAGCAATAATAGTAACGAGTGTATTGCTAAGAGGTTGCGCTGAAACGCCTGTTTGGGTCATGTGTGTCTCTACTTTATAAAAATAATAAAACCCAACCAGCAAACGCGGGTTGGGTTTTTACAAAAAACTTCGTTTTACTTAATTGGTGATGGCTGCCCATGTGGGCTTGAGCGTAAATACTGTTTAGGTGCAGTTACTGTAGCGCCAAGCTCTGCAGCTGCATGCCACGGCCAATGCGGGTTATATAAAATGCCACGCGCCAGCGCTACACCATCGGCTTGCTGCTCACTAATAATATCTTCGGCTTGTTGCGCCTCAGTAATTAAGCCCACCGCTATAACAGGCATTTTAACCGCTTCTTTTATGGCTGTTGCAAACGGTACCTGGAAATTAGGTTTAACTGGTATTTGTTGCTCTGGGCTTAGGCCCGCCGTACTTACATGAATAAAATCACAACCTAGTTCATCAAGCGCTTTACTAAGCACTATCGATTGCTCTAAATCCCAGCCACCTTCAACCCAATCGGTTGCCGAAATACGCACACCCACTGCTTTATTACTGGGGAATACCGCTCTTACCGCTTTAAACACATCAAGTAATAAGCGCATTCTGTTTTCTAGGCTGCCACCGTAGTTGTCATCGCGCTTGTTTGAAAGTGGCGACAAAAATTGATGTAACAGGTAACCGTGCGCACCATGTAGCTCTATTAAATCAAGGCCGAGTTCATCAGCGCGTTTAGCTGCACTTACAAAATCTTTAATTAGTGAATCTATGTCGTCTTGGCTCATTGCTTTTGGCACTGGGCTGTTAGCGTCGTACGCAATTGCCGAAGGTGCGAGCGTTTGCCAGCCATTTACATCATCAGGTGCAATGGCATCACCACCGTCCCATGGTTTTTCAGTCGATGCTTTGCGCCCAGCATGCGCTAACTGAATACCAATAGGCATAGGGCTGTATTGCCTTACTGCTTTTAGACTTTTGCCTAGTGCTTGTTGGGTTTCGTTATTCCAAAGCCCTAAATCGCCGTAACTAATACGCCCTTCTGGGTTTACTGCTGTTGCTTCTAAAATAAGTAACCCTGCACCACTTAAACTCAATTGGCCTAAATGAATAGTATGCCAATCGCTAGCAGCGCCATTATTGGCTGAATACTGGCACATTGGTGCAATAATAATACGGTTATCTAACGTTACTTGCCCAAGTGATAAAGGCGAAAATAGTTGGCTCATTGTTAATCCTTAAAAACACGCACAAAAAAATGCGGACAAAACAAAAAAAGAATACGAAGCGGCAATCAAACACGCTCACTCAATAACTTAAACAGTTACTTATAATTCCGACTTAACACTCTTAATGGGGATAAAAACATACTTTAATAGTGCTGATAAAAGCATAACTAATGACATTATAAACTATCAATTTTAATGTAATAATTTGTTTAACGAGCACATCATAAAGCCATTTTTAAAAAATGAATGACTATTTACCTTTAAACAAGAGTGTGATTTTTAACCTAGCTGTACCTAATAGTACTAAGCTATTGCTTATATTGCCTATTAACTAAATAAACCCCCTACAAATAAACCATATTTATTCTATATAAGTGAATTAAAATTCAATTTAAATATTCCAAGCTACTTCACTCCCTGATAAACTGCTTAACTTAATTTACTAATGTAAAACATTTGAACTGGGGATCACTTTTTATGTTTAAACCAAGCTTGTTAACCTTGGCTATTTCGAGCGCTGTTTCCAGCGTATTTTTATTGCCTAATGCCGCACTTGCTCAAGAAGAAGTTGCAGCTAAAAACAAATCACTCGAAGTAATCGAAGTTACAGCAACAAGGCGCAGCGGCTCTGTGCAAAATGCACCGCTAAATATTACAGCCCTTGATGCAGATATTATGAAAGATCAAAATATCAATGAGCTTGCCGATGTAGCGCGCTGGGTGCCTGGTTTAACAATTACCGATCAAGGTGGTCGCTCAGGCTCGCCTATTATTGTTCGTGGTTTAAATACAAACTCGTCTGGTCCATCATCAGATGGCGGCACGGTATCTACTTACATTAACGAAATTCCGGTTTCGGTAGATATGCGCCTAGTAGATATTGAGCGTGTTGAAGTATTAATTGGGCCACAAGGCACCTTATATGGTGCAGGCACATTAGGCGGTGCAATTCGTTACATGCTTAAACAACCTGAGCTTGATTTTACATCGCTTGAAGTTTACGGCGACCTATTTCAAACAAAAGAAAGTGACTCTTTAGGTGGCGAAGGCGGTTTTATATTTAACCTGCCACTTATTGAAGACAAACTTGCAGTACGCGCCAGCTTAAACGTATATGAAGACCCTGGTTTTATCGATTACGGTTACGTAGTGCGCGAGCCTGGCGTATCGTTACCAGATCCTGATTGGAGCGACAGCTCAGCAGTTAACAACAATCTTAAAAATGTAAAAGACGCCAACGGCGAAACCACCACAACAGGTCGTATTTCTGTTCGCTTTAAACCAAACGAATCGTTTGAAGGTACGCTTAACTACTTTTACCAAAACCAAGATAGCGAAGGCCGCTCGATTGTTCATTACAACAGCCTTAATGCAAACAACGGTTTAAGCGATGTAATAGGTAAATACGAATCAGCTTATCGCTTTGAAGAACCGCGCGAGAAAAAAGACCAATTACTAAGCCTTGAACTAAAAGCCGACCTAGGTTTTGCAGAGCTAGTATCGGCAACCGGTATTTCGAGCTTTGATGCCGACGGTCAACGCGATCAAACAGACTTACTTATTCGTCTTGATTACGGCTATGAAGAATTCCCTTCGTTTTCAACGTTTACCCGTGAAATAGACGAAGAAGATACCTTCACTCAAGAAATTCGCTTAGTGTCACAGAGCGACAGCGACTTTAACTGGATTGTGGGTGGCTTTTACAACAAAACAGAAACCGAAGCGTCAAGCAGAGAGTTTACGCCTGGGTTTGACCAATTCGCTGTTGATAACTTTGGTGGCGAGCAGCTAAGACCTGACTCATTAGAATACTTAGAGCTTACAAAAAGTACCGTCACTGAGTCTGCACTATTTGGTGAAGTTGGCTACCAAGTTACCGACAAATTAGATGTAACCATTGGTGCCCGTTTTTACAAGTACGATATAGAGTCGCAAGCGGCTTTTGACTTCCCACTAGCAAATACATTGTATGGTGGAGTAGATCCTGACGAAATCACCGTTGCATATGAAAAAGACGAAGCAGCCGATAACGGTAACTTATTTAAATTTAATGCTAAATACCAGTTTACTGACTCTGTAATGGGTTATGTAACCGTAAGTGAAGGTTTCAGAATTGGCGGCTCAAACGGTTTAGTGTCTTGCCCTGATCCAATTGTTGAGGATCAACAAACAGGTTGTGGTAAACCTGACGAATTATTATATGAAGCCGACACCACAACAAACTACGAGCTAGGCTTTAAAAGTACATGGTTTAGAAGCCAGCTACACTTTAACGCCGCGTTATTTAACGTAGATTGGGATGATGCACAAATTACAGGCGCTACAGATATAGGTCAATTAACGTACCTTTCAAACGCAGGCAGCGCGAATGCAAAAGGGATTGAAATTTCGACCCGTGCCATTTTATCTGACTCGTTTTCAGTTTACGCAACTTATGCCTACACAAAAGCAGAGCTAACATCAGACGCACCATTTTTGTTTAATGCAGATGGTACCGATGGCGCAGAAGACGGCGACCGTTTACCAGGCTCACCTGAAAATCAATTTTCGATGGGTGTAAACTATCAAACAGACGTGTTTAACGACAAAACGCTTGATATTAACTACGGTTTAACTGCGCAAAGCGACGTGCTTTCAAGAGTAGGGCTTCGTGATAACGGTGAAACACTACCAGGTTACAGCTTAAGTAATATATCAGCTAAATTAACAGCTGATGCATGGTCAACTACCCTATATGTTGATAACCTATTCAACAAATACGCGGTTACATCCGTTCGTCGTTCAGATGCCGATATAACATCAGCAAATGGTGCCGACATACAACGTAACTACGGCCATTACATTAATCGCCCGCTTACGGTAGGTGTTAAATTTAACTACAAATTTGAAATATAATTTATAGTAATTTTTAAACAATGTTTTAAGGCTCAAATTTATTTGAGCCTTTTTATTTTCTTTCACAAAATAATTACCAAAAACCATGCAGCCAAATTTAAAGCAACTTCATCAAAGCGCAATACACTCCCTAAACCAAGGTAAAATAGAGCAAGCACACAAAGCCCTAGTGGAGTTAGTTACACTCAAACCAGACTTTGCTGATGGGTATTTTTTGCTGGCAATGGTTAATTTAACTGTTGGGCAAATACACAAAGCAATAAAGCTCATCGAAAAAGCCCTCACCCTTGGCCAAAGTATTGAATACACCGCGCAACTTGCTAAATGTTACGCACTTACTGGCGAATTACAAAAATCAAAAAACACCGCACTATCGGTGCCATTAAAGCAAATAACTAAAGCCCTTGATGCCGACACACTTGGCGTTGCACTTACTCAAGCAGGTATTCACGAGCAAGCACTTAACTACTTTGAGCGCGCTATTAAACTGGCTAATACAGCCAACAAAGCTCAACCTCAGTTTTATTATAACTACGGTGTAAGTGCTAAGTTTTTAGGGCTATTTGATAAAGCCCAACACGCTTTTGAAAATGCCATAGCGCTTAACCCGCTGCACCACCAAAGTCATTTTGCATTAAGTGATTTAACTAAAGTAAGTACACAAAACAATCATATTGAGCGCTTAAAAAATGTATTTGAGCAAGTAACACACCCCGATGCAAAACTGCATATTGGCCATGCACTCGCAAAAGAGTATCAAGATATTGGTGAATATTCAGAGGCTTTTAACACGTTAGAGCAAGGTAAAGTAGTAAAACGTGCTGTGCAGCCGTTTGATCATAAAAGCTCAACTGAGTTATTTGAACACATTAAACACTTAAGTGAGCAGCACACACAAGCGCTGACACAAGGTAACCCAACGGCCGAACCTATTTTTGTATTAGGCATGCCCCGCTCTGGCACCACATTGGTTGAGCGTATTTTATCGAGCCACAGCGACGTGCAATCAGCCGGTGAATTACAAGACTTTGGCCTAAGTGTTAAAAAGCTGAGCCAAACACAAACACCCCATGTGCTCGACACTCAAACGCTCAGTAAAGCCTACGAGCTTGATTTTAATCAGCTTGGGTCAACCTATTTAAACGCAACACGCGTAATAACAGGCAGCCATAAACACTTTATTGATAAGCTCCCGTTTAACTTTTTTTATATCGATTTAATAACCAAAGCACTGCCAAACGCCAAAATAATTTGTATGCTGCGCGATCCAATGGACACCTGTATTGGCAACTATCGCCAATTATTTACCATTAATAACCCCTACTACGCGTACTCGCTCGATTTACTCGACACAGCAAAATTTTACAGCTGTTTTTACAAACTAATGCAGCACTTTAGTACCCTGCACAGCAATATAAAATTAGTAAAATACGAAGAATTAGTCGCACAGCCCGAGCAACAAATTAAAGAGTTAGTCAGCTTTTGTAACCTAGAGTGGCAGGAGCAATGTATAGATTTTCACTTAAACACCGCACCAGTTTCTACTGCAAGTAAAATGCAAGTACGCCAACCACTTAACAATAAAGCAATCGGCCGTTGGAAAGCATTTAAGCCACATACTAATAAAGCAGTGGAGTACCTTTTAAAGCAAGGTATTAGTATTGAATAAACGCTTTATTTTACCGGTAAGAGACGCCAAATAAGAGGCTTTGTGTAAGTGTAGATCGGTTAAGCGAAGCGCCATCCGACACAGTAAAATACCTTGCCAATTATTATCTATATTTTATGTTGTGGAGTGGCGGAGAATGCCAACAGCAGATATTACCTTTCAAAGCCTTTGAGTGGGACTGCTAAGCCATGTGAATTCACACACCATTGCAGTCATTGAGGTTTAAGTTAAAGAGCCAATAAAACTAACACTTCACTTTGTCATCCATTGCTCTACTATGTATAACCAAAATCAGGATGAAATAAGGCCATACATTTCTGTTATTATGAAAAATCTATTATCCATTCGTTCTTATAGCACAAAACCAACCCGTCACTCACATCACTTTAATCAATTGGTTTTACCTTTACGTGGTGTCATAAATATATGCGTTGGTGATTTCAATGGTAAAGTTGCGCCAAGTGGATGTGTTGTAGTTAAAGCCAATGAAGAGCACTTGTTCACTGCAGATACTGAAGCTAGATTTGTAGTTGTGGACATGAAAAACCTACCCCTAAATATTTCATCTTCTCACTGTATTGTTTTTGCAATTAACTCATCCCTTAAAAGTTACTTAACCTTTATCGAAAACCAATTAGAAAATAAAGTTAATGCTCAATTAGAACAGGCGATGTTTGAAATGTTCAGTTTACTGCTTGCAGAGCAACCTTTATTGCCAAAAGTAGATAACCGTATTGGTACAGCAATATCCTTCATAGAGCAAAATATTGCAGAGCAACTTCACATTAAACGCCTGGCTGAATCTGCTTTTCTAAGCGAAACGCAGTTTAAGAAACTATTTAAGCAACAAACAAATATGACTGTGATGAAATACGTAACCAAACTTCGTATGGAAAAAGCGCAAGCTTTACTAACACACACAGATTATCCACTATCAATCATTGGTGAAAAAGTAGGCTGCAAAGAGCCGTCAGCCTTTAGCCGAAAGTTTTCACAATACTTTGGCCTACCACCTAATAAATTCAAAAAGTAAACTTAGTCTTTATTGTCAACGATAGCGTCTTAATTGTTAAAAACTCCTTTCATCATTAGCATACAATTTCTGGATTGAAATAATAAAAAACAGGTTTCACTATGCAAAGTCATCACGGAAGTTTTAAAGGTGTAATTGCTATCATTATTGCTAGTTTTTTGTGGGGAACAACAGGCACCGCAGCAAGCTATTCCCCTGATGTGAGTTCGTTTGCAATTGGTGCATTCTCTATGGGAACAGGGGGAGTGCTACTTGTTATTACAGCACGAAAAACGTTGTTTATAGATTATAAGCTCATGATTTCACAGCCTAAGGTATTACTTTTAGGTGCCGCTTCTGTCGCTATTTATCCATTAGCATTTTATACTTCAATGCGTTTATCAGGTGTTGCAATTGGCACTGTAGTTTCAATTGCTACGGCACCTTTTTTTGCTGCAATCCTTGAAAGCCTAATTAGTAAAAAAAATATATCACTGGAATGGGTACTGAGTTTTGTTATTGGAGCTATAGGTATTACTTTATTAACGTTAGGTAGAGATCAGAGTAATGATCCTTCATACAGTATTAATCAACAGAGCCTGGGTATTCTTTTGGGGTGTATTGCAGGATTAACCTATGCAGGTTATTCATGGGCAGCAAGGAGTTTAATTGAAAGTGGAGTTCATTCGAAATCGTCAATGTCAGGACTGTTCGGTTGTGCTGCTTTATTGTTACTCCCTTCATTATGGTTTACAGGTGATAACTTATTTTCAAGCGCAACCAATGCATTGGTATCTTTGTATATGGCAGTAATTCCAATGTTTTTAGGATACTTACTATTTGGTTTTGGCTTGAATTATATAAATGCAAGTAAAGCGACATTAATTACCTTAATAGAACCATTAGTTGCAACTGTTTTAGCCGTTTTCGTTATTGGTGAAAGGTTTAAGATAATTGGTTGGATAGGTGTGGCTTTGGTATCACTATGCCTATTAATGCAAACCATCAAACCTCAAAAGCAATTAAGAGTACCTATTAAATCTATGTAGCTGTACTAGCTCAGACTTGATCTGACAGTTACCCGTTTTTTAATCGGTGACTGTCAGTCTAGATTTGAGCTAAATTTTTCTCAGCCCAGATCAATTTTCCATCTAATAAAGTTTCTAATGGCGTTC